>CAZXON010000001.1:0-105074 GCA_964642385.1 uncultured Candidatus Peribacteria bacterium
AGAAACACTATCCGGGGTGATGTTTTGTGGAGTCTTTGCAGTGTTTGGTATGTTTTTTTTGGAATGAGAGAGTGATTGCGAAGAGGTGCTTAATTGATAGTCCATA
This sequence comes from uncultured Candidatus Peribacteria bacterium, assembly GCA_964642385.1. Taxonomy (GTDB): domain Bacteria; phylum Patescibacteriota; class Gracilibacteria; order Absconditabacterales; family Absconditicoccaceae; genus JBDHUW01. The sequence continues at coordinate 107 of CAZXON010000001.1, forward strand.
GTCTTTTACAAGTAATAAAAAAGTTATTTAGTATATGGTTTATAGATCATTTTATCAGTCCTCATGCGTGAATAATCTATCTTTGTTATCTACTAAAAAATCAATAAGTTCTACTTTTCATACAGATAAAATATTACCAATAGCATCATCATCAAACCAAATTTTTTTTCATTTTGGAAAATTTGCTGAACAATTTTTTTTCTCAGACGCATTCATTCATAATCAAAATATAATATCCAATCATCAAAAGTTATTTGTTAGTTTTGACAATTTCTCTGGCAATTTTTCTCATTGGGTTGGATCGCCATCAGTAATAATAATAGGTAAAAATTCAAATTGATAATTGTAGATCTTTTTATCTCATATTTGTTCAAGTAGATCGTTAATCGCAGCTTCAAGATTCGTTGCATTTTCTAGATTCTTTGTCATTCTATAGAAGTTCCCTTTTTGTGCTACATATTCTTCATTGACAAGTTTGACTGTTTTTACAGCTTTTCAAAAAGCATTTACATAAAAAGGAATCTTTAATTTTTCACATACAATTCAGAGAAATATTGCTAGTTTGCGCACCTCTACCATTCTCTCTGACATACTTGATGACACGTCAACCGATAACATTACTCAAAGATTTACTTTTATGCTTTCTTTTATATCTTTCCTTCCATAAAAATCATAATGCCCCATTTTTATTTTTCTCGCTGCCAATGGGATATCATATAATTGACCAGAGTGATGCTTCCCTGCAATAAAATACTCTCTTAGTTTAGGTATATAATCCTCAAGAGCGCAAATAAATTCATCAGTATATGGCTCTATTTCGTCTTCCAATTGCATATACTCTTCATAGTCAGACTCTTCACTTTCAGAAAATCATTGGTCTTGCAGATTTTGTAAGAACATTTTTCTATCTATTTTTAATCATTCTATTTTATTCTCTAACTCATCAAGCAATTTTTTTCTCTCAATCTCATTTTCAACATTCTGAGCGTTTTCTAAGACCTCTTTTATCTGCTCTACTTCTTTTATTGATTTTATTTTATTTGCTTCTTGTTTTATTTTATTTGCTTGTGCAATAGATTTTTCTTTAATCGCTATTTTTTCTTCTAGTGTTTTTTGCAATTTCTTTGCCTCTTTTTCTGCTGCTACATCTTTTCCAGACGGTTGTACTACAGGTTCTCCATGTACATTCTCAGTTATTTTTAGTCCTTTTATTGTATCATCTGATTTATTTCTCACATCATTATTAATTGTGTTTTTGGTTTTTTGAAGAAGTTTTTGTTTTTCTTCCTCGCTCATATTATCAATACTGTTTTGTGCTTCTTGCATCAGTTTTTCTACTCTATCTTCTCATAGCCGTTTTTTTAAAGAATCAATACTAAGTGGCTTCTCATTTCATATATTTTTTTCTCAGCCATCCTTATTTCCAACATCTATGCAAGAACCTTGTTTATTATCTCATGAATATGAGGACGACAACATTTCTTTTATTTTCTCTAAAAGGGTTTGCTGTTGGGTATCTTTTTGAGCAAGGTCTGCAAGTATTGGTAGATATATCTCATTTTTTCTTTCAACTCTTTTTGGTAAATCAGGTATAGGAGTTATAGTTTCATCATAAAAGGGAAGAACCTTTTCATATGCTTCTTGTACATCATCATCTACAATTATCTCCATAGCATATGTTTCAGGGAAGTCTGTATTGAGCCAATGATATGATAATTTACTATTTAACTGATCAACCTTATATTTCCCTCTCAAGTCAAACTCTCCATGAGTAGTTGTCGCTCACACTTTTTTATATAATTCTCTTACGCCACTTTTGCGAACTGGAGATTTCCCTCCTACGTATCTTCAAACAAATGGATCTTCATTGGCGCCATTGAAAAACGATGCTATTAGATTACGCGGGAGTCCGTTTTCATACGCTCGTTTTGTAACTTGAAGTATGTCTTTATAATTTGACACTTCTGCATGTCATATCTCATGTGCAAAAAGCTCTCTCAAAATACTTTTATCATTTTCCAATAACATCTCCAGATCGTAGTAGATATATTTTGGACGAAAGACGTCATCAGGAATATCATTCATTCCGATTTCTCATCTCAAAAATTGATTTGCATATAATTGTACATCAATTCATAAGCCACAAGCAAAAGTGCTAGGCATATCTTCTGTTCTAGGACGAAGTTCAACTCATTTTTCTTTTGCGTATTTCAACAACCATTGAAGATACTCTAATTTCTCATCAACCAATCTTTGTATGTCTTTTTCAGAAACTGTTTTTTTCTGAAGATTTTTTTTTAAATTCTGAGCACTAACCTCTGTACTCTTCACTTTTGCTAATGACAAAACACCAGCGTTTGATTTCTCAATAACCGGAGTTATATCTGCATTTTGTTGTGTTAGAAGTTGTTTTGACATCTAATAGTTGTTCTAAAAAATACGATGTAAATATTGCAGGTTTTTAAAAGCTTTTTGATTCCAAGTCTATTTTTAGTGCATTTCTCGTTGCGTTATCTTGGACTGATGGAAGATAAACACGCATAAATGCTTCTTTTGCTGTCTTTCCTTCTTCAAGTTCAGACATCATTTTATTAAGGTCTCTTGGAGAAACGCTATTAGAGATTTTTTCTAGTTTGTTTATTCACGTCATTTTCTCTATATATCTGTTACGGATATGGTCAGCAAATTGTAAAAGAGTATATATATCTTTTATCCCCTCTACAGTATCTTCCCCATAGAGCTCTTTTGCGGCTTCTTCATCTGATTCATTTAGCACTTTGTTCCAGATTTGAACAAACTCAGGATCTGAAAGCTTATCATTTTTTATATCGGCAATTTGTTTTTCTTGTTCTTCTGTTAAAAAATGATAAGAGCGTTTTTTCTCTATCAAATATTTTATATGATTAACTTTTTCTTGGCTATGTCATTTAATAGTAAGAAACTTATAATACAAAGGACTATTTCTATATAACATAAGTGCTTCATCATAAGCGATTACATCCGTTCAATCAGGTTGCATTATTTTTAACTTAGGATAATTAACAACATATGTCGTCTCTCTTGATATTGTATCCTGTGGTTTAGGAGCCGTTCATAAATAATGAGTAGGATTTTGTGTCCCTATAATAAGGAGATCTTCTTGTGCTTTAACATACTCATTATCATATGGCAAAGTTAATCTTCTTCTAAAATCAAATAAACCATTTAATAATTTAACAACCCCAGTAGGCAACGTATTTATCTCATCAAACAAAAGGATAGCGCCTGGCGTCAATGCTGCTTCATATACTTTTGAGTGAAGTTTATATGTCCCATTTTCATTTATCAACCACTGATATGTTAGATCTTCTTTAGTTGCACTATTATTACATGGGAAAGTAAAAACTTTTCTGTTGGTATAATGCGCATAGATGTCTATTAGAACATTCTTTCCTACACCACCTTCTCATTCTAAGGTTATTATCCCATCTTGTTTCAAGATTTGCCTTCTACAAAGTCTCGCTAATGCTTGTAAATCTTCGATTACTTGATGCGTAATAACGATATTATCACCGAGGCTTGGGACTTCTCAGAACTGTTTTTCAGGGAATCTATTTAATATATCTTGTATCGAAAAAAGAGGATTTTGTTTGTTAATGATTTTTAAATTATACTTATTTCGTTTTTCTTTTAATTGTGTTATTCTTTTTTCTGTAGTATCTATGATAATATTATTTTCACTACCAGAATAGGAATTTTGGAACGTTTTCTTATAAGAAAGAGCCTGATCTAATTGTTTTTTAAGAATGTCTCTTTCGCTGCGCAATTTGATAAACTCAGGATCTTTGAGTAGTGTTTTTTGTCATGTCATCATTTCCTGCCATTCCTTTTTTGTATATACATATTGTATTTCTTGTCCTCCCTGCACCCTGAGTTGCTTTGATAAGGATGGTTTAATAATGTCTTTTTTATTTCTTCTGTTTTGAAACGTTGCCACAATAGAATCCTTATCTGATTCATTCAAAATTGGTTCTAATTTCCATAGTTGTTTTTTGACAGATTGATCGCTTTTATTGATAGCGACCTTTTCATTTCAAAAAAACACGTCATCACCTTTTACAAGTATTCTTGGTAGTTTAGATAAAATCATTGCTAAAACGCCTCTCTTAAGCGATTCGTATCTTTGTACAAGCTCATTTTTCTTATCGTCCTGCAAAAACGTTATTTTTTGTTTCCACTCTTTAAGCTCATCTGCATTTTCGAAGTTCTGGAATTCTTGCTCATCAGTTACATTCTTAATTGAATTTGCTATATTTTCTTCTAGCACAACAAGGCATATATCATAAAGTTTTTTTATAAATACATTTTCAAAATCATTTGATAGTTGCTGTAAAAACTCTTCAGCTGCACTCCCTCATGCAATCTGTTCCTGTAATCAAGATATTTGTGTTTGCACGTCTTCCTTTTCTCAAATATCCACAAAAATATTTCTCTCTACTCTTGCCTCGTCTAATTGGTCATACAGACTATTCATTCTTTCTAAAAGTGCTTTACTCGTTTTAGAAAAGATATGTTGTAAAGCGCATTGTTTAATGGTCGTTTCCATGTTTTCTGATATCAAAGTATTCTCTTTCATTTTTGATAAATGGTCTCAAAGAATTATGTAATTTTTTTCATTAACAATTTCTCATATACTTTCTAAAATAGCATCCATGCAATCAGAAAACGCATGTTGCACCTCCTCTGCAAGAAAATCATTTAATGCTTTTTCAAGTTCTGCATTATTGGTACCAAAATCGATAGGGAAATGTATTGGAGTGTCCGCTGTTTCTAATACAGTTGTAAGTCGATTGATAACAGTATTTGGTAATCATTCCCGAAAAGCTCTCTCTTTTTCTTTTCGTTCTCATAAAAGATGTTGTATCATATTTGGGATGATTTCTTCTTTTACGAGCTGATAGACGTGTTCATAATTATATTCTTGCAATAGAATAAATCCGTCATCTCCCATATTCTCAATATCTTTCTTAACATCAGAAAAGTTTGCATACAGCTCTCATGCTTGACGATTCGTAAGTTCTTTCCCTTGAGTAAGTGGCTGCAAACGATCAATCAGAGCTCTTATATTATGCCCGACCGTTTGCGCTTCTTGTGATTGAGATGATGAATTTTTAACATTCTTTGAGGAGAATATAACCATGTATTTTATAAAAAAGTAAAAACTCTCTACAATAATACCCAAAAATTTTCTAAGAAGCCAAAAAAAGGTTTTTCAGATCAAAACATGAAAGAAAATAGCGACCATTATTTTAGATTTTGTGTATAATATGTTTGCGGCGCTGAGATTAAAAAAGGCAGTAGCCAAAATCTTATCGGAGTTGATATAGTTCCCTATTAAAAATAGTTTTATCGAAGCAATTTCAATATTATATAACAATATAAAAAAATGGTTTATAAAAAAATAGTAAAAATAATGAAAAATATTTTTTTAAGCAATATATTTTTGAAATAGATATACTTGTTATGAATATTTAATTCCCCCCTATTTATATAATCAAACATACTGATGCTGGAAAACGTAAACATACCAAACACTGCAAAGACTCCACAAAACATCACCCCGGATAGTGTTTCTACACACTTCAAAATATCCGATGATTTGAGAGGGACATTACAGGTGATACAAGAGATAGCTGAGGAAAACAGAAAAAATTCAAAAAGACGCTCACAATCACTTCCCAACTGAAGAAGTTTTGGAATATTTAAAAATCAGAAAATGACTGATCGATGCTGTTGTTATGTGTGGCTGAGAACCAACGTTACAAACTGATCTTCCAGATTTTTTGCGTACGATAAAAGACATGTGATTTCTCGTTAAACTTGATACAAATGGCACACAGCCAGAAGTCGTGCAAAATCTAATAAACGAAAACCTTCTTGATTATATCGCAATGGACATTAAAGATGATTTTGCATGAATGGACTACCTAACTCAGACAACAGGAAAACAAGAATTTTTAAAAAAATCTATTGATATAATAATGACAAGTTGACTAGAATACGAGTTCAGAACTACTGTCTCCAAGCCATATCATACACCTGAGAAAATCGAAGCAATCGCTTCATATATCGCAACCCGCGCAAAAGAACTTTCTGATGATTCCTGAAATTTCCCTCATTGAAATAACAAACCGCTCAAATACGCAATCCAAAATTTCTATCCAACGGAAAACATGATAGATCCTTCATTTATCGCTGGGAAATTCACCCGCACAGAGATGAACGAGTTATGAGCTATTGCAAACAAATATGTAAAAACAGAAATTAGAGGATTGATGTAATACTTTGTATATACAAATTTTCTATATTACTCTTCTTAGCTTGCCATATACAAAATAAGCCATTATTTCACCTATACAAGAGCTGATTCAAACTAAGCACCTATCTCTTTAAAAATCAATAGTTCTGATATTGTATATACAAGATTTTTATATTACTTTCTCCCATTCCTTGTAAACAAACTCACCCAACTCTTTGATATTTTCTGGCGTAAAATCAAACTGAATACCCATTGCCTCATAGATCGCTGGTACTGATTTTGTATATCCAAGAGACAATCACGCTTTGTATTTTTCTAGTGCACGTTCTCACTCAATCATATAATTTTTCCAAATCCCGATAGCACCGAGTTGTGCAATACCATATTCAATATAGTAAAATGGCACTTCAAATATGTGAAGTTGCGCTTGCCAACGCTTTTTTGCAAAGATTGCGTAATCAGAAAAGTCTATCCAAGGTTGATATGTGGCTAATAGTTCTTGCATCTTTTCATCTCTTTGTTGGATGGAATGCATTGGATTTTTATAGGCTCGGTATTGAAACGAATCAATCACAGAAATCCAAGGAAGCGTTTCAATCACTCCTGATAGTGTTTGTTCTTTTGCTTTTTTAAGGTGTGTTGGATTTTGATAAAATAGCGACCGAGTGTCCATTGTCAATAATTCCATACTCATCGACGCAACCTCACATACTTCTGAAGGTGGATGTTTGATAGACAGTGGTAAATGATCACTAAAAAAAGAGTGTATTGCGTGCCCAGCTTCATGCACAAGTGTTTCTACATCTCTTTGCAATCCAACTGCATTCATAAAAATAAATGGAGATTTAGATACCGGCAGATATGTCTGATACCCTCATCACTGTTTACCTTCTCTGGACTCTACGTCAAAGAATCATCCCGTACGCATTGTTTCAATTTTTTGTGCAAACGGCATAGAGAGTTGACCTATTGCAAGAATTCATTTCTCCAACAACTCCTCGCCCGTTTTAAATGGTTTAAGTTCTGGCTCTCAGACAACTGTTGCGCTCAGATCATATGGTTTTAGAGTTTCTACACCCAAGCGTTGTTTCTGGTACTCATAGATTTTTTGTGCCAGTGGAACAATATATTTTTTTACTCATTCGTGAAATGCAAATACTTGTTCTTGTGTATAATCAAATCTATCAAAATTATCCCATTGATACTCTACAAAACTTTCATATCCAGCATTTTTTGCGATTGTGTTTCTAAGCGCCAATTGTTTTGAAAAAAGTTCATCTATTTTCACCGCATCTTGTGCTCTACGTGACCATATTTTTTCATACACGTCCTTTCTAAGCTCCCTATCTGTTGATTGCAGATGGATACCTGCTTGTTGCAATGTGAGATTTTTTCCATCATGCTCAATCATCATTGCGCCAGTAGTTTCTCCGTACAATCTTTCTGTTTCAGACAACTCAACACTAAGCGGAATATTTTCTTCTCTATACATTGCAATTGCTTGTTTGATACTTTTCAAAAGTATTTCATACCCAGTATTTTCTTGTGCAATTTCATCAAGTCATGGTAAAGAAATTATCTTCTTGTGCAAAAGATTGCTTACTTCGTGCAGTTTCGGAGCAATTTCAGTAATATACGTGATATATGATTGTTTATATTCTTCGTTCTTTGTATCACAACTGTTACGAACGTATCTCCGATTTTCATCCTCAGAAATATGAGCAGACAAGGCATCAGAATCCCTAAACCATTGTAAAGTTTGTTCTTTTGTGATTACCTCACGAGACAATAGCTCATCAAAATATGGTTTAACATCATCATACGAATTCATCACGAAATGATCTATCTGAAGCATTTACTTTTCCAATATAAAATAAAATTATCTATAAGTATATACATTCTAAGAGTTTTATGCAACCGAAAGGATAAAAAATTATTTTCTGCGACCGTTGAGAGCAGCAAACCAATCTCTCCCGCCGAAGGCGGGATGCCCGTACTATCGACGGAAAAATAGCTGACCAAAGACAGGACGGGCAACAACTTCGTTGTACACTATTGCAATGAAAAATATTTTTATTATACTGCAATTGTATTTATTTATTGATCTTTCTGGAGATGTCCAATATCGCCAAATCTTTGATGGCACTTGCAATAATTGCAATTTGTGCTGTAATCCTTTTCTTTGGATACCAATGGTATTTTGCTAAACCTAACTCGCAAAAGATAGAAGTAGATATGACCAAAACCACAATCATTACACAGCTTGCAAGCGTTGGGAATCTAGAAACTGTACGCATGAATCTACAAAAAATTGTAGAAGGGAAAAAATGACTTGAAGATATTTTACCAAACAAAGATCGGGATAACTTGGTACAAACGTTTTTCTTCGTAGACAAAATACAACTTGTTGCATACGCTGAAGTAGTAGCGTGATTTGATATTAGCAAGCTTACAACAGGCGACATTAAAATCAATTCAGACAATTCGATTACACTCATCCTTCCAGCTCCAAAAATTCTCAGTAGTTATCTCACCGAAGAAACAAAACCTTTTTTGAGAGAAACTGGCATCTTAACGAACGGCAATGAGCAACTAGAAACCGAGATTAGAAATGAAACGCTTAAAATCATGACCATCGAAGCGATTCAAAGAGGCATATTGGACGCCGCACTCAAAAATGCAACAAATGCACTCGCTCCACTGATAGGAAATATGGGATATACCATACAAGAAATTTTGATACAATCTGATTAAAAAATATTTTAACACTACTTAGAAATGTCGATTATTTTAACCACTTCTGAAATTATTTTTTCTCATCCAAAAGGTACTCAATAGTAACAATTATAAATATCCTTTCCTCGCTTCTCTCCATCTCTTTTTATAGTCCATGAAAAAAGTCATATTGCTTTGACGGGCATATGTATTTCCAATCTTTGCGTATGCGGATTTTTGACCATTTTTATGCCGTCTATGAAAACGCCCGGCACAGCCGATTTTACCAAAAATGTTCTCTCTCAAATTGTAATAACAAATGTAGGATCTTTAACTTTTTCAGGATTTTTACCAATTATTTGAAAAGCATCAGGGTTGGAGTTCTGCACGAAAACGGGATCCTGAGCGAGTGAACTATCTATAAGGAAACTCACTTTCCCATCTCTATGTTTGCTATTTTTAAATGAAAAATGTACAGAGCCAGGAAACCCATACTTTTTAGATAAAGACTGATTAGAAAATGTTATGCTTTTTAAAGGAAGGTCATTAGTTCATTTGATAGCATTAATTTGTTTTGCCACATCGGCAATAAATATTTTTTTAGCATTTTTCTCACTCTCTGAGAGTTCTTTATCTTCCTTTCCAAACAAAGAAGAATATGGGACTGTATTGTACTTCTTAAAATCATAATTATTCTCTTCTCAGATTGGATCAATTTGAGCATCTACGAGTTCGATTTCTGCTATTGGATTTTCTATTGCGTCGACATGTTTTCAAGCCACGGTAGGATAACCAGATTGCAAAAGTAGAAACAACGCTAGTCAAATTTTTCCTTTATAAAAAAACGAGATAGATTTTTTAGATTCTGAAAGATGTGGTTCTCAGTGCAAATCACTAAATGGAGCTTGTTCTATTTTTTTCATAGAATGACTTTCAAAAAGACATATTTTAAAAAATCGAAGGAATAGTATTAACTCAATATCCAAGGAATTATTCCTTGACAAATGATAATATATCTTTTTGATGTGTTTTCAATATAAAATCATCTTCCAATTGATAAATCGTTCTGAATCTCTATACTCAATAAACGTGTTTTAATTTTTTATATGCAAAAAAAGTATGCAAACTACTCTAACAAAAGCTCTCGGTTCTAGTTATCTTGTAAATATCATCTCGACACAAGACGAAATGGATGGTTTTAACAAAAAGGCCCTTGAATGACTTCAAGGAGAGGTAAAAGTACAGTGATTTAGACCAGGACACGTGCCACTTCATATGGTTGAAAAACAAATTAAACCTGAATATCTCGAAATGGCTATAGTAGAAGAAATCATAAATGAAAGCATCAAAAGCATCGTTAAAGACCATGCCGACATTCAATTTATAGGCCAACCGTACGAAATAACACCAGAAAATAAAGATGGTGGGAAAGTAATATCATACAAGCTCGATGTATATCCAGAAGTAACAGTCAAAAATGCTAACTGGGAAAAACTTTCTATAGAGCCTATGGACACATTCATTACCAAAGAAGACACAGAAAAAGCAATCCAGAACTTACAAAGACAATATGCTGACTACAAAGAAGCAGAGATGATTATAGAAGATTCTCTTGTAAAAGCATCTTACAGCATGGTTGACAAAGATTGAAAAGAACTTCATAAAGGGAGTGCTTTTCTTGGAAAAGAAGAATATGACGAATCTCCACTTCTTTGGGATGCACTAAAAGGGAAAAAGAAAACAGATATTGCCGAGGTACCTTACGAAGAAGAAAAGCTTCCTCACGCAGTTCATTATCACCCACATGGTAGCGAATTAGCAAAGCAAATCACAAAAGTTATCCTCACTATTGTTGATATCAAAGAAACGATTTTACCTGATCTCAATGATGAAGCGACATTAACTAGGTTGTTTCAATCGCCTGATATCAAAACATATGATGGTTTAGTTGATAAAGTGAAATCAGTACTCATTGAACAAAAAGAAGAAAATGGTTTACAGACAGCAGTAGAAAAACTTCTTAGTGATGCGAAAGATTCTTTTGCAGTAGAAGTACCTGAAACATTTGTAAGAGAAGAAATGTCAGCAAGGATCAAACAACTTGGTGAAAAATTTGGAGGCGAAGAAGGATTGAAACAATATTTAGCAAAAATAGGTGAAGAGAAGACAAATCAAATGTACGATGAAATGAGAACTTCTGCAAAAGAGTCTCTTGAGAAATTCTTTATTTTAAGAAAGTTTGTAGAGCTTCTGGGTATCGAAAATGTAAGCTGGGAAAAACACCTTGATGCAGAAAGAAAAATCTATGCAAAACTATCTACTGCAAAAGACACTGTAGCTTGAAATAAAGAAGAGAAAGAAGAGAAAAAAGATAAAAAACCAACGAAAGCAAAGAAAGCAGAAAAAACAGAAGAATAATAAAACTCTTTATTACTAACCTCGTAGCACAATGTTTGGACAAATGTGAGAAATGAAAAAAATGTACGATAAGTATAAAAAACTGCAGGACGCACTACAAAACATTATTATCAGAGCAAAAGACATCCCTCAATACGAAGGGAATGAGCTAGGTATCATGATCGATATATCTGGAGAAACAAAGGTAAAAGACGTGCAAATTCACGATCCAGCGGATCTTATTCCAGAATCAATAAAAAAACATCTAGAAAAATCTATAAAAGTAGCGTATGAAAAGGGACAACAAAAAGCACAAGAAATCGCTCAAGAAAAAACCAAAGAGATCCTTGGATTTGATCCGACACAACTTGCAGGTATGATGTGAGGTGGGAATATGCCAAATATCCCAGGTTTATCATAGTTTTTTTAACTACCAGTGAACATGGACATGACAGACATCATTTGATTGGCGCAACAAGTTATAAAACAAAAAGAAGTTAATACGATCGCAGAAAAAAACCAGATTGCTCCAGACCAAGCGCAAGACATCACTTCAAGTGCGCTACAATTGCTTTTGGCCACTCTAGCGAAAAAAACAAAAAACCCTGCTTGAATAGCGGGTTTTTCATTTTTAAAAATAAATATCTATCTCATATTTTACAGGAACTATCTTTCATCTCTATCGTCTCTATCATCTCTATCTTCTCTGTCAGATTTTTCCTTGAATGTAATAGATAATGGGACTCAAATAAATCCGAATCCTCTTCTCAATGTATTTTCAACCCATTTCGCAAATGCAAAATTTTGTTTATCTAAACTATTTATGAAACATACGAATGTGGGCGGATTTGTATCTACTTGTGTCATATAGTATAACTTACAGATTTTATTTTTCGGGAATCTTGGTGGTGATTTGATAAACGCAATTGAGATAACCTTATTAATTTCAGCTGTTGAAATACGTCTATATTGCTGTTCGTGGATCTTTTTAATCACTCCGAATAGTGCTTGTACTCATTCGCCAGTTTCTCCACTTATCTGCACAATCGGAATCCACTTAGCAATGTTCATATATGCATTTACCATCGCAAGTTTCTGTTTTTTTTCTTTTGCATCTGTTAGGAGGTCTATTTTGCTTAGCGCAATAACAATCGGTACGTTATGCTCTATCATATCACCAATAATTTTCAAATCCATATGAGAAATCGTCTCCGACATATCAATCAACATCACAACAATCGGCTTTATGTAGTCAATCATTTTATATGTTTTCGTCCAAGCAATCTTTTCTAGTTCAGATGCTTTGATAACCTTCCTGATCCCTGCTGTATCATACAAACGAAAAAGATGCTTGCCTAGTTGCATGTCAGTCATTATATAATCGAGCGTTGTACCTGGCCTTTCAGAGACATGTGAAACAACCTTTTTCGCTAGGTAATTCATGAGTGTGGATTTTCCCGAATTCGGTTTCCCAACTATTGCGATCTGTACCGCACCGTCTTTTCTAATTTCTGGTTTTTTCCCAGATTTTTTCATTTGCAACTGTACGAGTTCCAATAATACATCTATATTTTCTCATTCCTTTGCTGAAATCCCTACAACCTCCTGGAATCCTAACACATAAAAATCGGCTAATGCAAGAGCATATTTTTTATCAGACAAACTTCATTCCAATTTATTTACCACAAGCACTGTTTTCTCTTTCTTCCCAGCGGCGATAATCATTGCGGCAATTTGCTGTTCTCTTGATCCCATTCCCATCTTTCCATCAACCACCAAAAACAGCACATCTGCCTCTTCTATGATTTGATGAATAAAATCTAACTCTTCTGCAAAATTTAGCAATCCCGGAGAGTCGATAACTTCAACTCATTTCATCTCTTCCCATTGTGAATAATCACGCAACAACTCTCTAGTCGTTCACGCAATATCTGTCACTATCGCTCTATATGTCCCAATCAATCTATTAAATAGCGTTGATTTCCCCACATTTGCTGCTCAAACAAGTCCTAATTTCATTATATGTATGTTAGAAAGTAACTGTATCTTAGTATATGAATTAGCAAGGTAAAAACTAGGGATTTTTCTATATAGAGAAATTTTATGAAACAAAATCTTTAAAAAAATATTTATTACTCTTAATACTTCACAATATATATTTCTTTGCTTTCTTTTCTCACTGCTTGTGGTTTAAACGTTTTTACATTTTTGCTGCCAACTATTTTTTTGAAATCTTGAATAAATTTGTCAAACCCAGGTCCCATAAATATTTTTATGACAGCTTTTCAACCTTCTTTTAAGAAGTTCTCGTACAATGGAAGAGTCATATACAACAATTCAATACTTCTAATAGCATCAATATCGCGAAATCAAATAGTATTTGGCGCCATATCAGAGATAATCGCATCAAACTTCTTGATATTGTGAGATTGCAAAATATGTTCTACTGCTTGTTGATCTTGGATATCTTGATTGTATGTATACAGACCTGGTAAATCCAAAATAACATCTTTGATATCCAATCCTATTAACGTGTATGGTAACGATTTTACAGATACCATAGGACTTATTGCATCCTTCGGATGCTCGGCTCAAAGAGCCGATTTTTGTAGATTGTTACTATTTCAGTGAGGAGTATTTTTCTGCTGATCAAGACGTCAACCGTGAGTTGTTGATAATTTTTCTTGAACATATTGCAACCAAGAACCCGGTGCACAACCGATATCAAGTACTGTCTTAACGGATTTATCAAAAATACGGTATTTTTCATCAATTTCTTTCAACTTAAAAACGCTTCTTGCCTTAAATCATTCTTTTTGCGCTTGTTGAAAATAATAGTCTTGTGGCTTAAATGTCATTTATAAAGCATATTGTTTCACCTATAATTTGCAAGAAGAATCGCAATAGGCGTTATAAAGTGGCTATCTTGCATCTTTAAAATAAGGAAAATGTAATCAGATTTTGGGATAAAAACACTACTTCACGAGCATTTGCAACAAGTGCAATCAATTGAAATTAGATATTTTTTCCAAAAATTATGCTTAAATTCGGGTTGTAGTAAATTATGAATTCCATATATATAGATAACTGAGATGGATTATATTTTTCGTAAATCGTCTCGGCTTTTGAGGTTTTATCTTACAAAAACTATTTTTATGGCAAACAACACAAAAAAAGTTCCTAAGAAACGATGATGATTGCGTCGATTTATCATAGTTGCGATAGGCATAACTGTACTTCTCTACTTGTTCAATGGTCCAAAAGTAGAAACCGATAATCAAGGAAATACCTACATAGAAAAAATCTCACGCACTGATGAAATCACATTAAATGATTTCATAAAAGCTTTTAACGAAGGGCGCTATAGTCAAATTAAAGTACTAAATGAAACACAGCTAAAATGATATAAATCAGGTGACACTAGCACAGAAAAAGAATTTTCTAGTATGATGACACAAAAAAATATTACTATCAAAAACTATGTCGTAGAAAAAACACAAAAACCAGCGATGACATCACTGACAGATCTTGGTATTACACTTACTTGATCAACACAAATCATAGTTTCTTCCGAAGAAGAAGGTGTCTTTAGCAAACTTCTTTTGGAGCAAATTATCCCTACACTATTCTTTTTCGTCATAGTGATATTTTTTTTCAAAATGTTCATGCCAAAGGGATGAGCAGGTGGGCTCCCTTTCAATATTCAAGTTGGTAAGCTAAAAAGCAAAAATGATATGAAAACGAAATTTTCTGATGTCGCAGGTATGGATGAATCAAAAGAAGAACTAATTGAAATCGTCGACTTCTTAAAAAATCCTGAAAAATACAAAAAAGCATGAGCGAGAGTTCCCAAATGAGTTCTTCTTTATTGACCTCCGGGATCTTGAAAAACACTTTTAGCAAGAGCTGTTGCAGGGGAAGCGAACGTTCCATTCTTTTCTGCATCAGGTTCAGAATTTATGGAAATGCTCGTTGGAATGGGCGCAGCAAAAGTTAGAGAACTCTTTACAAAAGCGAAAACCTCAGCTCCAGCGATAGTTTTTATCGATGAGATAGACGCAATTGGGAAAAGAAGATGAGCTGGTTATACTGGCGGACATCAAGAACAAGAACAAACACTAAATCAAATTTTGACAGAGATGGATGGATTTGACCAGGACACAAAAGTTATCGTAGTTGCAGCGACAAATAGACCAGATACACTTGATCCAGCGCTTCTTAGGTCTGGTAGATTTGATAGAAAAGTACTTATCGGTAGGCCTACACTTGAGGAAAGAGTGCTTATTGCAAAATATCATCTAAGCAACAAAAAGATAGATAGTAGCGTCGATTTAGATGGATTCTCAAGACGCACGAGTGGGTTCGTCGGAGCAGATATTGAAAACATTATCAATGAGGCGGCACTAAAAGCAGCTAAAGAATGAAGAGAAGAAATAACAAATAAAGATATGGAATATGGTCTTGAAAAGCTCGTAATGGGGCCAGAGAAAAAAATCAAATCACTACAAGAAAAAGAGAAAAAAATCGTAGCATATCATGAGCTATGACATGCAATTACCGCGTTTTTCTCTCCACTCACTGATCCAGTTGAAAAAATATCTATTGTCTCTCGTGGAATGGCTTTGGGTGTGACATGGATGATGCCGAGTGAAGATACACACTTATATAGCAAAGCAAAATTTACTGATGAAATGGTTTCACTTCTTGGATGACGTGCTGCAGAAGAAGTTTTCTTTGGTAAGGAAAACATTACCACTGGCGCTTCAAACGATTTCGAAAGAATCTCTCGCATCGCTCGTGATATGGTTGTGAAATATGGTATGGATGAGGAATTGGGTCAAATAACATATGAAAAAGACAAAGATGCTTCTGAACGGCAACCATACAAACCATACTCAGAAAAAACAGCTGAACTCATTGATAGCAAGGTAAAAAACATTATTGACAATGCTTATCTCCAATCAAAGAGCATTCTTCTTGCCCACAAAGATTTAATGGATAAGATGGCAGACTTACTTTTTGAGAAAGAATATTTAACCAAAGACGAATTTGAAGAAATAATGAATGCTAGTGATGAAGAGACTACAACAGTGATAAATAGATTAAAAGGAGAACATAAAGATAGTCTTGCTACGATAGAGAAAAAAATAAAAAAATAATCATCAATTATATACTGTATATACATTTATTCTTCTCGCCCAAACCAAATGTCAAAGCACATTATTGATAAGCTAGTAAGAGACAAAATACTTGCTCAAATGCAAGCTGAAGGCAAAAAAGCGATATATCATCACTTAACGACTGACGAAGAGAAGCAACAAAAAATTACCGAAAAATTATGAGAAAAATACAAGGAGCTTTTTGAAAAACTCATTAAAAGAACAGACAATCATGATGATATCGTAAATGGAATCTCTGATATGATTGAAGTATTAAATGCAATTGCAAAAGCATGGAAAATAAGCCTCACTACCATTGGAGAAAAGAAAAAGCAAAAACTTCTAGAGAAGTGAGGATATGAGACACGAACACATATAGATTACATAGAGATAGAAGATGAAAAAAAATAATTATAGTATTTTTCATAACAAAAAAACTAGGCAATCAAACCTAGTTTTTTTTATTAGAATAAGTAATTACTACTTTTTAGAGAAATATGCTATTGCATACCAAATAGCACTTAGCCCAACTACAATGTAAACGATTTTTGCAAGGATTGAACCTACACCAAAAATAGCATCTACTAAGTTGAATCCAAACGCTCATACTAGCCCCCAATTCAGTGCACCAACAACAATAAGAATAAGCGCAATAAGATTTACTGTCTTCATGGAAGATAATAAAAAGATAAAATTAACAATATGATATAAATTATACAAGTGATTGCAAGGAAATCATTTTTCTATAGTTTTACTTTCTTTTTTATTGTGTATCTTTATAGTAGTATGATGCATAAATTACTCATAAAAGATGCATTTCGACAAATACTCTGACGCGTTATTTCGGCGATCGGTTGATTTGTTGTAGTCAAACTTATGACGCCATACTTAGGTCCACTGAGATATGGAGACTATTCTACTATCTTGAAATACTTTGCCATACGATCTGCTTTCGCAGATTTTGGTTTATATGTCATTGCTTTACGTACTCTTGGAGAGATCAGAGATAAAATTAGAGACAAACTTGTGGGTGCAAAAAAAAATACAAATATCCAGCATGCTGAACATGTGGCGATTCAAATTCCTGATGGAAATGAATGAGACGATGCTATCAATACACTTGTAACAAAAGAATGATGAGAAGTAGATATTAAAATAGACGATCACGAAATCACGAACACTCCAGAAATGCAGAGTTACTACGGAAAATTCGTGTGGAGTAGATTTATTACTGTAACTATTGTATATACAGTTGCTCTTCTTATTGCATACCTGATACCCGCATATACTTCAAATCCATATCTCGTGTGGTGATTGCCTTTAGGTATGCTCTTTTCTGCATCATTTATGATTGCAGGAATATTACAACTCCCCTTACAGCTATATCGATGAATGAAACATGTGAGTATTGCACTCACACTTGCCAGAATTTCTCAAATTATCGTTATCGTAGGATTGTTATTCACATACAAAAATATCGATTTTGCAAGTGGTGATTCCCGCTCAATTACAGCATTTCTTCTAATGATTTGAAGCGTTCTACTAAGCGCCATAGTACAATGAATATATGTTCGGAAAACAAGTAATACGTTTGTAAAACTATCATTAAAACCAGATCGATGATTTACACGAAAGATACTAAAAGATAATCGAAAATACGGATTAGCATATTGTCTAAGTAGTCTACACACATTGGGTGTTTTGATTCTTTTGGGTATCTTTTACCCTACGGCAAACGGTTTTAAATATGTCGGTGTGTGGGCAGTAGCAAGCGCTCTTATGGAAATATTACTCATCGTGCCAAGTTCCCTGTGAAATTCGATTATCCCAAAAATCTCTTCATATACAGTAGAAAAAACCAGAAAAGTATTTGGATCACTCCTTCTTTTTGTCATGCGAATAGGGTGAATATTTTTCATCAATTTCTCCGTATTCCGCGAAAGCATAATATCATTCGTTAGTTGAAAAGGCTACCTTTCTATGTTTACAGGTTGATGGTGATCAGACACTATCTTGCCTTGGTTATCTTTAGTGCTTTTGTTTACATTTGCAAAACAAGTATATAACTTCCTTTTTGTAGCACTAGATTTAAATAACAAACTTCTTAAAGTAAATGGAATAGGAATTATTATTGGGGCAATCATAGGATTTATTGCGATCCCACGCTATTGAATCGCGGGCGCAATTTTCACTCAAATGGCAATGGAAATTGTATATACATTTGGAAGTATTCTAATCGCTCATAAAAATCACGCTCAGCTTATATTCTCTTGGAAGATGATGGGATTTATCTCTTTGTTAATTATCGGTTGTACAATTGGTGGTAGATATCTGTTTGGTAGCGAGGTCCTAGAAGTATGGAAATTATTACTTTATGCAATTATATTCAATAGTATCATACTAGCAATTTCATATAAACCAGTAAGAAAAATAATGAAATGATTTGATATGTAATAAAACTAAAGAAGAAACTTTCAGTTGCATTTTTTATAGTATTATGTATCATTTCAAAACCTCAAAAAACCAAATGAATAGCCTTAGCTCAGTGGTACCCCGACGTGTCGGGGCAAAGCTCCGCGTCGTAGGTTTATCATCCAAAATTATTCTTATAGGGCCTTAGCTCAGTGGTAGAGCGGGAGTCTCCAAAGCTCCGCGTCGTAGGTTCGATACCTACAGGTCCTGCCACCCATCAAATCTTAGAACTCTGAAATATTCAAATGGTTTATTTAGAAGGTAGGAACTCACGTTTCTACCTTTTATTATACAGTTCGATACCATGGTTAACACCATAGAGTACACCCTAGAACTTTTTGCCTCTCATGATAAGTTATCCAAATCTTTACCTATATTTTCAAGGTTTGAAAGAAATTGTAAAGTTTTATTGGAAGCTTCAATATATTTATCACTATCACTAATGTATCATAATTCCCTTTTCGCCTCCTCTATTTGATGCTGTATTTGTTCATTAGTATCAATAAACACATTACTAGGAAGAGTTGATTCTATAAACATTTGAGACAGTTCTCTTTCCTTATTCTCTAATTGGTTTATCTTTATTTCTAAACTTTCTTGTTTTGATTTTTTTTCTTTTAGAAAAGCCTTTGTATCATTTTTAATATACAATTTCATTTCATGTAAAATATCATTACTTGGAACTATATCTCTTAATATCTTTTCTAATTTTGTATCTATACAATCTAATGGAGTACGCCTCTCTTTACCATAGGAATTTACAAAATATGTTTTGAATGGTTGTTTTAAAATTTCCCTAGTATTAGATATTCCACGGTCACAGTGTATTACTACAGGCTCATAGTTATCACTATTAGACAAGGAACTAATAAACTTTGAGCATTGTTGTTGAATAACCATCATACGATGGTATAAAACTTAACTCAATGAAGAAAAGCACTTTAACTTTCTTATTCATCGTTGACAAGTAAAAATGATAAATTACTCATTAATATATAAATATTTACCATTAATATTACCTTGATTATTCATGACGTAATTTACAAGTTTTCTAAGAAATGGATGATAAAAATCTATTTCATCTAAATTATCGTTTATTCCTACTCGACGATAATTACTATGTTCAGAGCTTAATAAAACTTTATTTTCTCATATAGTGCAGCTATAAAATATCCCCATTTGACTTCACTTTTTAGTATCCCAATTATCAATAGATATAACATTATTAACTTCAAATTTTTCTATACCAATTTCTTCTTTTAGCTCTCTTTTTAAACCTTCTAACCAATACTCTCATTGATTAATACGTCCTCCAGGAAATACTCGTTTTCATGGGAAATTAGTTAATTCCAGAACTAAAATTTTTCCATTATAAAAAATCACTGCAGATTGTGTTATTTCTGCTAAAAGATGTTGGTCAGACATCATGAAATATTATATATATAAAACAACTCAACAATGATAAGTATTTTTCTATGAATAATCAATATAAATTTTATAGTTCTAGGATTTATTAGTTATATATTTATACATACTCCACAACAAGAAACATTGTAATCTCTTGCCATCTATTTAACGATTAAAAAACACTATATTATTTCCTATTTATTCTCTTGCCAAACCATTCGAAATCTTTATTATAGTGCTTATCAACCTTTATTTCAGGGTTTTCTAGAAAAAAAGTTCTAGTCTGCGTTATTATGCCCTGATTGAAAATCATACATAAATCCTCTAGCAGGATTTTTTTTATAACATGAAAAGTGATTATGACACACGATATGCAAAACAAATATTGGCGAATATCATTATTCCAAAACATGTCAACAATACCTTTTTCCAAATTGCTTTTTTTAGTGTTGAAAACTATTTTGCAATAAGTAATATTAAAAAACGCTCAAACAAGAGGGAATTTTATTTTTATAGTTTAAAAAAAATGATTTTAATAGACATGATCACGACATACAATGATGAAAAAGTAGAATACCTACGTGATCTATGGTCAAAAATAGTACAACATATAGCTCAATCGAACGATCCAAAGAAAATTGTCTCTTTTCTCACTAAATGTGGAATTGTTGGAATTGATGAAAAAACGACAACTATCTATATTTGAGTTCCAAACGAATTCGTTCTTTCTCAAGTAAAAAAATTTCTTGCAAAACCCCTTCAAAACGCAGTTGAAAACACATATAATCCGCAATATAGGATCTCTTTTTCGCTCTATGAACCATTTCAAAGCGCCAAACACCGTCTTCTTGTAGATTTGAAAAAACTATTAAACCTCAAAGATAAACCTTCTGAGGCCATGCTCGATGGGAAAACAAAAAAAAAACTATCTGAACAAGTTTGAATCGTTTTTGACGCACAGTTTACTTTTGAAAATTATATTGTTTGAGATAATAACATGCTAGCTCACAATGCTGGAAGAGCTGTTGCTGAAAAACCTGGTCAAGCTTACAATCCTCTTTTCATATATTGATGAGTATGATTGGGAAAAACACATCTAATACAAGCTATTGGAAATGAAATCATAAATGAAGATTGATGAAAAGTAGTTACATACCTTCCTACTACGAAATTTCTTGATGAAGTAATTGAGTCAATCAAAAAAAACAAATTAAATGAATTCATTCAAAAATTAGATAATGTAGATGTTATTATGTTGGATGACATTCAATTTTTAGCAGAAAAAGAAAAGACTCAAGAAATATTTTATAATATTTTTAACGATTTTATTGCTAACAAAAAACAAATTATTCTCACTTCAGATCGCGCACCAAGAGAGCTTAAACAACTTGAACCTAGGTTAAAGACTCGTTTTGCAAATGGACTTGTATGTGATATTCAGTCTCCTAATTTTGAGACAAGAGTTGCAATACTGAAAATAAAATGTGCTCAAAAGTCATGCGATTTGGATAATGAACTTTTATGATTAATTGCACAAACAATTACTTCAAATGTGAGAGAGTTAGAATGAGCATTAAATATTCTAGTTTCAAGACAGACATTAATGAATAAGGAATTAGATAAAGAAGCCGTAGAAAGCTGCCTAAAAACGCTTTGATATTCATTAGAAGCAAGCGAATCTTGATCTAAAAATTCTCAACCAATTAACAATAGAAGCGTTAGTCATTTTGCTACCATCGTTGAAAAAGTAAGTGAGTATTACAACATATCTGCTAGTGATATAAAATCAGAAAGTAGAAAAAAAGAAATCTCACAGGCTCGTCAAATGCTGATGTTTATTGCTAAAAAATATTTTGATCGAACACTTGAAAAAATAGGTGACTACTTTGGTTGACGCAATCATGCAACAGTTATTTATGCTACAGATACTTTTGAAAAGCAACTACGCCATGACAAACAATTAGAAAATGATTTATTGATGATTGTAGATGGATTATAAAATATTTTTATTTGCAAACAACAATATCACAAAACCAATGATAAATATATACCTAGCAAGACATGGTCAAGATGAAGACAACGAAAATGGACTTTTAAATTGACATCGCGACAGACCTTTGACGAAAATTGGCTTAGAACAAGCGACAGCACTC
The DNA here is from genome assembly GCA_964642385.1 of uncultured Candidatus Peribacteria bacterium. Classification (GTDB taxonomy): domain Bacteria; phylum Patescibacteriota; class Gracilibacteria; order Absconditabacterales; family Absconditicoccaceae; genus JBDHUW01. Next base: position 22,708 of record CAZXON010000001.1, read on the forward strand.
GCAGAAATGATCAGAAATAGCGGAATCCATTTTGACAAAATTTATTCTTCTCCACTACAAAGAGCATACAAAACAGCATGAATCATTGCAGATGCGGTTAATATGGATCAACCAGAGATAATTGAGGAACTCAAAGAAAGGGATTTTGGTGATCTCACTGGAATAAAAATTTCAGAGGCAGTAGAAATGTCTCGCCCCAATACATTATCAAGTTCCACAGTAGAATACATGTTATATCCCGAGAATGGAGAAACTTTTCAGACACTTCTAGAAAGGGCAAAAAAAGTACTAGAATTCATAGAAAGCAAACACACTAATGGAAATATTCTTTTAGTCGCCCATGGAGATATTGGTAAGATGATCTATGCAAATTATTACAAAATAGATCGAAAAGAAGTTTTGCAGTGATTCCATTTTTGAAATGCAGAACTTATATTGTTATCTCCAAATACAAAAAAATCAAATGCTTATCTATTCAAAACATCGCAACATAACTTATAATTAATAATTTCTTAGCGCTCGCATAAAAATCGCAGCAGTCTGCCCTACGTTTAGTGATTCTTTTATTCAATGCATTGGGATTTTGACTACCGCATCTACTTGCTCCAAAGTTGTTTCATCAACGCCATCAACTTCATTTCCCAAAATCACAACCAAATTCCCGATAGAAGGATTGTTTTGTATAAAGGTATTCAAATCAATAGATGTATCGGTCAATTCTGCTGAAACTATATAATATCAGATCCCATGGAAATGATCTATAGCAGCTTGCGTTGTGAGAAATTCTAAAACACCAACTGACTCTTCTGCACCAAGAGATGTTTTCTTTACTTTAGGTTGAGAAAAAGGAGACGGAGTGTATCACGTCAAAACCACATCTCGACCTAACGCATCCGCAGTACGTATAATATTACCAACGTTATAACAACTACGAAGATTCTCCATAAGTATGTAATTTTTATTTTTTCACATGTGTATTGTTATAGATTAATTTTTTCAGTATTGATATTATTTTGTTTCCCTTTTCCAAGCAATCGAATCAATTTCTTTTCACTGAAAAGAAGATCAATATGTCATGTATATACAATATTAATATCATATTTTTGATTATGTTCCTTTTGTTGATCAAACGCAGTATATAGGTTATTAAATACTTTTTCTATCTTTTCTAATCAATGCCAGTGCATTTTTTTTGTGCGAATTAATTTTTGTATTGTAACATCATATGCTAAATATCCATAATTACACGGTATGATTGTGTCAACTCACGCATCGACCAAACCACGCAAGTCACGCTTAAGAACATTATGCATCATCCAATTCTTCCACCCCAATTGCATTATGAAATACTTCCACATGCGAGCGTGTTTAAATCGAAAAGCAAATGGCTTGTGAAATTTTTTTATTGTTTGTTGAACTGGGGTTAACTCATGTTTATCACATAATTCCTTTAGCTCTTCTTGGTATTCAGAATCAAAATAGTCTCCAACAAATCCAATTTTTCATATACGAGAAAAAGGTAAACACTCTTGTATTACATATGTCTTAAATAAAGGGAAGATGTAATCACTCCATTCCTTCTGTTGTAAAAAATGAAGTTCTAACAATGGTGGCAAGATCACTGCCTCTATTCATCTTTTTTTGCTTATTTCTAACAATTTCTCCACTCTTTGAAAAACAAAATCACTATTTTTCTCTGATCGATCTCCTCATTCTTGATCAAAAAAAAATGTATATACAGAGTCTTGCTTTGTTAAAAAGCGAAATAAAATTAAAATATCTACTGAGGAACTAATAATTCATATTTTCATATTAATATAGTGGAAATAATATTATTTTTTTCTTTCTTTCTGGAAAGCAAGTGAAATAATTACAGCAATAGGTACAGCCAACAAAATCCCCATAAATCCGAATAAAGAGGCACCCATTAGCATACAAATAAATATTACCAATGCGCTTATACCAAGTGTTTTATTCATAATTATTGGCGTAAGAATATTGTTTTCTGATTGGTTAACAAGTATATACAAACCAAGTACCAAAAGTGATATCTTCCATCCAGCTGCCAATATAGTAACAAAAAAAGCAATTGCCATTCCTATAAAAGCTCACACGTATGGAATAAAATTCATGAGACCAGCAATAATTGCTAGAGTGCCTATATTTGGGATGTTTACTCACAAAATCCAAGCTGCTAGTTGGAACATGATACCAACTGCAACACCAACATATGCACATACGATAATTTGCCCTTTTATCCACAATCATAACTTAGCGTACATCCTTTGTAATTTTACATATACGTGATTTTTTTTACTGCCTGCGATAGAAGAAAGAAACTCAACAACTCATTCTTTTTCAACAGAAAAAAATATTGCCAGCACAAACATCATGATTGCTTGTGTTATAGTCATAAAGACAGTTGTTACTATCTTAACGGCAAATCATCATAAACTTGTAACATAGGTAGTACCTGTAGAAATAATCTGTGATATATTATTTTGTAATGCTGTTTGAAGAGAAATAATTGCATCAGGGGTAAAAACATCATTTATGAAAAAGGTTTTTAATGAACTTGGGAGAAAATTTAGATTATTTTCTATAATAGATGACAATGACTGAGTTTGTAAAATTTGTTGTAAATTAGTTATTTGTTCTAGCCCAAGATTTAATGCTTGCGCGAGCTGAGTAAAGAAAAATGGAGCAACTATGAAGGCTATCAGAGCAAGGAATAGTATTACAAGAAAATATGCAATAGCTATTGCTAATCATCTTGGCATTTTTTTAGATAAATAGACAACAGATGAGTCCATAATCATAGAAATCAAAAATGCGGCAAGAATCATATACACGATGCTGAGTGCTGAATATATCACATACCCTATATATACAGCTAACAAGCCAATTAACCAAAAAACAAGAAAATTATGAGAAGTAAGTCAACCCGTCTTGGTTGGTTTTGCCACCTCATCTTCTTGTATGAGATAACTATATTTTTCCTCAATAGCAGCAAGTTCTCTTTCTTTTTTGCTTTCAAGTATGCGTTGTTGATCTTTAAAATTAGAAATTATTGTTTTTATTCGCTTTTTAAATCCCATAGTTTTTTGGAGAAAAGAGATAAACTTTTTAAAAATACTTGTTTTTGCGTCTCAAGTATATGTGTTTTATTGGCAGTTGCAAGGATTTGTGTGAGATCTTCGCTCCATTTTTTTTGAGGCACAGCGAGTATACACCAATCTCATTTATCTAAACCTAACTGGTCGACGCATGCATAAAAAATTCTTTTTATAAAATGCCTTTGAACAGCTGTTTTCAATAGCTTATTTGGTAATTGGATTCCCCGTTGAATATGGGAACTAGGTGTTTTAAGTTCTAAATCACTGGTAGATTCATTCTGTTGTGATTTTTTTCTGGTTGTTTTAACTCATACAAAATACACAAAAGGATACACAGCTATCTTTTGGGTAGTTGAACGTGCAAATAAGCGAGTTATATCTCTGGTACGCAATCTACGTTCTTGTGATAACATCTAGACGAAGGAGAAAATCATAGAAAATATGTTCGTTTTTTATAGGATAGTTACAAAGATTAATCGTTTCCTGTGTGGCAGCTACATGATCTCGGCTTTGTTGTTTTGCGGCATAATAAATATATGCTTGTAAAAGTATTTTATGATATCCCGATGTAATCACTGGAAGCAGTTCTTTATATACTTCAAAAGGTGTTTTCATGGGAATATGTATTCTATCGGCCAAAGTATCTTGTTGATTATGTGATGGTTGTAATCATATAGGATAACTATGTACAAGAGCTTCATATCATTTTTGTAAAGCTTGCATAGCATCAGGTTTTTGAACTAAACTTTCTAGAATTCAAACACGACCGTTTGCAAGAGCATATAAAAAACCACGATCGAATCCTTGCAAAAAAGGTTGTTCTAAAATATAAGCATCCATGTGGATATCATCCACTGGATAGAAGGAAAATAAAAGAGCTCTTGAAAGGATCGTTGGGAGAATATAACTTAGTTCAGAGCAAGTAGCAATGATTAATCTTCAAGTAAGTGGTTCCTCTAATATTTTTAAAAGTGCATTGGCTGCTTGCTCAGTGAGGCGCTCTATGTCCTCTATAATTAAACATTTGTAATCCCCTGCTGGAGATTTTACAATCCATTCTTGTACCTCTCTAATACCAAAATCATTATAAAAAGATCAATCTTCTAGCTGAATAGTGTCGTCAGAAGAAATTTTTATGGTATGCGGCTTTTCTAATTCTTGGGTGAAATCATATAAAGTTAAACAATCATTGAAATAGTATTCTTTCAAAAGGTTTTTAGCTAGTTGTTCGGCTACAGTTATTTTTCATAATCATGATGGACCCGTAAATAACAAAAAAGGTACAGGTATTTTTCCTGTCTGTATAATTTTATCTACATATGCAGTGAGAATATTACGTATACGCTCATTACCCTTGGGTGCTATTTTCATCATATCCGTAGATAAGAATAGTACAAAACAATAAAGGGAAAAGTATTACACGTCGAATCGACGGCTTACGCCAAAGATATGCAGGATAATCCTTAAACATGAATTGCATCAGTTGTTTTCGCCTATTATCAGTATGGATGGGATGTATACTATAGCGAAAAAAATCAGAAACTAAGTGACGCATAGTGTATTTTTAGGGAATTGATGGGTATATGCAAGGGAAAAAACAAAATATTCAAATCATATTCTTACGGTTGGATACATTCAATAATTGATTTTGTAGTTGCGTGGAAACAATTTACATTATATGCTTCACACCGAGTAGATATAGCAACAGAACATGATGATCTTTGAATTGCAACCGTTTTTGGATAAAATTTTCTACAATACGATAAATCAATTGCATGAATTCAAGATACTCAATCATCATCAGTTTGCCGTTGTTTTGTTTCTAGGTTAAGATGTTGATTTACCTTTCAAGGTCATCAAACAACAGCAGGCCTAACAAATATTGTCTACAATAATTACTGGTTCCATTGGTTGGGTATTTATTGGCTCCATTGGTTGGCTAATTACTGGCTTCGGTGTCGCATTCACTTCTGGTGTTTTGGGGTTTTTTTAAAACTTATAAATAATTATGCTTCATACTATCAAAATTGCAACTCATAAGAATGGACGCAAACGGTAAAAAAAATTATTACGATCTGAATTTGATACAAAATCTGTTGCTTCATATTGTAAAGGAATGTTTTCATGATCTTTTTCCATGTATATAAGATTATGGGAATAAATTAAATATCTTTGACCATATAAGTCCCTTCTAAAACATATCACAGTTTTTTATAGTATTCCCTCACTCAAACCCCAGAAATTACTGAGATTTTTTTGTAACCAAGTTTATTTGATACTGATTCAGCTGCTTGCATGAGTTGTGTTCCCAATCATGTATGTTGAACAGTTTCTCAATCGTTTCATTCAATATTTGAAGAATGTATTTTTGCAAGCTGACCATAGACATGTAACTCTCTAATAAGCGATGTCTTTTTTCAAAGTCATTCTCGCTGTATTGATTCATTTTCTTTTGGCAAAAGCAATCTCGTAAAAGCATATATATATCACAAATCATCTTCAAAACTCAAAAATAATTCATTTCATACGCTTGATGTATATGTCCTTATTATCATTTGTATATACAATGGATTCTGATCCTTTCTATGCCTCATTTCACGAGCTCTCGTATCTAATGCAACATAATTTCTCATGCTTTGTAAATCAATTGGTACTCAAACAATATAAGTCAAAATGACATCATTATTTTGATTGTTATTTTCAGTATGTAATGATAAATCATCTAATTCTATATCGGTTTTTATGGCTTCTAAGGCCTCATCACTTGTATTATAATAAACTGCATTTGGATATAGACGATTATACAATGCTTCTCTCAAAGCAAGGTCATCTATATTTTCTTGTATCATTTCGCGCTCCGTTATTTGACGAAGATTCGTAATATCGCTTCATGCAACAATTTCTTGTGATGGAATATCACGGATTAAACGTTTGATACGAGTATACGGTGGGATAATATCGCGTTGCACTGTTTTGATGATCTTTTTCAAATCTAGTTCATCTAATGGTTTATAGTCTCACTGAGTATATAATCTAAATAACTCTGTATCAGGGATTACTGATGTTGGATAAAATTTTATTTCATCAGGCTTGAAAAACTCGTCAGCATATGCTAAAGAAAAAGTATCGATGTCTTTTTGGATGGTAGAACCATATAATCAAGGCATAAAATGGATCGAAAACTTGAAACCATATTGACGCATTTTATGAACAGCATCACGAGCTTGTTGGACCGAATGACCACGTTTATTCATATCAAGAACATCATCAAACATAGATTGCAATCCCATCTCTAAACGTGTCACTCCTCGAGTACGCCACAAACGACAATTTTCATCAGTGATATATTCAGGACGTGTTTCGACAGTCAATCATATAATACGATGCTTTGTAGTTTCATTTATACGAATAGATTCTCCAATTGTCGCAGGATAGTTAATACCTAAGGTGTCTATTGAGAAATTAGGCATGCCTATTACGGGATTCTTTTGTGTATCTTCTGCAAAAACATCATTTTCATTTACCTGTTCCTCGTCATCTCAAAAAGAATTTTTATCATTAGCATCCCTACTATCTTTTTCCAAATTAGGTATTTTTTGCATAAATTCCTCAAATGTATTGCATGCATCATACAGTCATTTTAAAAAAGATTCCTTGTAAGATTTGGGATAGACATCCCATGTTCCACCCAAGACAATCATCTCAATTTTATCAGTATCATGCCCAGTACGATACAAAGATAGCAATCTATTGTATACTTGTTTGTGAGGGTCAAACTGGTTCATTAAAGCGCGCATTGCACCTGGCTCTGTCTTGATATAACTTTTTGGCATTGTTGGATCATTTGGGCAAAATATACACTGCCCGGGGCATCGAAAAGGTTTCGTAAGAACTTGAATAGGGACAATTCACGACAACGATCTCACTGCGCGTTTCTTGAGAACCTGCTCTAAAAATACAGAACGTTGAAAACTGCCATCTTCGATGGATTGGCGATATACTTGAAGCAATTCAGTATTCGTAGGAATATTTGGAATATTGTTCTCTTTGACAAATTGGCGTTTTAATTTCATAATTTGAGAAATAATGTCATCTGTTGATACATATTCCTTTTGTTCCAATTGTAAGATTTTTTCAAGAAGTTCTCTTTGTTTTTTCATCCTTCTTATAGTAGCAAATCGGAAAGTAAATGGTAGAGATTTTAACATATGCATCTGAACGAGGCTCTTTTCTCTGCTCGCAGAAAGAAAAGAGACGAAGTGAAGAGCATAGAGTGGATCATAGGCACTATTATACTTTACTTTTCCTATAATCCAAAAAATGCCTCTGAGTGAGACTCATTTCTCTGCTCGCAGAAAGAAAAGAGGCGAAGCGGTGGGTATTTAATTATTAATTATGAATTATTAATGATTAATGATTAATTAAAAATAATTCCTTATCATTAATCAATAACCATTAATCAGTATTATGTTTTTGGTTTTTCTTTAATTTAAAAAAAAGAGGGTGGATAACCAACCCCTTAATTATACTTTATTCGCCCTTTATGAGCTGGTTTATCAGTTCCTTGGTAAGAAGACCATTTCGGGTGATTGAGAGAACATCATCAATCGAAATGAGCTCTCCATCATAGAACATGCTGCTTTCCCCCAAGGAGAAAGTCATACTCCTTGCAAGAGCAAGAATAAACAACTCTTTTTCATCCTGGCTCATGTCTTTACAAGCAAAACCAATGATCAGAGCATTGTTTAGTCTTATAGCTCCTTTTGATTGTGCAATCGTCTGGGAGGACGATATTGCAGCTGGAGTGGCCGATAGAATAAGGCATTTTCTTTCTGCGGATTCTTTTTCAAAATCATGCCCCTCAGAGATCCTTGTGGTCTGAAGCAAATTAGAATCGGAAGAAAAAACGGCCAAATAACCACCATCTTTTTTACCAAACACCGTTTCAAATGTATGGAAGATGTTTTCTGCGTTTTTCGCAATTTGCGAGAGTACCGCAACCGCAATTGGATAATTTTTTTTCATATTTTTTATTTTAATTGTATTTCGCAATCATATATTATGTATTTTTCAAAGAAAGTCAATAGTATCTAGATTTTTCTAACTAGTAAATTTTTGGATAAAAATGTTTTAAAAAAAGATTGTTTAGCGTTGGTCGTTAAATATACTGATATTATGACAAACGTTGAAAGGATAAAAAATATTTCTACACATGCAAAAAATTCTACATGAATAAAAAATTTTTTGTTATGATTAAGTATTTGAACGGCTTTAACTCTGGGCCTACAATGAACGCAACAAGAAGATCAAAAAAACACCAAAAAACAGCAAACTTATTCTACTATGCAAGGAGTAAAAATTAAAAAATTGGTAGAGGATGCAACTTACGAATTAAGAAAAAACATAATCCTCAATACCGATCAAATACAATTCAACAAAAATTTTGATCAAAACAAACTACCTCCTTACAAAAGGCAACAGTTAGATAATGAAGATGCTACAGTTCATGCAATTCAAAAATTGCAATATCAATGACAAATAGATAGCTATCAGGAAGAGTGGTTTAAAAAACTGCCTCCCCTTTCCAAAGAAGAAACAGAGTCAGTAGAAAAAATGCTAGATGATTATACAATCCGTTGCACTATACTCAAAGACAAACCAATAATGCAAAATGTAAATTATATTGCCGTCCATAGTACAGGTTCAACAAAATCAGAGGTAATAACATATCTAAGGAAGACTGGGAAGGTTCATTATGTTGTATTGGAAGATTGATCTATTATCCAGTATTTAGCAAGCAACAAAAACGCATTGGCTCAACAGAATCATCTTGGAAAATGATGAGACCCCGTGTCGTGCGCATCACGAAATAGAAACGATCAAGTAACTTTTGAGACCATTGGGATTGAGGTGATGGCAGGGCCAGCAAAATGATGGTCGGAGAAGCAGTATGAGACACTAAAAAACCTTTTAAGATATCTTTCCAATAAATATAATGTAAAAAAAGGAAATGTTATTTCTCATACAATGGTTGCTTACAACCCCGCAAAAGGGATGATGAGAAAATACGATCCATTTAAACTAGATCGAGAAAAACTTGACCTACCACCAAACGATATCCAAATCAACAAAGATATCCTTGCTGGACGTATAGCTCCAAACCTGATATCTATGTATAAACGATTAAGAAAATGATCTCGAGGCGATGATCCGGGGCCTTGATATTCTCATGAGGAAGCTATTTCGTATTTAGAAAAACATTATGCATGAGTTAATTACGCAATTTTGCTTCACAAAGATGCAAATGGTGGCCAAATAAATTCCAATGCTCACCTTGCAAAAGAGCCAGAAAGATGGCTGACAATTGATGAATTAAACAATTTCATGAAAAACTACACTCCCCCTTTTAAATCAACAAAACAAATAAAACACATAAAAAGCACATCCAATCATAAAAAACACACGAAAAGGTAATTTTCAATGTGTGTTTTAAATAAGTCTAATTTGTCTTACCACCCAATAAAAAAAATTCTTGTTTATTTTTGAAAAATGGTTACGCCCGGATAGTACCTATCAACAACTTGTTTAATTGTAGTTCCACTTGCTAAAATTATAGCAGCTCATTTTCCAGAAAGTCAAACTCAGTGACCTTCAAAATCGCCACTATCACACACACCAAGTGTGTCTTTTACTGATTGTAGATATGGGGTATCTTGCCATCATCGTCTTTCTTTCGCAGACCAGGTGAAACCAGCAGAACAATGGAAATAAGGCAAAATTGGAAGTTTATTATCATATACAAGATATTGATTTTTTGTATTTTCAAGTGCTTTCGGCCAAGTTGTTGAGATTTTCTCCCATCCCGCTCCTAGATATTTTTGAAAAAAACGTGGATCATCTATAGCATTGTAGATTGCTTCTGAAGGGATAGATGGATGATTAATTGGACCTCAAATATAATACATAATATATGATTTAGACAAGAGTGCCAATAAGTCCGCCTTGGTTTGTGGCTCTTTATCAGATGCTTCTGCAATGCCACGCATGTAATTTTGGAAAGACACTAGATTTATAAGCTGAGGTTGTGTTTTCGTTTTTCATTCAAGATCTTTAGTTGGCCCATATGAAAACAACATTCCTTGTCTAAATACATTTAAACCAATACCATTTGAAGCGACTCTTTTATAATTATTGATAGTTATAAACCCTGAACTTGTAGGAGTGTTATATACGCTCAATCCAAACATCTTAGTTTTTATTTTTTTTGTCGGAAGCGTGATATTAAACCGTCACCCAGTAGTTGCAGTTACCGATAATGTTTTTGTAATATGTAGTTTTGTATCATAACGTACTGCACAAGATGGCGCACACGTTATATTCCACTCTTTTTGTTCAGATGCTTCATATAGTAAAACACGAACCAAACTTGCTTGTATTTTTTGTATATCTTGTATGGTTGAAGCTCATGAAAGTCTGGAAATTACGGAAGCGGATGGAGTGAATACGTGTGTATCCAGATAGTTAGATTTCAAAATATCTATGTTTGCATCACTTTGTATGAGATTTTGGGTTGGAGCTGTTCACAATTGCACATCCGTAGTTGGCAATAATGGGACAATAGTTTTGTTTCTTGAATGTGCTGGATTGTTTTGTGTTGATTGAACGGTCGTGATTTCCTTTGCTGTTGTAATAGAAGAAAATGTTGAGCTCTTTGCTAACTGTTCTGATATTTGCTTTCTTAAATTTGGCAACATAGCATAAAGATTTTCTCCTGGGCAAGCCGTGATACCCGCATCTTTATGTGAAGCAAATGTAGAATTGGATGTCGCAGTAACATACGGATATGCTGAGGATCATTTGAAATATGTTGTTGTACCATTTGGATTTATAGTATATTTTTTCATAAGAGATGTTGAGAGTTTCACAAGTGAATCTAGTTGCCCTTGTGTTGGATTATTTTCTCACTGAAAGTTTCAAACCAAAGATATACCCACACTATCAGTGTTATTCCAAGTAGCATGAGCTCAAACAACACCTGCTCAGCCAGCTCTTCATTCATAAATTCTACCGCTAGGCATGATTACAAAATTATAGCCAATATCTCATCGTCACCTTGAGAACGCATGAAATTTATAAAGAGATTTCATGTAATCTTTTTCTTCTTGTGCTGTTATAGGAAGTTTTGTGGTTGTGGCTGTGTGATGAACTATCAGTTTATTCTTATGTGTCGCATATTGGAAATTCCACCATAGAGATTGTCAATTTTCGTTTTTTGTTACACTATTTATAGTAAAAAATGAGGAATAGTTTTTCATGACATACTCATTTGCTATTCTTTTTTTTCTTTCTGATTCAGTTTCAGGAAGGTTTTTAGCCTCTTGTGCCGCTCGAGTTGCGAGCAATGCTTGATATTCTGCTCTATTTTCATATTTCCATGTTTCATCTGCTCCTCGATCTGTACGAGAAACATATAATATTCAATCTAATCCCCATGAATTTTCTAAAGCTTGCGTCTTAGCTGGAAACAAAAACAAGACCAAAGATAAAACAAGAAAAGAAAATAGAATTTTATTATTATTTATTAATATTTTTTTCATATTAGTTGCAAAATGAATACTAAAAGATATTCTTATACTATAAGAAAACATTCTATTGCGTCAAGTGGTTTCATAAAAACGATCAAAAGATCAAAAAACAGTCTTTTACCATTCTAGATCATACAAACTGCCAAAAAAACAGGAAATACAGGATAATTAATCAAAGAAGAATTTATTTGGTTCCTATAAAAAAAATGTTTGTGCACCTTCATTGACATAGTCAATTTTCACTTCTAGAAGCTATTTGATCTAGCAAGTCAATTATAGCGCGCCTGAAAGAACTTGATACGCCTTACGCTCCAATTCAGGATTATAATTGAATGTACAATATTATTCCTCATTTTCAAATTTGCAAAAAAGAAAATGTTAAACCTATAATTTGAGTCGATTTAGCAATTCAGATAGAAACGCAAGGGAAATCTTTTACTCGTTCTCGTTATATCACTCTTCTTGCCAAAAACTATGATTGATATATCAATTTGTTAGAAATTGTCTCAAAAGCACAAATCACATCATGAATTAAGCCTCCGCATCTAACAATAACCAATTTCCCTGATACCAACAACAACATAATTGCACTCATAAATGGCTATGAAACGCCTATTGCAGACATGATAGAAAACGGTCGCAGCAAAGATGATCTTGTTGGGTTACTTAATTCATATAAAGAGGTTTTTTGAGAAGAAAATGTAATATTAGAAATAATTCCCCAAGACCCAAAAGAGAACCCACTTCTTGCCCAAACTAATAAAATAATCTGGCAACTCCACAAAACAACTTGAATACCAACAATAGCATCTGATAATTTTCATTATATCCTTGCTCAAGATAAAGAAGCATACGAGATAGCGCGTTGTATCAAAGACGCAAAACATATTTATGATGAAGATAGAAGAAAAGTATTTGGAAAATTTCATATAATGTCTGAGGATGAAATGTACAACCAATGTTTGTTGAATGGATTCAAAAATGAAGAAGCTGAAGAGATGATCGAAACAACAGTTAAAATTGCCGATAAAATTGACATCAATATTGAGCTTAATAAACTTTTATTTCCCATTTATGAGAGTCCGGAAGAAATCAAAAATTTATATGACAAATTTTTGACTAAAAACCAATAATTATATTTTCCCCTTGCATTTTCTTATTGGGTATGTATATACCAGGTATATTTTTACCGTATATTTTTGATTACCATGGCAAAAGAAAAAGACAATAACCTCTACCTTCACAGAGTTCAACAATTAAAAAAATTTCATTATAAAGAAGACAGGCTCCCTTCTATAATTGAAATGAGATGATTGTTTCATGTATCCTCACAATCAGCAGTGCAATCATTTCTCGTAAGAATGGTAGAAGATGGCCTTGTTAGAAAAGATGGTAAAGCATATCTCCCTACAGATGAATTAATAGGTATTTCTGCTCGAGATGATGCAAGAGGCGGAACGGCGACAGTTGTAAAAGATGCAGAAAAACAGCAAATTGTTTTGGCAAAATATTTAGTTGATGATCCACTTTCTACCAGATTTGCAAAAGTAAGTGGCAATAGTATGGAGTGAGCTGGAATTGTTGATGGCGATTTTGTGGTTGTAGATACAGCAAAACAAGCACATTTAGGAGACATAGTTTTTGTAATAACATTTGAATGAGAGCGCCTTGTTAAATTTTACGAAAAAAACATCAGGGGATCTCTTGTATTAAGATCAGCAAATCCAGAATTTCCCGACATACCAGTAGAAGAACACATGGAAATTTGATGAGTAGTAATTGGTAGTTTTAGAAGGTTTTAATATACGACTCTGAACGAGGATCTTTTATCAGCTTGCAGAAAGAGAAGAGAAGAAGTGGTACGTGGTAATTATGAATTATTAATTATGAATTGAAAACCCTCCTTATTATTAACCATTAATAATTAATCATTATTATATGTTAATTTTTTCTATAATCTAAATAGAAACTTATTTTTTCTTTTTCGCTTTGGTTACCTTAGCAGACCATCATTTTCGCATACCTTGCCAGTATCAATGTAACGTTTCCCAGCGTTGTTTACGACCATGCAAGATGATAAAAAACATTGTCATCATACTTGTTACTGGAAATGCAAAACATATAAAAAGAATTTTTTTATAAAAACTTGCGTTTTTTCTAACAAACAAAACACGGTTTTTAGCTTTTTGAAATGCAGATTTTGGATTAGCCAAAAAAGATTTTTCTAGCCTTGTCTTCTCTCTTTCCATATGATATATTCTATTCGATTTACTTACATACAAAGGCATACCAGATCTTGTAACACGATATGCGAAATCTAGATCCTCGAAAACAAATCACATATCTTCATCAAAAGGAAAACTTTCAAAAATATTTTTTTCTGCGAACAAGCTATTACCTCAAATAGCCGCAACTCTAGTGTAATATTCAGTTTCTTTGTAAAAAGGTGCCGCACGGAAAAAAGGACGAAATATTTTCACAACAATATTTTTCCAACCACCAAATATTACGGGTTCTGGCCATCATAATGAAAAATGAAAAGCTTTTATACCACGAGATTGAATACGATCAGTATCACGTCGCATTATTATTGGAGAATATAATATTTTATCTTGGCATGTGTTGCTAAATTTATCATACTCTTCTAAACTCCTCCAAAAAAATTTTGAATCAAAGAAATTATCATCATCTAAAAAATATACATACTCTGAGGAAACCAATGAACGACCTAAATTTCTAGCAAAACTAACATTATCTGTTAAATTCTTTTCATGTGGAATTTGTTTCCACATAATCGTTTTTGAAAATTCATCTGGTAGATCAGCAATAAGTTCACTTTTTAGATCTTCAAAAGAAACTCATGAGCCATTTATTATCAAAATACATGAATTAGGTTTTAAGGTCTGTTCATTTATACAACGCAAGATCCTTTTTAGGTTCGATATATTCCCCCTAGTAGGTATGACCACATCAAAATCCATACTTATAAAAAGAATATAAAAAATATATATAAGCAATTATAGAAAAATCTTTGTTCTTTACAAGAAATTATATTTCATTTGTTTTTTCTGAAGTTGTGGATAGTGGGTCTGATCAACTACTATCTGGTGAAGACGCAACAGTGGTATTATTTAACGGCTTTTCTTTATCCGGTTTAGATTCTTGGATAGCATCATTCTCTTGAAGATTCAATATTTTATCTGTTAAGGTGGTGCTTTCTGATGCTTCTTCTGTGGGAGAGCTTTTTTCTGATGTGTCGTCTGATTCGATTACTCAGGATTCACTACTGTTATTTGTTGTTTCTTTTCCGTTTTCCTCTCAAGTATCACTAGGCATTTCATCTTCATCAAAGATTCCTAATCTTGCTTTTGTTTCTGCTTCGACATATTCTCTTTTGCGTCAGTATTTTTTTGCACTATATTCTTGTAAAATAGTTGCTGTTTTGCTACTTTTATAATCTTGTGTCCAAAGAGTATTCATGCTAAATACACGGGAAGTAGCATTGTTTATGTTTAATTTACAGTATACCTTATAATTAGAAATACCAACAATATCTTGTGCGCTGAGGACTGGTGCGTATTCTTTTTCTAAAAATTCAGCATCTGGTGCTCAGATTTTAAATGACTGCATCGTTCAAACGTTACCAAAAACAGCGTCTTTCACTGACTTCTTCCCACCTGCAGTTTCTCAAATATTATTTGAACCTCATCAATCTAGCTGCGCTATATATTGATGTGCCATTATAAGTGATAGATGATATTTACGAGCTTCTGATAGTATATCTGCGAAGGTATTTGTAACAAAATTTTGAAACTCATCGACATATAAAAAGAAATCCCTACGTTGATCTTCTTCAACATCGCCACGAGACATCGCTGCATTGTAAATATTCGCAACCAATATCATTCCAAGTAATTGAGCATTAAGTTCTCCTATTTTACCTTTAGAAAGATTTACTAAAAGTATTTTTCCCTCATCCATAACTTGTCTAAAATCAAAAGCTGATTTTGTTTGACCAATAATATTCCTAATCAAACTATTAGTATTAAATGAAACGAATTTAGAGGTGAAGTATGGTATAATTTCTTGTTTTTCTCTGTCACCCATTGCCTGATATGTTTTCTCCCAGAAGTTTCTTACGACAGGATTTTTTAGATTTTTTGTTTTTTGTTCTCTAAATACATCATCTGTAAATAGTCTCGGTACATCAAGTAAAGTAGCGGGATCTTCTAAGTCTTCTAGTAAAGTTAAACTTCCAAACTTAAAATATTCTTGAATACGTGGTCAAAATATTTCTGGTCAAAACATTTTTAAAAACATCTCAGTTGCATCATTTACGACACGGTCTGCTTGATCAACAGAACTTATGTCATATAGATTTAATCACATTGGGCGCTCTTCATTTCCAGCATCAAAATAGATTACATCACGAGCTCTTTCTCTTGGAATATATTGTAGTATGCTTTCTACAAGATCGCCATGAGGATCTATAACACAACACCCATCTCAATTCCAAATATCCTGTCTAGCTAGAGAATCAATAAATACCGACTTACCTCAACCAGATTTTCATATTATATAATGATGTCTACTTCTGTCTTTTTTCTTCATATATACAGGTATATATTCATTTCTATGAACATTAATTCAAAGCAAAACACCATCTTTGAAAACACGAAGTCCTTTTTTTATTGTCTTTTTTGTGGTTTTTATTTTTTTGATTCAATCTTTTATGACGATTTCTCATCATGTAGGTATCGATTGCCCTTCAGTAAAATCAGAAAAAACATCTTCTTCAACTTCTTTTTCTCACACAGCCCAATGTTTTTCATTTTCAAAAAGTTTAGATATATTTCATCATAAATATTCTTCTGCAATTGTACCAGTTAATATGTAATCAGTTGGCTCCTTCAATTCTGGAAGATTATCTGGACTAGCCAACATTTTGTAATCTAGCCATTTTATAATTGGTGAACGATTATAAATCCCATCAGGATAGTGAAATAATGAAGTTAGTACATTCGGAGTTGTCACATTTTTACGAGAAAAGAAATGTGGAAGTTGAAAATTTGCAGCGAATCTCCAAAGTGGTTTAAAAAGTCCCCCTAATGCATCAGTAATAAATTCATTATTATCTAACTCGTTATTAAATTCGTCACGATAAATTGTAAAAACACTTACCATATTATCCAAATTAGACTCTGGACGATCTATTTCATCCGATGAAGATATAAGAAAAATTCAAGTACTAAAAGCATGCTTTCCTGCTTCCTCACCCATAATATTTAACGCTTCCTCTTCTGCTTTTGTCATACGAACCATATCTTTTCCTCACTCTTCCAAAACTTGTCAATCTGGTCATTTTCTTTTTGTGCTACCGGAAATCAAAAATTGTACCAGGGTCCACGGAAACAAAAGTATTTTTTTGATTATATTTCCTCATCATTGTACATAAAACTTCTCTCTTCTATACAGTCACCTCGCCCGCTTTTGTGCGTTTTTATTAAATTTTTCTCATATAGGTTTAATTGGAATTATAATTGAAAATGTATCTTCAGAGCTCATTTTACCCATCGTATCAATAATATTATTTAATGGGTCATCTGGCATTTGTTTATATGTTTTGATAGGAAAAACAGAGTTTTTTTTAGTAGCCATAACGGTAATACTATTATGTTTTTTACCGAAAAAATTTGGTTTTTTAGCAACGAATTCAATAGATGCATCAGGAAATTGGGCTGCAATACCAGATTCTACAATGTTTCTATACTCTGGGTAAACAGAAACTAAAAATCTTAGTAATCATTTCTCATAATGTAAAATAAATGTGACTTTAGGCTTATGAAATATTTTCCTCATAATACTTTCTACAAATGATGATTGTCCTAATTTATGTAATGCATCAAAAACTTGCCCCATACGTGAAATTTTTTCTTTCATATCTTTTGCAACATCTTTTCATTGTTCACGAGAGATCTTGTCGTCGCCACGCGGTAGTGTAACCTGTAAAAAAACACTTCTATGGGCATTTAGGACGTCATACAGAAACTCAAAAAAATAATCTAAAAATTTGATTAAGATTATTCCTAGAAGAACGCCTCAAACTACATATCATCATAAGGTCAATCCCTCATTCCAATTATCAGGGAAAAAATTCTGTTTATTCGGTGTTGTGGTAACCACTGTGGAACGCCCAGTTGATTGTATATCCCCTGTGGTTCATACTATACCAGTATCAATTGCCCCAGTAACCGGTTGCTGTTTTAAATCAATATTTTTGACATATTCAAATGCCTTGCCAAGTCACCCCATTTGATCATAGCAAGATGATTGCTCCGAACCCCATGCTTTCTGCGTCAATGAAGAAATTTGCCCTTTAAGCTCAGGATTTAACAATAGCGTATTTTGAAGATTTTGTTTACAGTTTTGTAGGTCCATAAGACTATTATAGAGATATTTTTATTTTGCTCAACTATTTGAGATTACTAGTCTGTATAAAAGCATATTTTACAACCATTTTGACTTTTTGATTATATAGTTAATGCGTTATTGCTTTCAAACTTTTCCAATTGCTTCCGCTATTACATCTGCGATGCCAGGCATAAATGGAGAAGGAATAATTTGTTCTTGGCCTACATTAGCCACTAAACCAGAAAGAGCATAGGCTGCAGCCAAAAAATGTCCCTCCGTAAATTGCGGGATACGATATTTTAGCGCTCCTTTAAACATTCAAGGAAAGACAAGAACATTATTTACTTGGTTTGGGTAATCAGAACGACCAGTTGCGATTATATATGCTCATCATTCCTTGGCTTCTTCTGGGCTTATTTCGGGATTTGGATTACTCATTGCGAAAACAATTGGTTTTTCAGCCATATTTTTTATATCAGAACGATCAATAATATTGGGTTGAGAAAGTCACAAAAAAACATCTGCTCATTTGATAACCTCATGAATATCGCCTTGTTCATCATGTAGGTTATAAGGAGTTAGCTTATCTTTGTAAGGATTCATACCATCAGCTCTCCCCTTATAAATTGCTCCCTTAGTATCCACAAGAATCATGTGTTTTACTCACCATGTTACAAGAAGGTTTGCTATTGCTATTCCAGCAGATCATGCGCCAGACATAACAACTTTTATATTCTCTTTTTCTTTGCCCACAACTTTCAATGCGTTTATTAGAGCAGCCAATGTAACAATAGCAGTACCATGTTGATCATCATGGAAAACTGGTATATTTAGATTCTTTTTTAACTCCTCTTCTACGTAAAAACAATTTGGTGCTTTAATATCTTCAAGATTTATTCCCCCGAAAGTTGGAGCAATGCCTTGGACTATTTTAATTATTTCATCTGGATCTTGTGTACTAAGGACTATTGGCACTGCATCTACTCATCCAAATTTTTTGAAAAGAATTGCTTTTCATTCCATAACAGGAAGCCCAGCCAGTCAACCAATATTTCCCAATCCCAGGACAGCAGTCCCATCAGAAACCACCGCAATAGTCCTAGATTTCCATGTGTATTCGTAAGCTTTTTCAGGATCTTTTAGAATTTCTAAGCAAGGAGCTGCCACTCATGGAGAATAATAAGTAGAGAGGTCATCTCTATTTTCTAGAGGGACTGTACTTTCCATGCTTAATTTTCAATGATATTTCTTATGCTCTTGCAAAGATAGCTCTCCATAATTTTTTGTTGCCATAAATATATATCTATAAAATAAATAATTATTTTTTCTTTACCATCCTTTTTATGTACCCCTCGGCACTCATTAATTTTTTGTAATCAGTAATTTTTTCAATAAAAGACACTCACTGCAAGTGATCATACTCATGTTGAATAACTCTATTCAAAAGACCATCTGCTTTTAGAGAGAACGACTCTCAATATTCATCACATGCTTTAATAATAATTTTTTTGGTTCTTTTTACAGGTCAAAATAATTTTGAATAAGCAACACTTCAACATCACTCATACATAACCACCTCTTGTTTCGATTTTCGTATAATATTCGGATTTACAAAAACCCTTAATTGATCTATATATTTAAGTTTTTTTCTAAATTTTGTTACAAATACTTGCATTGAAATTCAAATTTGATTGGATGATATTCAAATCAAGTTTTGTGCTCTCATTGTATCAGTTAAATTATTTGTTGTTTTTGTGGTTTCTTGGAAAAGTGTTTTTTTAACTTTCTTAGCCTTTTTAGACAATAGCGGATTACCCATTTGGGTAATATTATGAATTATCATAGATAATATAAACAAAATAAATTAGATGTATATTGGATTTTATTTTTTATTTGCCAACCATCTTTCTGCATCTAAAGCCGCTATACAACCGCTTCCCGCAGAAGTGATCGCTTGACGATACGTGTAATCTTGTACATCTCATGCGGCGAACACTCATTCTACTGAAGTAAACGAAGTTCAAGGTTTTGTAATGATATACCCTGTTTCATTCAGATTTATTTGGCCATTAAGAAATGATGTATTTGGCGTGTGTCAGATTGCGTAAAACAATCAACTTGCGCTGATATATTGGCGTTCTATAGTTTTTACATTTTCAATAGTTAACCCCGTCATAACTGAATCATCTCCTTGGACAGAAATGAGTACTGTATTTCGTATTATCTGGATTTTATCATTTGCCAAAACCCTTTCTTGCATTGCTTTTGAAGCACGCATTTCATCACGACGGATGAGCATAATCACCTTAGATGCAAATTTTGTGAGATATAATGCCTCTTCACAAGCAACATCACCTCATCAAACAACAACCAAAATTTTATCACGATACATTGGCAATCCTCAATCACATACTGCGCAGGCTGAAATTCACTTCTGTCGGTAGTCGTCTTCCCCAGGCACTCACATACGTTTTGCAGTCGCACCAGTCGCAATTATTATCGCCTTTGTTTGAATCGACTCAGATCATACATGCACTGTAAACGGCCAAACTGAAAGATCGACACTATCAACAGTTTCCGTTTTTATTCTTGCTCAAGAATGGAGAGATTGATCTCTCATTTTCATCATCAAATCATATCCCAAAATAGATGTATATCATGGAAAATTTTCTACCTCAGTAGTTGTAGTAAGCTGGCCTCACGCTGCTACTCATCATGCTAATAATCATTCAAACATGATGGGATGTAAATCTGCTCTTGCGGTGTAAATCGCTGCAGTATTTCCTGCTGGACCTCATCAGATAATAACAACGTTTTCCATATAAAATATATTAGCAAATAAATCATATTTAATGTATACAGATACAATTTTTTAATACAACATAATTAATTAACTAGTGATTTTATTTTGAAAGAGAAAAAGCAAATAATGAATAGATTATTTTAAAATCGAGCCACGAAAATACTTACATAGATATTTTTGGCTACAAGCTGCCATATTTAAAAAATCCCCATCCTTGAGGACGAAGACTTTTGGTGGGTCTGCGGGGATTCGAACCCCGGACCAGTGGCTTAAGAGGCCATTGCTCTACCGACTGAGCTACAAACCCATAATTTCTCGTATTATACTTAAAGTTAAGTATTTAATAAGTTTATCATCAGAAATATTTTATCTAAAATTGATACGTTTACAGATGATATGGAATCAAGATGTGAATTCAACAAAAAACAAAAGATTTTTTATATTCAGGATTGACCATCAGAGATATATATAACACGTGTTGGACATGCCTCCGATGCTTCTTTATTAGCTAACAATTGATCTTCGTCAATTTGCCCTACCATAAAATCATTGGATTTCCATTCTGCTCATACTAATGTTGCTAAGCCGTCATCCTGAGACATTGTCCAATTTTCGGGCGCAATTAAGGCACAAGAAGCGCATCATATACAATCTCAACGTTTATGTCTAACGGTAATTTTCTTTAATCACATGCTGTCCTTATATGTAAAATAATAAAAATGCATTAACGACGTATTTATTGTTAATTATTTATTTAATTATTTATTTAATTATTTATTTAATTATTTATTTAATTATTTATTTCACGAGGTTTAATGATTGAAACTTTATCATTTTCGCGAACAAGTGTGGGTGTCTTTATGGTCACAATATCTCATTTATTTGCCTCTATAGTTTTTTTGTCATCTATCCGAATTTCTTCTATTTGAAATTCCACATAACCTGTTAAAGATCATATAATACACATGGTGTCTCAAGCATTTATTTCATGAGCATCTATAATTATTTCTGCGACAGAAGGCTTGGGATAGAAATGTTTGACGCGACCGACTTGCAATTTTTCAGTGGTTGCTTTTGATCAGTGTGCATTACTGTATGCACCAATCTCTTTTCATAAAAAATAATTTCAATGTGAAAGAGTACGATTATA
The DNA here is from genome assembly GCA_964642385.1 of uncultured Candidatus Peribacteria bacterium. GTDB lineage: Bacteria > Patescibacteriota > Gracilibacteria > Absconditabacterales > Absconditicoccaceae > JBDHUW01. Next base: position 44,773 of record CAZXON010000001.1, read on the forward strand.
TACCGTTTCTAATTTGTTGTAATAAGTTTCTATTTTTTCTGGAGTGTAATTTCACTCTTGAATATCTTTGAGAGCTTTTTTGTAGATATTGACAACAGTAGACACGTATTCTGGAGCACGACCACGCCCCTCTATTTTCATTACCTGCACTCCTGCATCAAGTAATTGATCAAGAAAATCTATGGTGCAGATATCAGCTGCACTCATAACATAGTGGTTATCCAGAACAAGTTCTTTCCCTGTATCCATATCAGTAACTTTATATTTTGCACGACAATTTTGCAAACACGCTCCACGATTAGCGCTTGCGTTGTCGGTATATAAACTCATGAAACAGCGTCCAGATTGTGCAACACAAAGAGCCCCATGAATAAAACATTCAAGTTCCATTAAACGTCATTCACGCCCCAACAGGTTCTCTTTTAAGATTTTTTCATGAATCGCTTTTATTTGAGGCACAGTAAGCTCACGAGCCAACACAACGCGGTTTGTAAACTGAGCAAAAAAAGCAACTGATTCATAATTAGAGATAGAGAATTGTATAGTCGCATGCACAGGAATTTCCACTTCGTTGCAATATTGTATTGTGGCAAAATCAAATGCGATTATAGCATCTACTCAATTATTTTTTGCTGCATCCACAAGCAAACGCATAATTTTTATATCATGATCATACAGCAACGTATTTACAACCAAATACGCTTTTACATTAGCTTCATGGCATCTTTTCATAATTTCCGCCAAATCTCATAGAGAAAAATTAGCTGCTGCTCTTGCGCGCATATTTAATTGGGTTACACCGAAATATACAGAATCTGCTCCCGCTTGAATAGCGGCCATTAAGGACTCATAACTTCAGGCTGGGGCCATAATTTCTGCTGTTTTTGGATCTATCATACGATTAATGATTAATGATTAATTACATTTTTTAATTATTAATTAGTAATTTATTTATAATTAGCGCCTATCGCTTCAGAGATATTTTTGTATCAATCTTTTTTTAATAAATCAACTAGTCCTTTATTTATTTGTCATATTAATTGAGGTCATTCGAATATCATACCAGTAATTAATTGGACAAGACTTGCTCATTGTTTTATTTTATTATAGGCATCGTGCGCATTAAATATTCAGCCGACTCACACAATCAATATTTTGTTACCAAATCTTTTATATATTTCTCAAATTAAATAATCTGATTTTTCTTGCATTGGTTTACCACTTATTCCTCATGGCAAATTTTCTATTTGTTTTTGTTCAATATCCAAAATAGTATTTCTTTGTTTGGTAAGATTGGCAATAATTACTCATGAAACATTATGTTCAACGCAAACCTCTACTAAAATTGCTAACTGTGAAGCTTCTAAATCGACTGGTAGTTTGACAAGAATCGGTTTAAGTATAGATTCTGCTTGGATTGCTTGTAAAAGACCAGTTAGACGCTCTGGTTTAGTGTAATCCTCTCAGCCAAAAGAATTTGGACAAGAAATATTTATGACAAATCCATGTATATTCTGTGAGTCACGTAATTCTCTTAATGAAGCAATATAATCTTCTATTCATTTTTGATATTCACACACTTCTGGAGAATTTGTTTTTGCTATTGATGCGAACAAAGGAACTTCTAATTTTAAATTTTCCAATATTTCTTTAATTTTTTTTACTCATTTATTTTTTAATCAATAATAGACCAATAATCATTTTGATTTTTTTAGGCGAGCAAGCCTCTTGCCTGTATTCCCTTCATATGGGTTAGCAGTTATTGATCATACCTCTTCTCGGCCGAATCCTACATCAGCTATGATATTTGGCAAATTAATATCCTTATCAAATCCTCATGCCAATCAAACTGGGTTTTTAAAATCGATTCCCAAAATATTTTGTTCTAATGTTTTGTTTTCATAAGAGAAAAAAAAATGGGTCATTCTTTTTGTTAACTTGTGTCAACCCAAGAAATATCACATTTTAGCAAAAAGTTCATGTATTTTCTCTGGATTAAATAGAAAAAGAATGTGTTTTAATATATTTTTGTATAAAAATCAAATAATTTTTGCTAGTATCATAATGATAATGTAGAATTTAAATAGTCTGTTAGCAATTAGGATTAGATAGTATTTTTATATGCTGATTTTAAAAATTTTATAATATCATAAAAAATGCGGGTCTAGAGTACTTTAGCAAAAGAACTAACGTACTCTTTTAAGATTTTTGATAACTTAGTATAAATATTTTCTCACTCTATTCAACAATTAAATCTAAACTCACATTCTTTCAGGTGCAAACTAAATTTATCTTTAGTTACTCAATTAAATTTATTCAATCTTCTTTTACAATAGCTCCAAAAACTTTCTATTCAATTGATGTGTCTTTTACCTCTTGCAAACTCGTTTTTTCAATGATCTACTCTGTAATGTTTATCGTATCAAACATCAACCAATCCATTATATGATCTTCGTCCGTCTGTGTGAATAACTGAGTTAGAATCTATCTTTCATCTTATTATTTTTCTTAAGGTTTTTGAACTACAATCAGGAACAATTTCTGCATAAACTTTTCAATTCCTTTTTCTAAGTCAAAAGACAATTCTCTTCATTCACGCTTACCTTCAGCGTTTTCATCTCACTCTTGTCGCTCAAAAATAACTTTCATCCAATTCAACTTCTTATTTAAACAATTCTTTTTCTTCATTTCCACAATGTCGTGTTATAGCATTCCTTAGGTAATCATATCGATTATTAATGGTTTTCCTTTCTATTCATAATAAATTTGATGTTTGAGTTGCCGTCAAATCTTTAGAAAAATATTCTAAAATTAAGATGGTTTTTTGTCTGCTAAGGTGTGAATTTCTTCTATAAGGGTTTTTAGTAGTCATGAACTGGTTATAATGATTATTTAAATCACTTCAACTACTCTAGACCCAAAAATAATATTAATAATACGTCATACCAGATGGATTTATTTGGGAAAATTTTTTAATTTGGAGATTTTAGAATTTTAAACTGACTAAGTAGTAGTATTTTCTTTTAGAAAAATATAGATTTTCATGTGATTGATTATACAGAAATAATAAGTGAAATCAAGGATTTGGAATAAAAAATAGACTTGATTTCTACATAAACTATATGTATAAAAAAGAATGTTTTATCTACTGAAAAGTTTCTTCATGCAAAATAAAATTTCAGTTTTTATTACGTCTCTATTTTTAGTGTTATTAACAATCCTATTTGCAGAAGTTTCAACATGAAAGGTTTCCGCATTATATGTGTGTGACGCGGGTGAGACATTGAGTTATGATACAGCATGAAACCCGATATGTGTTTGAACACCTGAACGAACAGGGTTTGTGTCTACTGGTGTTATTACAAAAGCAGAAGTATGATGAACGGATGAGGATTATGGTAGTGATGGATTATATTTATATCCCAATTGACAACTGATTCAGAGTGATTATTTTTGAACATTATGAAGAACAGATTCACTCATGTGAGTAATCAATAATATTTGAATTAAAAAGCCATGAAATTTTGGGACATTGGGTGACCGTTCATGGTATTCATTTTCTAAATGTTTGGATGTAATTAATACTTGAGAGTACATTGTTGCAGGAGCGTGAGACGGCTGATTAAAAATAGCTTTAGATGCGTCAACTATAATAAATAAATGAACAGATTGATCAGCATATACTAGTTACTGGATGTATCCAGTTTATTTAACCCCATGATGACATGTTATTAAATATGAATATAACCGAAGACAAACTTCAGAAACGCTAGCATGACAATTAATAGGTCCATTTCCAGTTGGAAGTATGATAGATTATCAAAACAACACAATATACAGTGCATCGCAAATAAGAAACTTTATTAACAGCAATTGAACAGAAAGTACTGAATTAGCAAGATATTCTATCACTGCTACAGCACCAAGTAATTGGGTTGATAATATATTTTGGTGAATTCAGGAAGAAATATGAAAAGATAATTTTACAGTATCTGGGTCATATACTTGTCCTGAAGGTTACTTTGCAAACGTTGTTGAAGGAGGTGGCCCAAGCAATGCTTGTGGAAATCATTGATGTCTAAAAATCAACACTTCACCAGCAACATATGTGGAAACAGTGCCAACAATTGTGATCACTGCTCCCACAAAACAATCAAGTTGAAACATCACTGATACGACGATTCGTGTAACCTGAACCGGTATTTATGCAACCTGAGTAAGCATAGATATTGGATGAAGTACAGCAAATCCGACAGATTTGGTCTGTGTTGAAACAACTCCTGGAGCACAAGTAGATTGTACTATTCTCATACAACAAAGTGGAACACTTTCAATAGATGCAGTAAATGAGTATGATAGTGCAAATGCGACTGAACCAAATTATGTTATAGACCCGATTCCACCTGTTATAACAATAACAAACAATGTAAATCCCGCACAAAATAGTTGAGATGAGGTAAGAACAACGATATGAGATAATTACTGTGTAGATGATTCAAGTGTGTTTTATAGTTATAGTGATGATATCGCCTGTGACGGTTCAGACGCACTTGATATTCAATATCAATCAAATGATATTATATGACTCTATGATAACACGCACAATGGGAAATATATTTGTTTTGTAGCAAAAGATTGTGTAGGAAACACGACTTATCAAGGGACAGATTGACCAATAAATATCGCTCCCGAGCTAGTCATTACGATCACTGCGCCAACCAAAGGATCAAGTGGTGATATCACAAATACGACAATCCGTGCAACGTGAACTGGAGTATATGGGTCATGAATTAGCATAGATATTCCATGAAGCACAGCAAATCCAAGAGATTTAGTATGTACAAATACGATTGAGTGAACACAGGTGGATTGTACCATTGTAATCCAACAAAGTGGCGATCTAAAAATTAACGCAACAAGTGCTTTCTGAAATGGAATATGATTAGAGCAAAACTACATTATTGATAAGAACCGCCCAGTAATTAGCATAGTTGATGACGTAAATACAACATTAAATTCCTGAGATACGATCATTGTATGAGTAGTTGACGACATCCAACTAATGAGCTGATCAATGAAATATTGATTTAATACTGGTGCGACTTGTGATGCAACCAGCATCTATGATACATCGTATAATTCTTGAACAACAATCACCGTAAATAACAATGCTTACAATGGAAGATATATTTGTTTCACTGCAAAAGATCGAGTTGGAAACATCTCTTATATCGGCAGTATGTGACCAATTAATGTAGTATGAAGCGGCATCATTATATCAATATCAGCACCGACAAAAACAGCAAAAGCAGCAATCACAGATACCACTATTCGTGTGGTTTGATCAGGCATGTATGCAACTGGAATTACTGTTTGAGAGTGAACAACTACCGATCCCAAAAGCCTTGTGTGTATAAACACATTAGCATGAGTACAGGTAGATTGTACTATCGTTATTCAAAAAAGCGGTCTTCTAAATATCAATGCGACAAATGGTAGCGCAACCTGATCAGCTACCGAACCGAACTATGTTATTCAAATACCGACACCAACATGAGGATGATGATTTGCATGATGATATACTCCAAGTACGAGCACAACTCCTGCTCCTGTCGTGATAACGCCTTCCATACCTAAACCAACTCCAATAGCACCTAAACCAGTAGTAAAAGATTGATGTTTCACTCCAAATAACGAAAAAACAATCTATCAAGGTAATGATGTTTCTGCATTATTTCGCGAGGGACATCAGATGTTTTATAATTACGGAATAACAAGCATAAAATGAACCGTAGAATTTAGACCAGACCATTATCTTAATAGACAAGAAGCAGCAAGATTTTTGACCGAATTTGCAAAAAACGTACTGTGTAGAAAAAAAACAAAAACATATGAAAACAGATTTAATGATTTAGATTGAGTTGATCCTACATTAAGATCATATATCATAGAATCATACGAATATGGAATATTTAAATGAGATAGTTGAGGGAAATATACTACATTTAGACCGAAAGAAACAATTAAAAAAAGCGAACTTTCTGCAATAATGATTAGATTGATAACAAACAAATTTTCAGAAGAAACAACATGAGATTGGTCAAAAAATTATAGATCGCAATTGGAGACATATTTACAAGGAGTAGAATTTTCATCAGTACTTAGAGAGAATGTTACTGAGGTTCTGTACTCATTATACAAAAACAATAAATTTGAAATGAAGGATGTTGGGTTTGTCGTTATCCCAAAATAAATAATTAAAAAAATAATTAATAAAAAAACATATAATTTAATTAAAAGATATTATTTTCTTTAAAAAACAATTATTTAATTTTTTTAATTTAACAGAAAAATAATATTATAATTCCTCTCAATGCTCAATACACTTTTTGTGTGTCTGGGCGTGACAACTATCACAATGTTGTTTCCTATGCAATAACCACTCACCCAAAAATATAAGAACTCACAAAATTGCAGTTGTTATAATTAACCAGAAAAGGCTATGTGTTTCTTGTCAATGATCATCTTGCATTACAGTATCAACTGTTAAATACATGATATAGATATGTCATATTATGTGGATAAGAACAGGTAAGTATGTAGCGAGAAACTTTCATCGATAAGGTTTAATCTTCGATCTGAGTATACCTGCAATAAGTACAATTATCCAATACGCTAGGTGAATTATTCATACTGTGCTAAGTAAAGAGATTTTAGGAAATTCGCGGAGTATCAGCAACACAAAAAATATTTCTATAATTACAAAAACGCTTACATGTACGAGAAGTGATCGGATATTTTTTTTCATACTTGTTTTGATAAATGAAAAGAGAGTCAATTTGCTATACTACTATTTCCAAATGCAAAATCAATATTTTCCCTTGCATTCAGGTGTTAAATGCGTATCTTTTGATCACAAATATCAAGAGAGAGTGAAGAGATTAGGCTCGCTATGACACTCCAGCAACCGATCGTAAGATAAGGTGCTACCTCCTACCCTCACGGGAAAGATATTCATAGTATTGCTTTGAAGAACTCTTTCCATGTGAAAAAGTTTTTTTTGTTAATTTTAATAATTAAACTTTGCATAAAATATATTTATTTTATAAAATATAAGAAAAATATGAAACACTTGTTTACCTCTGAATCAGTAACTGAAGGACACCCTGACAAAATTTGTGATCAGATTTCTGATGCAATTTTAGATGCATGTTTAACACAAGATCCATATGCGAGAGTCGCTTGTGAGTGTTTAATAACAACAAATAAACTTATTATTGCTGGTGAAATTACAACAACCGCAAAGGTCAACTACGAAAAAATCGCAAGAGAAAAGATCATAGAAATATGATATGACAGCGAACAAAAATTCTTTGATGGAAATACATGTGAAGTTGAAATCCTAATCCACACTCAGTCACCAGACATTGCAATGTGAGTAGATATAGGATGAGCTGGCGATCAGGGGCTAATGTTTGGCTATGCAACAAATGAAACAGAGAGCTTATTGCCAATGCCAATAGATCTTGCACACAAACTAGCCAAACAACTTAGTATTGTGAGAAAAAATTGAACATTACCCTACCTTAGACCAGACGGAAAGACGCAAGTAACTGTCGCTACCGAAGAGGGAAAAACATGGATAGATACAATAGTCCTCTCCACACAACATAGCAAGAATATTTCTCAAGAGCAATTAAAAGCAGACATCATAGAATTTGTGATACATCCTATAGTTAAAGATAATATTGCTCCAGAAACGATATTTCATATTAATCCGACAGGGAACTTTTTTGTAGGTTGACCTGCATGAGACACTGGCGTAACATGAAGGAAAATTATTGTTGACACATATTGAGGTATGGGAAGACATGGATGAGGCGCTTTCTCTGGAAAAGACCCAACAAAAGTCGATAGAAGTGCTGCTTATATGGCTAGATACCTTGCCAAAAATATTGTGGCAAGTGGTATTTGTGATAAATGCGAGATTCAACTAGCTTATGCAATCTGAGTTGCACAACCTGTTAGTATTTGATTAGAATGCTTTGGAACAGAAAAAACAAATATAGATGAGATAATAGCGACAATTTATGAAAATTTTGATATTAGTCCAAAATGAATTATTGAAAAATTAGAGTTAAGAAAACCTATTTATAGTGCAACAGCAGCTTATGGCCATTTTTGAAGGGATAGGTTCCCTTGGGAAAAGACAGACAGTATAGAGATTTTTAAAAAACTACTACAACAATAGGAAATAAATCATACGAAAACACATTGATATTATAAATACTTTTATTATAATGTCATTATAACAAATAAAATAAAAACACATGAAAACTATCCGGAAAAAAATGACTCTAACAGCTGAAGAACAAAAAGCTGTTAAAGGTGGGCAATCAGAGACTAAAACCAAGACATTTTCAAAAGCCCTGTTATTCTTTTATGATGAAATTAAAAGATTTGAGCAATCAGGGAAAAAGATTGATTACAGTTTAGAAAATGGTCAGACAAAGACTCGCATCTGGTTTGACGAAAAAAGCATGGCCGTATTAATGATATTTTCATATCAACAAGTTGAGATTGATCTGCAACAAGTTGGAGAAGATATTGTCAGTGACATTGAAGTATGGTGGCAAGAAAAGCACCAGAAAAAAGATAAAAGAGGCTGATTATCAGCTCTCTTTTTTTTATACAAGGTTGTATTAAATTAATACAAAAGTTTGTTAATCTAAAAAAAAAAGCATAATGCTTCTAATAGCCTGATTTTAAAAATATCTTTAAATGCTTTTAATCAATATATAAGATAATGGGGCGGCTGACGAGATTCGAACTCGCGACATCCTGCGTCACAGGCAAGCGCTCTAACCAGCTGAGCTACAGCCGCCATACATTTATCCGTACCTGAGAGTATAATAAAATCTCAACTCGTTTCAATGCAAAATACAGAAAACTACTGTGTCGGTGATGTAGTAGAATATGTGATTCTAGATTTTAGTGTCGGTAAAACATCTGACCAAACAGGAGAAAGTTTTAATATTACTGCGCTTATTTCAGGATAGGATAATAAAATATTTTTTGCCACATCGCGTGATTTTCATGCAATCTTATCAGTAATTTCACTAAGAAGGTGGTTTGTGTCTTGTTGGAAATCGTACCCCCACACTGCGCTCACTTTTGTGGGGATAATAATTAAATTTTCGACTGTGGTTGCATCATAAAAAATAGTTGTGTTTTTTTGAAGGCTGATAAGCTGTCTTGTTTGAGATGGTCTTTGGTCAAGATAATGCATGATGGAATCTAATAAATTATTCCATATAATGTATGGATATCTATAAACGACGTCTATCTTTCATTCCAAAACATCAAGCGTATCACCGGATTCTCAATTAATTGTATATTTTACATCCTGGACGGTAATTAAGTTGTCTAATGGAAGCAGAAATTGATTTTCATTATTAAATTGTTTTTTTACTATAACTTTTTTATTGTCTCAAGATACTGCGGCAAGGAGCTTTTCTTTTATCAACAAAATGTCCTTATCTGATATTGTACTTCAAGTATTTACATATCAACCAGAAAAGTCTGTCGTCGTGGTTGCATAGATACTTCCTAGCACATAACTTTGTTGTAGATTTCTTATTAATAACCTGGTTCAAGAACCAATATTTCACTTGTTCCCAATAATTGCGCCATTCTCATCTTTGTCTGCAGCTGTAACTGTAATAGTAGTTAATGAAGGGTTGGTACGAGATCAAGGGGGCAAAACAAAAGACGAATCTGCAGTAAATATTAATTTATCATCAGTAATAAATCTAGTACCAATTTTTAAAGTATATTTTGTAGAAAGAGTATTAGCAACTGTAATCTTTCCCGACGATGGTTTTCCTAAATACTGTAAAGAATAAATAGGTACTGATAGTGTTTGTGAGTATTCCATTGACCCATATTGATATGGAACAGAGATGTAATTTCAATTTTCAAGTTCGTTTCATGATTGAGTATTTTCTTGATAATAACGAAAATTATAGACAATATCTTCTACTGTATATGCAGGTTGAATTAAGATTTTTGTGCTTGGAACAAGAAATTGGTACATCACATATATTATTGCCGCAATTAGCAATATCTCTCCGATTATAAACACATACGAAATACTATTTTTTTTGGTAAAAACAGAAAGGTGAAATTTCTTGAAATTAAACAAAAACATCCCCACCAAATGAAGTGCTTGTAAAAGACGATTTGGTGCATCGTATTGATATGGCATACCCAAATTTTCAAAAAAGGTTTTTGTCTTTGAATCCTTACAAACGCAAACATAGTCGACTAATTTTTCTTTTAATAAAGAATCTATTTGTTTCCCCCACCGAGGGTGTGAAAAGAAGGAGTTTTCATGATCAATATACAAAAAAAGATGTTTGCCTTTAGGCACTTTTTCTAAAGATTTCATTATTTTATAGAGCGTATCACTCTTTGTGAAAAACAATTTCATTGACGATATCTCAAGTATATATTTTTTATTGCATTATTGGTTTGATTTTTGATGAACGCAAAAAACTTACAAAAAAATACATTGCAATAAGGGTTGTAACATAATTTTTTATGTCGAACGTAAATCATCATATGCTCAAAGGCGCGTGTCTCACATAAATTTCACCAATGAATAAAATATTAAAGAGGAGAAAAAGTATAGAAAATCCTAAATATCCCCAAACCTTTTGCTGAGAAAAGAATTTTTTACAGAAAAAAATAATTATGTAGGTTAAGAATGCTATCGCAGAAAGCATTATTCCCAAAGGTAAGACGTATCAATAATTCGTTAAGACACTATCATTTAATAATGCCATTACGCCATACCAACCATCTGTTGCTTTTCCCACAAAAGAGTCACCTAAAAGCAAGAAAAGTCACAATGGAATAAGCGCAGAAGTGAAAGCAAAGAAAAAAACATTCACCCACTTGTTTTCTTCTGACTTCATATAGATTTTCTTGAAAAATCTATGTCGAGCATATCCTGCTCATGCTACCAAACCAACGAAATGAAAATCATATCCATAGGGAGAGAGTAATGAAAGAAAAGTTTTCCAAGAAAGAAAAGGAAACCAAATCCCCTGATCAAAAAGAAGTCCAGCCCAATTACCCAAAATATAAGTAAAGATGATCAATGTAGGTAACCGATAAAAAAACTTACTAAATTGCAATTTATATTTTTTTACAAAAAACCAAGTTACAAAAAAAGCCAAAATTGCACTTATAACTATTCATACTCATACTGCATATATTTTATATCATTGGATGATAAAATAGGGATACATAGGAACGAGAAAAGATAAAAAATGTTTTGTAAATGCCTATCTTAGATAATCTACCACTTTTGTTTCTCTTATACCAACTACACGGATAATACCTGGATAATCTAACTGTTCTTCTACCTTTATACCAACTTCCTTTAAAAGGGTTGCAACACCTAAATCATCAATAGTCGAGGGATTAACAAAAATCATAATTTCGCGTCAAGCTTGCATAATGTGGACCTTATCTACACCATTCACTCAAGATATTAATTTTTCAAGTTCAGACATCCTTTCAACAAACACTTCTTTTGTATTGAATCTTGCTCATGGGCGAGAAGCAGAAATCGCATCTGCTGCGGTTACTATCCATCAAATTGGAGACATCATTTGAACATCATAATGATGCCCCTCAGCAGCATTTATAATGGTTTCATCAAAGCCATATTTTCTCAAAATATCTCATCAAACTTTTGCATGAGACTGCCCATTTTCTGTTGCAATCTTCCCAATATCGTGTAATAAACCTGCTTTTTTAGCAACAAGAGTATCAAGTCAAAGTTCAGCAGCAATAGCTTCTGCTATCTTTGAAACTTCTATGGAATGAATCCAAAGATTTTGACCATATGAAAAACGGAAATAATATTGCCCTATCATGCGCACAATATCTGGTTTCATCATTGGTATATTTAAAATGGCCAATGCTTCTTTACCTTTGTCCATAAGCAATGTTTCAAGCTGCTTTTCTGTATCATTATAAGTCTTCTCTATATAAACTGGATTGATACGACCATCTTTTAGTAGATTTTTCAATGTTTCGACAGCTATAAAACGCTTTTCATTATCATACGATGAAAGTTTTACAATAAGTGGCGTGTCATCAATTAAAAGCTCAACACCAGTAATCTTTTCAAAATATGAAACATTGCGTCCTTCACGTCCAATAAGTTTACCTTTCATATCCTCACTCGGTAACTCAACCATTGAGACTGTAAACTCACTCACTGAATTCATACTTATACGTGGAAGAACTTTAGCAATTATCTCTGCAGATTCTTTCTCTGCTTCTTCCAATTTAATAGTATGAAATTTTTGTATAAAAGCTGTAATTTCTTGTTTTGACTCATTTTCAACACGTGCAAAAAGCTTTTCTTTTGCTTCTTCGGAAGATAATCATGCAATTGTTGCAAGAACGGCCTTTTGTTGATCAAGAAGCTCATTTACTGCTAAATCTTTTTTTGCAAGAGTCTCTTTTTGAGTCTCTAGAACTTCTAATTTCTGATCAATTTTTTCTTCTTTTTGTGTAAGGCGATTTTCTAACTGATCAATTTTTTGTCTTCTTTTTTCGGCTTCTAAGTGTGCTTTATCAATCATATCCTTAGAAAGTGCTTCAGCTTTCCTGTATCTTTCTTCTGCTCTTTTTAATATTCATGCTGCTGTTTCATCGGCTTTATCTAATTTTTCTTGCAATGTTGCTGCTTTTTGTTTTTGCGCTATGTTATAGATAACATATCATATAAGTGCGCCAACAATAAGTGTAATGATCGGGAGTAATATTCCCACTATTGAAGATTCTCAAGGCATTTTTAGATAAATAGAAAATAGTAAAAACCCTACTTTGAATATACGAAATAAAATATATTTTACAAGACAAAGAATGCCTCTGAACGAGGATCTTTTCTATACTTGCAGAAAGAAAAAAGACGAAGCGAAGAGCTAGATAGATTATAGACACCATTATAGTTTATTTTTCCTATAATCTAAAGAAAAGCCCTGTTATGGGCTTTATATAAAAATGTTTTTGGATATTTTGTTTATTTTAGTTAATTTAATCATTTGCGTTAGCTAATCTACTAAATGCAAATAAACACCTGAGCTCTTTTGCACGTCTTTTATTTTTACTTCTTCACCATCATCTAATACTAATATTCAACGATCTCCTACCTCCCCTCATCATTCTGCATAAAAAGGTGTTTTATCAAAAACCAAAACTCTTTGCCCACCTACTTCAAAATCCTTCAACAGCTTCATTTCAAAATTATTTTTATCTCAAGAGCGCATCTTATAGCCAATATATTGCGTTTGTGGCATATCAGAGACATATGCTGATCGATCTATTCATTTGGAAAATTTGTTTTTAGTTGCATCACGAGATTTCTCACGAGCTTGTTCCATAGCATTTTTATAACCATCAATATCAAGGACCAAATCCTCTGTTTTTGCTAATTCATCAAGAAGCTCAACGGGAATGCCATATGTATCATGTGCTTGAAATACAAAATCACCAGAAACTATATTTCCATTTGCCTTGGCTTTATCAAATGCTTGGTTGATTATTTTTCATGATTTTCTAATAGTATCTTGAAATTGCATACACTCTTTAACTAAAATTATCGCAATACTGTTTGGCTGTGTGCGATGGTCTTGATCAGTTAATAGTATTTGTGTCATAATTGGAGAAAACAAATTTATGAGTTCATCTTCAACATGCTTCCAAGCCGAGCTATCTAAGCCAATTTTTTGCATGTGATAAAACATACGTCTAATAAGCCTCCTAAGAACATATCCCCTTCACTCGTTTGATGGTGTGACTCAATCTCTTAACAAAAAAGTAGAAGAATTAATATGTTCAGCTATGATACGAAAACTTCTTGTAAGCAATATTTGCTCATCAGTCATGTTATTTTCTGAAATTGTATAAGAAGGATATTCACGAACAATTCAGAATTGTGTTGTAAAATATTTTCCTAATGCTTTTAAAATAGGTTCAAATAAATCAGTGTCAAAAATGGTTTCTTTATTTTGTAAAATCATTAATAATCTACCTAGGCCCATTCCTGTATCTACATTTTTTTGTGGTAAAGGAGTAAGCGATCAGTCTTTATTTTTATAAAATTCCATAAATACGTTATTCCAGACTTCTGTATATCTGTCATTTATTCCCAATGCCCAATCAGATGGTCACCAAGCTTCTCCTCTATCCACATGAATTTCACAGCAAGGGCCACATGGTCATTCAGATCCTGCTATCCAAAAATTATCAGATTCATCATTTTCGTCAAACCCTATTTCAGTAATGTGTTGTATTCACAAACTTTTTAATATGTTTTCTGATTCGGAGTCACGTGGTATAGCATGTTTCTTAGAGCCTGCAAAAATTGTTGCTCAAATACGATCTTTGGGTATCATAAGGACATCAGACAAAAACTCTATAGAATATTTTAATGCTTCATTTTTGAAATAATCCCCCAAAGACCAGTTCCCCATCATTTCAAAACTTGCAAGATGCCTTTCATCACCTATCTCATCAATATCATTTGTTCTAAGACATCTTTGTATATTGAACAATTTTTTTCCTAACGGATGTGCTTTCCCCATCAAGAAAGGAATCAGTTGTTGCATTCAAGCTACCGTAAAAAGCGCTGTACTATCTTTTGTGGCAACTAGAGAAGCAGGTTTTAAATACGCATGATTTTTAGATATTCGGAAATCATTCCAGACTATTTTCAATTCATTATAGGTTAATTTCCTCATTGATATTATTGTATATACAAAAATAAAAAATTAAACTTTAGCCACTATTGAAAAAAATAAAATCACAAAAGCCATTTGTTTACTGCGCAGTTTTGGCTGCTTGGATTTTCTTTAATGAATCCAAATAGTCAGATAGAGATATCTTTGCAATTCAATCAGGAACAAGTATGTAAGCTGTTTGTTTTCCATCAGAATCATCAACCACTAAGTCGATAATACTAAATTGCAAATTCGATAAATCTAAACGCATCTGATAATTAAGTGCGTATGATTCGGAGTATCAATCACCATTTTTTGCGGGGTTTGATGTATATACACTTAATGTTTTATTTACACGATCAAACAAATACACATACCTACTCGTTGCAGTAGCTATAACTTTAACATCTTCCGAGTATCCATCTCCAATAGTTGTCCCGCCTTTTAATGGAACTGCACGGGAAGTTAAAGTTTTGTCCTGTTGTGCTCTATAGAATTGATACAATGTTTTTTCGCTCTTTGACCGCATAAGAAAAGATCAATCAACTGCAAAGGAACTAAATCCATTTGAATAGGCTCATTCTGAAGCAGTTGGCCCCAAAGGCAAAGGAACCGAAGTGGCAAAAGAGCTTTGCGATCAAAAAGAATTAGTATACCTAATTAGAAATGTTTTATCTTTGGTAAATAATTGATCGTCAGTTAAAACATACATATTTGCACTTCCATAGGTATCTATTCATACAATAGAACCAGGGAAAATTATAGTGTCGGCAGCAAGTGCTTCTACTCATGATTTTGTTATATTAAAAATCGAATTTTTGGTTGTAGCACAATACATACCGTTTTTCAAGAGATTCAAACTACATGTCTTAAAATCATTATTAATGATACTGCGCACAGTTGTGCCTTTAATGTCTGTGCTGATACCTCACAAAATTCATCATTGCGAACCAGCGACATATATTCCTTTTCTATAAAACAATTGCAATGGAGTGCCAATTACTGATTTTTCCAAAGATGATATTTCATATACTATTTCGTCTTTTAATGAATCTAAAAGTATAATATTAAATCCTTGGAGATACTCTGTATCAAGAATTTTTTTTAGTTGTTCTACGTCATTAGCCCACTTCCCTTCTAGTTTAATGCGTTCAAGTTCCTTAAGCAAAACATTATATTTGATCCCTTTTTCTTCACTTGCTATATCAAGTTTTTGGAATTCTGCTATCTCTTTTTTTATATCATCAATACTTAATGATGCACTAATGGTGCCGTCTGATTTAATCACATTTGAAGTCGTATTTGTTATCCATGAAGAAATGACACCCCAAACAACAAAAAGTAAAAAAAGTCAAACAAATATTGAAAGCAATGCAAATTCTTTGTTTTTAACTTTTTTTCAAAAACGAGTTGTTGTTTTGTGCAAGACCGTCTTAACTTTTTCAGAAGCATTAGAAGCAAGGTTTGCAATTGGTTGAGGTAGAGAAATTTTTCTTCATTGTAAGGAGAATGTTCAAGATAGTTTTTGTGCAGTTGAGCGATCTAAATGATATTCGGCTAACAAAACAATCTCATCTGCAGGCACTCTCGTTAATAATGTTTTTTCTCGTTGTTCAAGAATTAACTCATGATCCATTCATTCAATTCTTTTAAGCAATGAGTCCATATCTTCACGATCAAAAAATGGTGCTAATTGTGCTCCAAAAAAATATAAAACGTCACCACGAATGATATCTCATTCAATAACGTCAGAAAATAAACTAATTTTTTGTCTTACATCTGAATTGTTTTCCATTGTATATGCCACACGGCCTTTGCGCTCAAGTACAATACTCACATCTCATATCAGCACACTTACAAATGCATTATGTTGTGATATAGTTATCATGCCTCTTATTTCAAAAAATTCTACAGTTGTCATTTTTTCAGCAAAAGAAAGAAATTTGTTATTAGTCTCTTGAATAATTTCTTCTGCTTGAGATATTGCATCTTCAAAAAAGATTCCATCATCTGTCAGCATTTCTTGTATTTGCGCAAGCGCCTCTTCGACAAGTGTAATTTGGAATTCGCGAAATTGTTTACTCAAAAAGACAATATCTGCATATAAGGAATACCCTGTTTGCAAGTCTTTATGAAGGAGAATCGATGCGTCTGAAGGGACTAAAAGACGATGAGTGTGTGCAAGCATGAGTGCATAGCAAACAAAAAATAAAGAATCTTATCAATTAATAGTTAATATATCCTTTTGCAACAAAAAAACCACCCAAAATGAGTGATTTTTTAGATTTTTTGGAGATTGAATTTATTTATTCTCGCATAACTTTACTCGTCTTCATTTTCATCGTCTTCATCGTCAATGTCATCATTTTTTTCCTCTAGCTCATCATTATCATCATCAAGTTCAGAATCGTCTAAGAGATCTTCATCTAACTCCTCATTCTCAAGATCTTCATCTTCATCAATTTGATGAAGTCAATTTTCCTCTAATTCTTTTTCATCGTACTGTACCATTGTTTATATAGTATAACAAGATAAATATAGATTATTTTCCGTGAAGATTGTATCAGGAAAAATAAAATCTACACGCACGATATGAAAAAAATTATAATTTTCAAGGAAAAAACTAGAAAATTTTTTAGGGATTATTTTGCTATGAACACTATAAGGCGTAGTCAGAATCAAAATTTAAGATAATATTCTTACAAGACACTAATTAGCCACTTTAAAATTTCTGGTAGATTTTCTTTTTGAAGTGGAATTGGGCAATCTTTTAGCTCTTTTTTTATACTAGATGGACCATATCCATGAGATTTCAATGAGTTCACGATCGATTTTAGCAATTTTTCATCAATTGTTAATTTTGCAAGATCACCTTTTGAAAGAGTTGATTTCAACTCAACCAGCAATCTTTTGGCTGTTTTGGGTCACACTCAAGGAATAGCTTGGAGTGGCTTTATATCAAAATTGTCAACTGCATTTTGTAGCATCAAAGGGTCCATATTGGCTATACCAAAGGCAGTTTTGGGTCATACTCATGATATCTTAAGCATTTGCGTAAACGCTTGTTTTTGGTGTAATGTGTCAAAGGCAAAATAAGAGATTGTTTTAAGATTCTCTTCCATATAAGGGAAAAGGAAAAAGTCGCCTTTGCTTTTTTGCAAACCACTATAAAAAGCTTGAATGCCAAATGTTGGTGTTATAATGAGAACATTTGCATCTTCGATGCGCTGGATAGATCAAGAAATATAATGGAACATAAGAAGGATTAATACACATAAAATTAGTATAGACATACCAAGCAATATAGTATATAGGCGTTTTCCGACCCAAATGCAAGGGAAAAGGATAATCATCTATGCTTGCATAAAACCAACAATCAACCATTTTCTCAATTTTCTTGCATAAAATTTGACAAATGTCAAAAAACATATAAAATATATATGTTAGAAAAATTTATCCCTAATCAATAAGTTATGAAAACAAAAATTTTATGAATTCTACTAGGTTGAGTAGCTATCTTTGCACTTAGCCAAAGTACATCTGCAAGTTGTTTCATGATCACTCCATCGAGTGGCGAATATCTTCCAGTGTCAACTATCAATCCAAGCTGAGTAAAAACGATGGCGACGGTTGACGCAAGTGGTATAGATAGTTTACAAGAATTTAACAACAAAAAGTATGAACTAAAGGATCTATGAAAAACATGTGAAGAAGCAAGAACTAGCTCAACATGACTCGTAAAAATTTGATTGTATATTTCGTATTTTTGAGAACAAATAGATAAAGTATTTGCAAAGACAAATATTAAATGACCATGATTAAAATTATTACAAATTTACTCTCGACAAACAGAATGGATGAAACAATTTGAAGAATATGATTTTAAAGATCAAACAAGCTGGGATGAAATTGGCGCCGCAATGGAAAAGGATGGTGATGCTTGATTTACGAACCTTATTCCTAAAATGTCAGATGAAAGATTGATAGTTTGGTCTTTATTGTTGACTATCGTATCATATGACGGTGGCATACATGAAATATTCTATTAAATTTTAAACATACAGAAAAATTCACATAAATAGGAGAGCTCATAAATGAGCTCTTTTTTTTCTCGAAGAACAACTCCCCTAGATACCGTTAGGTAGATAGCTGAAAAAAATAGAACGGGAGAAACTCTATCGTTACTCAGTCATTATCGTAATATCTTTTTTGATTTAGTTGTGCAAAGAAAATTATATAAATATCAGTAAAAGAATAAATTTTTTTACTGACGTATATTTAAAAAATGCATTTAATAAGAAAAAGACACTAAAACTCTTCTATATACAGAGTTTTCATTATCATCTAAATTATAGGTTTGGAAATCGTGGTTTAAAAGAGTGATTCATCAGAGATAAATATTCGTTATATCTCTTGTTCTCGTTGATATGCATTTTAAAAAAATAGTCCATGAGGTAGTTGTATATAAAAAGGGATAATGGAACTTTTTGGGTGGCTATTTTGAGAGAAATTCGTCTATCAATTTAAGTTTTCTATCTTTTCTTAATCATCTGTGTAATCAGACCTTTTGTTTCATATGAGAAAATATTGATTCTATAGAGTTTGTAGTCTTTGGAATATCGATAATTCACTCATAATCACTAAAGGTATACAAATACGGCAAATTATGTTTTAAACTTCTATATGCTTTTCTAGTCCTGGTGTGAACGTAGTTTCCACTATCATTTTTCTCACATAAGAAATTTTTATATCTCCTATATCGATCATCTAACCATTCTTGAATCGTTGTTTTTCTAATTGATCAAATTAATGATGAGATATCTTGTAGCTCCTTGTTTGCTTCAAGTTTTGGTCTCTGTGTAATGTATCTTTTCATAATCTGTTTTTGATGAAAGATACACATCTGCACTGGTATATCTAATCACAACAATCACTTCTTGCCATCACAGACAATAGCTTTTATAGTCCATCACTGGTTTTGTAAGTATTTAATGCCATCTTTATATTCTTGAAGCGTCTCCCACTTCACTTCTTTCCACAACAAGTTTTTCTTCAAATCATGGCTTCTAAACAACATTATCCGATATTTTCTGCCGTAATAAGTGGTATCTATAATTAACACAGTTTCTTGTGGAACTAACTCTTTTTTTTAACCAAAACTTTATCTAACTGCTTTTGAACTGTGCGAATACTTAGGTTGTATGTAGAAGATAGTTGATTATAAGTTTGTTTTCATTCACTAAAATCCTTCCATATCACGGAACTTCCCTTATCTCTTGAGCTGTTTTGAAATACGTATCAACAAGACCTGCATTTATACCTTTGTTTTCCTCTCTTAAATCAATCCTTTTTTATCTTATTTTCTCAGCACTTTTTACAGATTTTATTTTGCATATATAAAAAAACAGTAGATAAAGCAATTCTCTTCTACTGTTTTGCCCTATTTTAGCCACCCCTTTTTTTCTATTATGCCTATAAAAATACACAATAAAAATTCTTTTTTACTGTTACTATCTATCTTTTTTACCTCATGTTTTTTTCTTGTATCTTTTTGTATACAAAAAAAGGGCATTATGCCCTCTTAAAAAAATTTAGTATGTTATATGTCTATCATATCGCCTGCGTTTTTTGCGTTTGTGAGTATGAAATGCTTTCTACTCAATACGTCGTCACCCATCAAGACACGAAACAATTTATCAGTTTCTTCAGCATCTTCTATGTTCACTTGTAGCATACGTCTTTTCGCTGGATCCATAGTCGTATCCCATAGTTGATCGGGATTCATCTCACCTAGACCTTTATAACGTTGGATGCTATATTTTTCATCTGGATTGAACTTATATTTTTTGAGCGCTTTTTCAAAATCATCATTGTCCTCAGGGTACAGATACTGCTCTTTCTTCCCTTGTGTAATTTTGAACAGCGGTGGAACTGCGATAAATAAATTGCCGTTCGTGATCAATGGTTTCATATATCTGAAGAAAAATGTTAGCAATAACGTCCTAATATGCGCGCCATCTACGTCGGCATCGGTCATAATTACAACTTTATCATAGCGAAGTTTTTCTTGGTCGTATGTATCTTTGATACCAGTACCAATAGCAACAATGAGTGATTTTATTTCCTCATTTCCCATCATCCTCTGGATCATAGCTTGCTCAGTATTAAGAATCTTTCCTCTCAATGGAAGTATCGCTTGAAAGTGAGAATCACGAGCTTGTTTTGCAGAACCTCATGCAGAATTCCCCTCAACGATATACATTTCTGTACCTTCTCTACCACGTTTTCCACAATCTGCAAGCTTACCAGGCAACACTCCTGCCATCATAACATTTTTGCGAAGAACGGTCTCTCTAGCCATCTTAGCAGCCAATCTTGCTTTTGCAGAAAGCATAATTTTTTCATGTAACGCGAGGAACTCATTTTCATTTTCAGCAAAAAACTTCCTAAGATATGCTGAAACGATCTCTTCCACTTCCTTTTTTACATAACTATTTCCAAGTCTTCCTTTAGTTTGTCATTCAAATTGAGGTTCAGATATTTTGATGGATACAATAGAATATAATCACTCATTAATATCTGAAAGTTGTAATTCTCCTATTTTTGCATCTACCTTACCTTTGGCTTTTGCAAGCTCATTAACCACGTTCAACAAAGCATTTTTAAATCAAGTTACATGAGTTCCATCATCT
Organism: uncultured Candidatus Peribacteria bacterium; assembly: GCA_964642385.1. Lineage (GTDB taxonomy): Bacteria > Patescibacteriota > Gracilibacteria > Absconditabacterales > Absconditicoccaceae > JBDHUW01. The sequence goes on from CAZXON010000001.1 coordinate 66,269, forward strand.
ACTGTGTGAATGTTATTTACAAAAGATATTTCATTGTCATTTGATGAGTTTACATATTGGAAGGCTATTTCTATAAGTATGTCTTTGCCTTCTTGTGATAGATAATGTAAACTAGTGAGTGATTTTTGCTCTCAAACGAGATTTCTTAATCGTGTCCTAATACCTCACTCATAACAAAATCTTTGTTTTTTTCCAGTAGATTCCTCTGAAATAGTGAAAGTCACGCCTGGAGTCAAGTAAGCTGCAGACCTAATTCTTGCAGAAAGCGCATCATAAGAAAATTTGATTGTTTCAAAAATAGTTGGATCTGGCCAAAAATCAACTGACGTACCAGACATTTTTGTTTCACCAACTTCCGCGAGTTCTCCTGTAGGTATACCTTTTTTAAATGTTTGTTGGTATAATATTCAATTTTTGTGGACAGTTACAGTTAGTTTTTCTGAAAGAGCATTCACCACAGAAGCACCTACTCCATGCAATCACCCCGAAACTTTATATACGCCTTTTTCAAATTTACCTCATGCGTGTAGCACTGTATATACCGTCTCCAAAGCAGATTTACCTGTTTTTGGATGTTTATCAACTGGAATTCCACGTCCATCATCGTGTACGGTTACAGATCAATCTTTGTTCATAAGAACTGTAATATTTCTGGCAAATCCAGCCATTGCTTCATCTACCGCATTGTCAACAATTTCTCGAACAAGGTGATGAAGCCCCTTTATATCAGTAGAGCCTATGTACATTCATGGTCTCAATCTGACCGGTTCAAGCCCTTCGAGCACTCTAATTTGTGATGCATCGTACTCGTGAAGACCTTTTTTGTCAATTTTGTCTGTCATTTTTTGTAACATAAAAAAATACGCAATAGGACAATATATAGGAATTCTTTGAAAAAATGCAATGGAGAATTTTCAGAAACATAACATTGCAAAAAGAAACCACATCTATATTATCCATCCAATGGACATATTCGAATTTGAACTTCGCTATTCATCATTTAAATGATTATCTGAAAGACTTCACTTGGGTTGGCAAGAAGAAGATCTTTTAGATATGGTAGATATTTCTTGACAAGGTAATCTTGAAAAAAAATTGATTGAAACAACACCAAAGGAACTACAAGAGCTCACAGTGCAAACATATACTGACTATAAAAAAACTCTACTAGATCGTTATAAAGATACGAAACACGGTGCTTTTAGTGCAAAAGATTATATTATCCGTTTAGAGTATGAGCTAAAAGTAGTAAAGGAAATGGGATACAACACCTACTTTTTGATTGTACAAGATTATATCAAATGGGCTAAGAAAAATCATATAGCTGTTGGACCATGAAGATGATCTGCAGCTTGATCATTAATGGCGCGATGCACATATATCACTGAAGTCGACCCATTTCCATATGATTTATTGTTTGAAAGATTCCTAAACCCTGCGAGAGTATCAATGCCGGATATTGATATTGACTTTGAGGATGAAAAAAGATTAGATGTTGCGCGTTATGTGAGAGAGAAATATTGAGAAGATAGATTTGCTCACATAGGAACATTTATGAAACTCGCCGCAAAAGCTGCATTTAAAGATGTCGCGAGAACTATGGGGATGCCATTTGATAGGTCTAATGCTATCACCGAACTGATCAGCGAAAAAACGATAAAAGAATCTCTAAAAGCACGCGAAGAATTACAGTGATTATACGATACCGATGACCTTGTAAAAAAAACCATCGATGCTGCTATTAAACTTGAAGGAAATATTAGACAAACATGAGTACACGCATGCGGAATGATTATTACTCCTGAAAAAATCACAAATTATACAAGCATCCAATATCCACCAAACACTTGAGGAGATGAAAATCAAACAGTAGTAAGTCAATTTGAATACCATTCTCTGGAAGATTTAGGGCTCTTAAAGATGGATTTTTTGTGATTGAGAACATTGTCACTTATCAAAAACACTATCAAAATCGTGAATGCTAGACTCAAACTTCATGGAAACACACTACCTGATGTGCTACAATCATACCTTGACACGATGAACCTTACGCTTCCCTTGGATGACGCGCTAACATTTGAAAGAGTGTTGCAAAAAGGAGACACATCATGAGTTTTTCAGTTTGAATGAGGTGGAATTAGGGCGTTTTTGGTGAAATTAAAACCTACTAGTCTAGATGATATTATTGCGATGGGTGCTTTGTATCGTCCTTGACCACTTGAGTTTATCCCTAGCTACATCAAAAGAAAAAATTGAGAGGAATCCGTTGAATATATGTTGCAGGATCTAGAAGAAACATTAATCCAAAAATATGGAGCAACAATAACAGAAGAGGAAAGAAAAAAACTAAAAGAAGATTTGGATCCAATTCTATGAAATACGTATGGTATTGCAGTCTACCAAGAACAACTCATGTTTCTAGTACAGGCAATGGCGTGATTTTCTCTTGCCGAAGCAGATATGCTTAGGCGCGGTATTGGTAAAAAGATTCATACTGAAATTGAAAGAATCAAATGATTATTTGTAACAAAAGCTGAAGAGTTTAGGGATTATAGACCAGAGACAGCAACATGGATATATGAAAAACTCATAGAACCTGCTGCGTCATACTCATTTAACAAATCTCATTCGGTAGCGTATGGTTTAATTTCGTATCAAACAGCGCGGTTAAAAGCACATTACCCTATTGAATTTAATGCAGCATTGCTCAGGTCGGAGGAAGAAAACCCAGAAAAATTAGCACAATTTATCTCCGAGATGCAAATTCAATGATACCGCATCCTTCCACCACACATAAATGAATCATTTAGCCACGTATCAGCGATTGATAATACAATTAGATTATGATTTTTGAGTATCAAAGGGGTGGGATTTGAAGTTGGAGAAACAATAGAAAAAGAAAGAACAAATAATTGACCATATGTATCGTTAGAAGACTTTATCACAAGGAACAATGCTATCATCAATAAAAAGACCATTGAATCGCTAGCAAAAGCAGGAGCATTTCACGGAATTATTGATCGTCAAACCATACTTGAAAATTCGCAAACCATTTTAGATCGAACCAAAAATGGTAATGTAGATCTCAATGCGTGATTGTTTGGCGACCTTATCAAACCAGTATTACAATTAACGATTCCACCTGATGCTTGAAAAATGGAAAAATTACTAATGGAATATGATGTTTTCAAAACATTTGTTTCCTGACACCCTTTTGACTGATTGTATTCATACTGCAAAAAAAAGTTTTCTCTAATTTCGGCTCTTAAAGCGAAAGAGGATCCTACCGAAGTTAAAATATTATGCTTCATAAAGAGCATTCAAAGAGCAAAGAAAAAATGATTTTTTGTAAAAATTGAGGATCTTTCTGATGAGTTAGAATTTTTCGTAAAAGAATCCTTTGATTGGGAAAAATTTGACATATTGATTTTAGAATGATTTAAAGCAAAAAATTTGAGAATAACAAAAGTTATTAGGACATCACTTGATTATATTATCCAAGAAGCTGAAAAGATTGGGCTATACAATCCAGAAGAAACAGTCGCAGACGTGAAAGCAAAAAGATTGGGAAAAGATATTTTTATTGGACCAACATATGCAAAACTTGTATGAGAGGACGAATGAGAAGAAAAACAAAAAGATACAAAGGTTGGAGCATGAAAAAACATGAAAACAACTGAAGCAGAAGACACTCTTTTGGAAACTGCTCTTGATGAGATTGAGGAAGAAATGGAAACGACGAAAGATAGTGATATACCATCTGTTGATTCCTTAGATGGAGATATTGAAGAGGCATTCATCATAGATGAGGAAGCAAATGGGCTAATTTTTAATAAAGTATATACAAATAATGATAGTGTATATACAGGCCAAAATATTTGAGAAAAAGAAGAACCAGAAGCGCCATCAGAGTCGTCATGAATTGCTCCTACCAAACAAACAGAAGAAACACCCAATTCAAGAGTCATAATTTGATTTGACATACCCGAGGAACCACAACTCTTTGAAAAAGCAATTGCAATTATCAAAACGTTCCCGTGAGAAATCGAGATACAATTTTGAAACAAGACTATATTTACATCTGATGTGTGAGTCGAGAAACTAAAGGATTTGCTTGCATAGATAACAACTTCACGAACAAAGATGAAAGAACAAAAACAAAAGAAATGATTCCGAAAATGATTTTTTATGCTCGTGTGTGGAACAATATGAGCATGATTTATTGCCCTTCCAAGCGCCATCTTAAATACGTGAATAATTCCTGGGACAATCATAGTTATCCTTTTGGGGGTGGTAGTTATTCTTTTCCATCTTATAATAGCAGAAATTTGTTTGTCTCTACCATGAGAACAAACATTAATAGGAATGGCGAATTATGTACTCCCGAAAAATATTGCTCACATAGTATCTTTTTTAATCACTGGATACCTATTCCTTTGTTTAATCGCCTATGTCATTTTTTGATGAAATTTTATATCATTATTTTTAGGAGCGTTTCATTTTTCAATAAACCCAATTCGGACAACTTTTATATTCATGTGCATAATTTGAATTTTCCAACGAAAAGGAGATAAAATATTAAACAAAGTCAATATTACATTATGAGTAATTATATTGTGATGCATTGGACTCATTCTTATCGGTGGGCTTGTGGGTGAAAATAGCATATCTAGCATATCAAATAACTGGTCCAATCGACATGTGACTTACGGAATAGCACTTCTAGCATTAAATGGGATGATTTCGATACCTCTTTTGTATAATGCAACCTGAAAAAGCGCCTTCAAAATGCGCTCTGTGATTACAACTTCATGATTTGTGGTAACACTTCTTTGTCTCTTTTTCGCTTTTTCAGTTTTGAGTATTAGTTGAGAAAACACTTCATATGACAGCATACTTGGTTTATCGTTAAGATCACCTATTTGGGCTTTCGTTGGTGGTATATTGTGAATCGTAGCAATAACATCAAGCCACATTGCAGCATGAATCCATCTGGAAAAGATTATGATTAAAGATTTTTGATTGCAAAAAACAATTGCGCGGTCATTGGTAGCGCTTAGTCCTTTCATAGCGTATTTGTACTTTAATCCAAATATTATGGATGTTTTGTGAATTGCATGAGGTGTTATTTGAAGTCTTCTGATTATATTTATCGTATTCATAAATATTCGCTTGCATAGGACTGGTCAAAAGATAAAAATAGTATCAATGGTGCACAATGACCTATTGCGATCAAAAATTTTAATTGCAATTTGTTGTATCGGTATCATTGCACAGATATTATCTATATATGATTAATTTTATCTTCTACTAACACACCATGAAAAAACGACATGCATGACTTGCGGGGGTATTGGGACTTATAGCTTGACAGGCTATTATGATCTTTTCAAAAGAAAAAAAATTACGTAAAGATATGTCTCAAGTTCCTTGACTTTTGGGGAAAGGTAAATTGTTTTGGGATAAATGGCTAGAAACAAATAAAAAAATCATTGATGAGATCGCGGATACAGATTTCAAACAAACCGCAAATACAATTCGTGAAGATGCAAAATATGACGCAGAGAACATAAAAGAGTGGGTAAATGAGAAAAAAGAAATAGATCGAGAAGTTGAAGCTAAAAACACTATGGAATCTCTCTTAGCAAAAGCTCCCACCAAAAGCGCTATAGAAGAAACAGTACAAAAGTATAAAACAAGAGTGATGACTCGATGGGACGAACTAATGAATACTGTTGAAGAAAAGGCAGAAGAAATCGAAGATGAGATAGAGAAAAAAAGTGATATTATAAAAGAAAAAATTGTAGACAAAATAGACGAAACAGCTGAAAATGTTAAAGCAAAACTATCTCCAAAGAACAAAGAATAAGGTTTTTTTATATTAAGAACATCTTGCAAGATTGATTCCAATCCTTATAGTACCAACATTACTTTTAGTATTTTTTTTACCTAAACATGTTATTTGATTTTCAGGCATATCTCATGGAAATGAGAGACAAAGCGGAAAAAAAAGAGACTGTAGAAAAATATGAAAAGCTTTTTTGACCAATCGTATGAGACATTAAAGATCAAACTTGGTACAAAGAATACATCAGTTTCTTTGAACCTGCAAAGTATCTTATACCTGAAGAATTAGTTGATGATTTTGATTGGGACATCCTTTCTCAGTTAATAGCTTGATCTTTCAGTTCAGATTGAAACTTAGACCCCGTTTTAGAAGAATGACAGACAGATCCTGATTTTGTTATAGCAGTACAAAGCGGAGATCAACACGTCGTAAAAAAAATATCTGAACTTCGAGGATTTCAAATATTGAGACTCTATGAAATATATATTGAAGAGCAAATGAACTTACAGATAATCATGTCAGAAGATGAGAATGAAAAAGAAGCGATATTGGCACAAAGAGAATCTAAAATTGCCAGATGGAAGCTAATAATGGAACAGGAAGAAAATAAACGCTTAAAAGCTCAAGACGCAAAAGATAAAGCAGGCAAACTAGATGATTTAATGGGACAATTGTAAACTACATATTTTAGAAAAAAATATATATTTAATAATTTTTTTGTAAAGCATTTATAAGTGAAAAAACTTCTAAGTATTTTTTAGATCTCATTTTTTTACCAAATCTGCTGTTTTATATGCAAAACACAAATACTTTTACTCTTATTGAATTGGTGATTGTCGTTGTTGTTTTGGGGATTCTTGCTTCTGTACTTATTCCTAGATTACGTTGAGTTCAAGAAAGGGCGAATTATATGTCGATAAATACTGATTTCAAAAGCATAGCAGATGCCGTCCAAATGTATAATTTAGATACAAATGATTATCCAAATGATGTGCCAGGATGAGTATTCCCTTCTGAGCTTGCCTGATACATAAATAAACGACCAAAACACGTATGTGAAGGTATGGTTTATGATCGGAATAATCGAACAAAAATTGCATGACAAGAGATGTTCCCTTTACATATTTACTCTTTGAAATACAATCCCGTAAGAGTCATACATTGGTATGCAATATATGAAAAAGATTTCAATACCCCCCTTTTCTTTGATTTTAGGAGGATTCCAAATAAAGATTTTAATTGTAATTAGGTTGATTTGGTGATAGACACCTAGAAACGTTACTTGTGGGTGAGATGCGACCTAGAGGTTAAATATAGGACTAATCACTTATACATAGCACAACTTAGTTTTCCTATAATCTAAAAATTTATTTTGACTACGTTCCTGTATACGAAGAAGATATGTTTTCTACATAAAAATATTCGTATAGCATTAGAATAGTAGTTAAAAAGCCGACTTTGTTGTTGTTTTTTCTTATTTTTCCTCTTGCAGATTGCTCTTAAATTCATATAGTAAAGGGGTTATTTAACTTTATTTTTCTGTACAAGAATGGCAAAAAAAGAATTAGACAAGGAACTACCTCTTATTCAAGAAAACATCACACTTCAGTCTGTTGAACAAGAAATTTCACAATCATATATCGCTTATGCGATGTCAGTGATTATTTCTCGTGCTCTTCCTGATACCAGAGACGGTTTAAAACCAGTAATTAGAAGGATATTATATGCGATGTATGATGTCGGGCTTATCCACACAGCAAAATATAGAAAATCTGCTACTGTGGTCTGAGAAGTTCTTGGTAAATATCATCCACATGGCGACTCCTCTGTATATGAAGCGATGGTTAGACTTGCGCAACCGTTTTCTATGAGATATCCTCTAGTAGATGGACAAGGTAACTTTGGTTCTATTGATGGAGATGGAGCAGCAGCGATGAGGTATACTGAAGCAAAATTGACAAAATTGGCCGAAGAAATGCTTGAAGATATCGAACAAGATACTGTTGAACGAAGAGATAATTATGACTCCTCAAGACAAGAACCAGTGACACTACCTACCAAGTTTCCTAATCATCTTTGTAATGGAACAATGGGTATCGCTGTTGGTATGGCAACAAATATGCCTCCTCATAATCTAGGAGAAGTGATAGATACTTGTCTTATGCTAATCGAAAAACCAGAAGCTACAATAGAAGAAATCATGGAAATAATTAAATGACCTGATCTTCCTACCGGTGGAATAATTTTTGATAAAGCTAATATTTTGGAAGTATATACAAAATGAAAATGAGGAATTGTATGTAGATGAAAAACGCATGTAGAAGAAGGAAAATCAGGCGCAAAAACGATTATTGTTGATGAGATTCCTTATCAAGTAAACAAGTCCACTCTCGTAAGTAAAATTGCAGAACTTGTTGTTGACAAAAGAATTGATGGTGTGACCGATATCAGAGATGAATCGAACAAATCTAGAATGAGAATCTCAATATCATTAAGAAGAGGTGTTGATCCAAATTCTGTTCTCGTCAAACTTTTCAAGTACACAGAATTGCAGTCGAATATCAACATCAACAATGTGACGCTTGTGGAAAAATGAGCACAACCAAGACTGCTGAATATCAAAGATTTACTTTGGGAATTTATCGATTATAGAAGAGAAGTAGTCTACAGAAGAACAGTATTTCAACTTGGAAAAGCGAAAGATAGACTCCATATTTTAGAAGGTTTGAAGCGCGCTATTGATATTTTGGATGATGTGATCTACACTATTAGACATTCAGATGATAGATGACAAGCCAAAGAAGCATTGATAGCAAAGTTTGAGTTTTCAGAGGTGCAAGCAGAATACATACTCCAAATGAGATTGCAATCTTTGGTAGGTTTGGAGATACAAAAGGTTTTGGATGAAATTGCAGAGAAAAAAACACTTATCGAATATCTAGAAGGACTAATAGCTGACCCCAAAAAATTAGATAAAGTTATAACTGATGAGATGAAATATATCAAAAAAACATATGATGATGGAAGAAAAACTGAGGTGATAGAAGAAGACATGGGTAATCTTTCTGGGAAGATAAAAGATATTATGAAATTTGAAGATATGCAAAAAGAAGATGTTATTCTTTGGATTGGAGCGGATCACACATTCAAAATACTCTACCAATCTCGCATCAATATAATTCCTGAAGATACGGTAGAACTTATTTATACCCACAACCAAGACAAACTTGTTGTTATCACAACTAAAGGAGAACTTGTTGTGCAGAGATTAAAAGACATTGGACAACATATCATGAAAAATCCTTGAGTAGATCCTAAAGAACTGCGGGGATTAAAGGGTGATGTCGTTTTCATAAACACTACCCTACATGACTACAAAGAACTAGCAATGATGACCGATAAGAATAGTCTCAAAAAAATCAAAAAAGATCTGTTAGAAGGATTCAAAAAGTTTCCAACTACTATCATGACACTAGAAGCAGAGGAAAAAATCATTGCAGTAGAAGCCGTTAGAGATGGAGATGCAATTGGTATTGTATCTGAAAAATGACATATTTCTCTTTTCCCAGAGGCTCAATGCAGACCAATGGGCAAAACAGCTTGAGGGCTTAAAGCAATAGATGTGCCAAAATGAGATCAACCTGCTGCGTTATTTATCTACAAAAACGAACCATTTATAATGGTAAATAGCACAAATGCTGCGAAGATGGTCGCTGTTGAAGACTTGATGTTTGGAAAATCACAAGGCATGGGAAAAAGGAATGGAAAAGTTATTCAAGTTGCAGAAATTACTGGTAAAGATAAAATCACTGGTGCTCTTGCAATGGTTGAATGATCTGTAAGAGTTAGACTAACAACTGGTGAAATAAAAAACATCCACTCAGATAAAATTCTTTTGGATATGCCAGAAGAAAAACTAGAAGAGATTGTAAGCGGTAGTATTGATTGTATTTATAGACCTTGGGAAGAGAAAGCAGAAAATAAGGCATACAAAGAAGAACGTAAGGCTGAAATAAAAGCAGAAAAAAAGCTTATTGAAGAAGAAGACGCAGAAGAATAAAATATGCCTCTGAACGAGGCTCTTTTATCTGCTTGCAGAAAGAAAAGAGACGAAGTGAAGAACATAGTTAGATTATAGACACCATTATATTTTGATTTTACTATAATCTAAAAATTAGATAAGATCTGCATATCTTTTTATTGAAGTGGTATTTATAAAGTTCTATGGACTCAAAAAAAACATTTACCCTTATCGAGATATTAATTGTTGTACTAGTTATTGGCGTTTTGGCTAGCGCTCTTATTCCAAAACTTCAAGGCGCACAAGCAAGGACTAGGGACGCTGTGCGTCAAGTCTATCTACATAATATATACAATGCAATTGAAACATACGCAATAGATAACAATTGATTGTATCCGGTAGTGGAATTAGCTGCGCAGCCAGTTACATTTGAATCTCGTATGCCTTTCTATTCTTCAATTAGTATCCTTGGTAAAGCTTATAATTTCCCGGTAGAATCATTTTTTAAAGCTGCCAAAGTTTTCGCTTCAGCGGGAGAGGGAGAACCAGAAATAAAATGAAGTATTGAATCGATTAAGTGATCATTAGCGAGCTATGTGAGCTATGTTCCTATGGATCCCTCAGTCGGTTTGCAAGCAAATGATCATTGATATTGTAACAAAGGAGGTAATTATTTTGCATATTACTCAGAGAACAATTCGGGAAGTTTTGCTGTGACCGCAATAATGGAAACCAAAAAGTGAAACACGATGAATTGTATCTGAGTAATAGACACTTATCGAAATTGAGATTTCATAGTAATTGGGAAAAACCTATATGATATGTTGCATCCTGAGAATCCAGAAGGATGGTATGATGGACAATGAAGCGCATCTGAATGGTGTAAAAAACACATAACTCAAGATGATGTTAATGCATTGAACGATATTATTTTAGAATTTTCTGGAACTGCTCAAACAAAGACTGGGCTTTGCGAAACCTTGATATTTTCACTTACCGATAGGACATTCGGGATGAGCATCCCTTCTAGCCCGAATGCGGGAGCAAAACAAACAATAGATTTCAGATTTAATAAATTAGTTTGATTAGAAAAACTTGATCTATCTGCTGGAACAATTCAAACTTTGTTTCTTCCTTTTACTTTATACTCGCTAAAAACGATTCGTCTCGATGGGAACAAGCATTTAAAAAATCTAGTACTTAACCAGTCTTTCCCTAATTTAGAAGAATTTAGCCTACAAGATAGTTTATTATGATCACTTGATTTACCCTTGAGTGCACCGAAATTGAAAAGGTTGTATATCCACAACACTAGTTTGAACCAGGTTTTTAATACTCCTAAAGAACTACCCAGCTTAGAAGAACTCATCATAACCAAAACCCAATTACAAACAATCAATCTCCCAGACATGCCAAATTTAAAAAAGCTAATTTTAACAGAAAATCAGTTGAAAAATATCGTATTGCCTAGTAGTATGCAAACCTTGGAAGAACTAGATTTGAGGGGCAATAATTTTAAAAAACCACTAGCTCCATCAACCTGCGCACTGTTGAGGGATAGGTGATGGCTCAATGCAGCACATATTGACAACTCCAGCAAAATTTGTAATTAGAAGATATATTTTTACCTACAGTACAAAATACACATAATGATTATTTTTTATGGAAAAGGAAAAGTTTGAAATGCGTTTGTAGAACTTTGCAAGCACTTAAATAAAGAGTGTATTTTAATGGACGATGAAGATCGTGACGACAAAAAATTAACTGATGCACAGATTATTGTTCCAACACCTGGGGTATCCCAACTCCACGATGTATATACAATTTTTGGGGATAAAATTATCTCAGAGTTAGATTATCTTTGGAGCATTATAAAAGAGAATAAAATTGATGTATATACAATTGGCATAACTGGTACAGATGGGAAATCAACTGTTACATGGATAATCGCTCAAGCATTGAAAATGCTCTTGAAAAGTCATCACATTCATCTTCCAGGAAACTTTGAAGACCCGATGAGCCAAACAATTTTAGAGATATTACAATCGGGAGAAAAAGAAAAGAACATTTTCGTAACAGAATGCTCTTCATTTATGCTCTATCCAACAAAGCAATTCCATTTTAATGTTGGAGTATGGACAAATTTTGCAACAGATCATCTGAATTGGCATCCGAATATGGATGAGTATTTCTCGGCGAAACAACGCATGATAAGTCTTTCCACACACACATACACATCAGTAGATATCTTTAAAAAACTCACGTATGATCTACAAGGGAAAACAGAAATATACCCCACAACATATGATCTACACAAAACACATTTTGTAGGGAAGCATAATCAAAAAAACATGGCTCTTGCGTTTCAAGTTATTCAAAGAACATGCGATGAAATACTATGAGTTGGAACCGTCTCTTGAGATAAAATAAATGAGGCGCTAGAAAGCACATACCCACTTGAACATCGCTTACAACCTGTAAAAACTATCCAAGAGATCACGTGGTATGACGATGGCAAATCGACATCTGCACAGTCGCTTGGTGCTGCTCTTGAATCATTTAACGAACCAATTATTGCTATTTGTGGATGATCTGATAAGTGAGATAGTTTTGACCATCTGAAAGATTCTTTTTCACGGACAACGCATGGAATATTTCTGTGAGCAACTGCTCCGCAATTTGCGAGTTTATTTGAGCAACGAAGAAAACCATATACGATAGCGCAATCTATGCAAGAGTGTGTCGCGCTAGCGCGACTTGCTGCGAAGCAGCATAATGCTAAGGTAATCTTGTTTTCCCCTGGATGTGCCTCTTTCGGTATGTTCAAAAATTACAAAGACAGAGCAGAACAATTTCTTTCTGCTGTGGAAAAAATTGAAGAATAGATTTTTATTTCCCTCTATTTATCATCTGGTTTTCCATACGCAAGAGTTTCATGAAAAGGACTAATCGCCCATCTTTTTTGGCATCGTACTCTGGAGAATAATTTCCGAAAAAATAATATGGGTTTCATAATCACAAGGGATACGCGCTTAGTGGACCCGAAAGACCATTGTATAAAGCGGCAAAAGTTTGAAGTGTGTTAATGTTATAACTATTATATCCATAGTTTATAACTGGATTTTGTGTTGTATTATACCAATCGAATTTTCTTTTAATAAATGTTTCAAAATCTATTAATTCATCTGCAAGTGTAGCGATATCAATATCCCCTGGTATATAATGATTATTTATGATTTGAAAAATTCCATCGCCATTCGTTGGATTATACATACGACAAGTATACTCAATATACCACGTTGCAAGCACAAACATAGGTGGGATTCCCATTGCACGAGCCGTATGATCAACCAAAGGATACTGGTTAAAGCAAGGTTGTAAATTCGCTTCCGTTGCTCAGTCTAGAAGCATAGTAGAACTATATTTTTTCAAAAATGCTTCTGCGTTATCGGTATATCAGGTTTCTTGTTGTTTCTGATGAAATGATGATAGATAAGTATGGGCCATTCCAAAAATGTGTGCATACTTCGGTTGGCTTACTTGATAGGTTTTTTCCAGTTCATGCAATCTATTTTGGACAATTTTCATTTCTTTTTGTGGCCAATTTTTATCTTTAAAATAAACAAATAATTTGTTGATAACTGCCCACGTCAGATTTGTATCTTGTGCAGTAGGAGTGTAAGCGTAGGTTTTAGCAGGTAGATAGAATAGAATTCATAGTATTCACACGAGACAAGCGATGAGTAATAATCTTGTCTTTTTCAACGGTTTCATAGCAATGATTTATTGTACTAAAAAGGACGGAAAACGATTAGTTTTTATCGTCTCTAAGGTTACATATGAGTCAGCCACACGCGCATCTGCACGCAGGATTGTATTTAATCATATCATTGGAACATTTTTATCAGATCAATCTCCCATTGTAAAACAAACACGAAAAGGACTGGATTGCCCTGATTGCTCCTGAGGGTTTGATACTATCAAAAAATCATTTTTTCCTATAGTTTTATAAAACAAAGAGTTAGCGTTATATTCTTGCATTGCTCAATTAGCTCAAACAGATGCTGTCAATATTTTACTTAACGAATGTGGTCATTCCTTTATCATACCAAAAGGTCACTCACCTGCGTTGTATAAATATATTTTTCCAGATGGAGTTCAATTATCGCTATATACTTTCATAATAACTCAAGCTAGACCAGCCAATTCAGTAAAACTTTTTTCATCTTTTTGAAAAGTAAACGAACCAGAATACGCATCGGCAAACAAAGGGAAAATGACCGATTGTCAGCCCGAAACGACAATCGCACTATTCGCATTACAGGTACCATCAGTTGGCTGAATACTCGTATCAATACGTGGGAAACGCGCAATGATATTTCACGTTAAATCACAATTTAAACACTGCAGTGCTCAACTAAAATTTTTATCTTTTACTTGATATCCCCAGCCACGATGAGATTGTTGTGTGAGAAGCACATCCATCGATCAACGAGCCATATAGTATGCTTTGTAGTAGTTTGTTAATGTAGAAAATCCAGAAAGCATATGCACGAAATAACGCATCGTAACTAACACCAAAAAACTTGATACCATCATGATGATCAAAACGACAACGATTATACTAGCTTTTAGATGTTTTTTAGGCGCTTCCGCCATAGCGTTTTTTATTCATAAAACCCACTACTCCTCTATAATTTCATAGAATTTCATAGTATCTCACTTAAAGTGCAATGCCAACTCACCGGTCACTCCATTTCTATTTTTTCTCATAAGAACATCAGCTAATCCCTTGCGGTCCGTATCAGGATCATAATAATCATCTCTATACAACATCATCACCATATCTGCATCTTGCTCAATCGCTCCAGACTCTCTAAGGTCAGCCAATTGAGGTTTTTTATCAACACGAGCTTCTACATTACGAGAGAGTTGTGAAAGTGCAATAATAGGGATTTTGAGGTCTCTTGCAAGCTCTTTCAAACCACGAGAAATCTCAGAAATTTCCTGCACTCTGTTACCAGCAAACTTTGATCACGCACCAGACATAAGCTGTAAATAATCGACAATTACAAGGTCTAGTGAACCGCGTTCTATCTTAATTTTTCTTAATTTTGATTTCATCCTGGGGATAGTTGCGCCACCTTGATCATCTATATATATACTTGTTTCTGATAGTTTTGCCATTGCATCACCAATTTCTTCAAAATCACTATCAGTAAGTGTTCCACGAGAGATATGCCCCAATCAGACACCCGCCACATTTGCCAAAAGTCTATCAGCTATTTGCTCTGCTCCCATTTCAAGCGAGAAAAAAGCAACAGATTTCTTGGCTTTCAATGCAGAATAAAGGACTATATTGAGTGCAAAAGCAGTTTTCCCCATCGATGGACGAGCTGCAAGCACGATCAGATCACCAGGTTTAAATCAACCAGACATTTCATCAAGTTGTTTATAGCCCGTCATAATTTTGTGTTCGTTTATAAGCTCAGGATTGTCAACCATTGCCATATGCTCTTCCATTCTTTGTTCCAATATATCTTTGATATGTTTCGTCGTGTCTGTTGTATCATATTGTGTAAGATCAAAAATTCTTTTTTGAATAGCATCTACAATTTCAATCGTATCTTTTTGTTCATATACATCACCGATAATTCCTTGTGTCGCTTTTAGAATATTTCTTAATACTGCTTTTTCTTTAACGATTTTGGCATACTCAGAAGCAGTAGCAGTAGTCATCACAAAAATTGACAACTCATACAAATAATCTTGCCCACCTACAATATCAATAATTGCATTTTTACCAAGCTGGTCAGAAAGAGTAATCACATCGATCGTTTTACGCATTAACCAAAGGTCTTTGATACCTTGAAAAATATATTGATGCTCTTTTAGATAAAAATCTTCAGGTACGAGAAAGTATCCATCTGCGATGAACAGCACTTCATTATCCAGGAAAATTGAGCCTAAAAGCGCCTTCTCTGCTTCAACATTATGTGGAGGCAATTTGATATCATCAATGCTTATCATGTCTTTCTTATCAAAAATAAAACATGCCTCTGAACGAGTCTCTTTTATCTGCTTACAGAAAGAAAAGAGACGAAGTGAAGAGCATGATTAGATTATAGACACCATTATACTTTATTTTTCCTATAATCTAAAATCCCAGTGATAGTAGTTGTACCCTTTTAGACGCACGATGCAACATCTCTATTCAAGGTTTTTTCAACAGATTTTTGACAAAGAAAGAATAGGGATTTAATTTTTGTATTCAAAGCATAACCAAGAAGAAGTTTGCATCTTACAAAAAATAGGGAAAAAAATATACTAAAAGAGTATTTATTAAATCATTAAATTTATGGCTCTGCACAAAAAAAACTACCACGCTTATAGAAATGCTGATTGTTGTTGTAATAATTGGTATTTTAGCTGCAGCATTGATTCCTAGGTTGCAAGGTTCACAGAAAGAACAAGAGACATGATAAGGAAAAAAGATATAAAAACAGCGGTTGATGCACTAACGGTATATTACATAGACAACCAAAGCTTTCCACCAGCCAATTGTATAAATATTGGTTGTGTAGAAAAAAGCACAGAATTAGAAAATTCTTGATGAATATTAGCATTTTTTGTCCCAAGATATGTTTCTAAACCGTTTTCTGATCCTATTGAAAAATTAGGAAGTCCATATTCATATTGGTATTGAGGGTATCCATTTACCTGAGACACGGCGATTAATTGCATTAAGCCAAGTTGTAACATGACACGGCAACCATCTCGATTAGCAACATTATTTTATCAAGCAGAAAACCATAACCGTTCTAACCGATTCAGAGCATGTCCAGATTGAACCCCATGGGATTCTACTCCTTGTGCCGGCAATTTATCTTTTGAAAAACGGCAGAATTGAATGTGGATATTTGATGCTGAAATCGTCGCAGTGGAAGACAAAAAGTAATTTAGAAAAAAATTAGACCACCTAGATCTTAATGTTATTATTAGGAGGAAGCATTATTTAAAAATTAAAAAATCTGGGAAAAAAACTATACCAACACACTCGCCAAGTTCTCTATGATCTCTCTCATCTGAGGGTGCAATGGCAGTTTTTGAGCATCCTCAATCGTCAACCATACTGCTCTTTTTATCTCTTTTGGATCAATTGTGAAGGAATCCTTTTTCACATATCCCACAAAATACGTACTATTTTTGAAAACTCTTTGTCACTTTCTGGAACCAGACGCAATCTCAACAAGATATTTTTCACAAAATTTTACCTCTGGAATAATAGTTATTTCCTCTATTCCGACTTCTTCTTTACACTCTCTGAATGCAGTTTCCAACTGTGTTTCTTTCTCATTTGGGTCTCATTTAGGAAAACATCGATGTCCATCATCCTCTTGTTGCACAATCAGAACTTTTTTCTCACCTGCAATCTGTAACACAGGAATAATACCAAATGAAAAATCTATCTTCCAATCTGTTGTTTCTCCAGTTGCCATATTTTTCAGTGCGAACATCCCTCTTTCTTTTTCTCCTGCTCCCAAAAGTACGCAGTGTGAGAATCATTTTTTGTCAGCATACGCAAACTGTTTTCCCAGTTTTGCACTGGTAGGATAGAACTCACTGCACAATCACGCATCCAAAAACCCTTTATATAACTCTAGAATGTCCTCTTTTGTATCTTCAAAATTAATAAACAAATACGAGTCTGGTTTTTTGATACTAGTAATTTTTTCCATCATCAAATAGACGAATCTACCAAGGCTCGCTCATACACCAGAAAATGATTGCTTTGGATCAATAAATGATGTTAACCCATCATACCTACCTCATCACGCAAGAGACCCAAATCCCGTATCAGTTGGATCCATCCACTCAACCACCATCCCCGAATAATAGTTTTGTCATCTCACTATACAAATATCATATTCGTAGCGCACTCCAAGCAAATCTAGTTGTGTACAGATTTCATCAAAAACGCGAAAGCTAGGCAAGTCCGCTAAAAGTGTTCTATCTTTTGTATGAATCACGTGCATCAATTTTTCTGTTGCCTCCGCACCGATTATTTCTTGTAACGATCACGCTGTTTGATCCTCGCTTTTTTTATAGTACGAATCAAGGACTTTCATAACAGAAGAACTCTGCTCTTGGTTCGCACCTATGCTCGATAAAAATTCTTTTGTTAACCACAAGTGTGATATTTTCGCAATCCTTTTGATGTCTACTGCAAAAGCATCCGTTAATAGTTGCATAGTTTTGTCAATCACATACAGGCTCTGCACATCATACCACGTACCAACATCGCTATCAGACGGCCAAATAGTATCAACATCAAATTGCCAAAACTCTTTAAATCTTCCTCTTTGTGTTCTCTCTCCTCTCCACACTGGTTGCATTTGATATCTTGAAAATGGGAAGACAAGATCGTTTTTATGATCAAGGACATATCTTGCAAGTGGCACAGTTAGATCAAAATGAAGAGCATACTCTTTTACATCCTGGGGTCATTGAGCCAATCCATACAATCCAAAAATCTGTTGATCAATTGCATCGCCTCACTTTTTTAGGATATCAACATTTTCTACTGCTGGCGTCCAAACATGTTCGTAATTATGTTTTTGAAAAACCTCTTCTATTTTTTGTAAAATTTTATCAAAGAGATATTGCTCTTTTGGTGTCCATTCTGGGAATCATCAAGGTCTATACATTTTTATTTCCTAATAGTAAATAGCTGTTGAATATTGTAGAATAAAATATTTTTTAATTGTTATCAAAATGTTTTTTAATACACCGTAGGTGTTTGCCCGTCCATTCGTAGCAAGCTATCTGAACAAAGATAGTACGGGCAATCCCCGACTCGAGTCGGGGAAAGGATTGTCTATTCGATCGTTTCTATGATATACAATTTACTTTTTTTCTTCTCAAGATCTATAAGTAGTGCATCAAAAGCGCTTTGTCAATGTTGATGAACAAAAGCAATTTTAGCTACATCATCGATCACGTAAAGTGTATTGGTATCAATTTTTTCTTGGAGCAGTTTGCACGCATCCAAAAAAGGCCTGGGTTGTTTGAGAGGAATTGAAGATGTTATATCACCAATCTGAAAAAATTCTTCATCCGAGATCGTTTTGTTGAGCAACTTCCAAATTCCGATTGCTAGAAAATCTAGCGTATTCCAAGCATATATATTTGTAATTGCAGAAAAAGTTTGGGCTATTTCTGCAAAACGTATCCACGCATTCGAGGATGCAATCTCATTGAGATCACAATACGCTATAATTTTCTGTTCTATGTTCATATCCATACTCCTACTATACTAAAAAAGATTTCTCTTGCAATTGGATAATAATTGTATATCTATTTGACATCTTTTAGTTTTTATAATCCACTCATGAAAAAATTCTTTTTACCAGCAGTGATGGCAATCCTAATGGGTATAATGTGATTTGCTGCGATATCACCAGCTTTTGCAAGTGCTACTGAAACAAGCTTTGTTGATAATCAAACTTGAATAGGTTTGAATATACCATGAGCAGGAAAATTGTGAGCAACTGCAAATGTAGATGATGGGAATCCAAAATTAATCACTGCAATCAAAGATGCAATAAATTTAATCCTTGGACTTTTAGGAACTATTGCACTTGTTATTCTTCTATGGGGCGGCTTCCAGATGGTTACTGCTGCAGGTGATGAAGGGAAACACAAAAAAGGGTTCACTATCTTGAAACAAGCCGCTACGGGACTTATATTTATCGGACTAGCTGCACTTTTCGTTCAACTTATCTTCTGGTTCATTTCAATCACGACGAAAACGTCATGAGCATAATCATGAATTAGAAACTTTTTTGCTTGCAATTTGATAATAATTATATATTTATAAGGCATCTTTTTAATCTTTATTTTACACAATCATGAGAAAAATCTTTTTATCAGCAATCATGGTAATCCTTATGGGTATCATGTGATTTGCTACAATATCACCAGCTTTTGCACAAGATCAAGGTGGTAATGGAATACCTACTCAAGTATTTACAGATGAGCAAAAAGACTGAGGTATCAATGTCGCATGATGAAAAACGTCTCTTGCAGGGACTGACAAACTTATTCAAACCATTAAAAATGCTATCAATATCATCTTAGGGTTATTGGGTACTATATCTCTTGTTATCCTTCTTTGGGGTGGTTTCCAAATGGTTACTGCTGCAGGTGATGAAGGGAAACACAAAAAAGGATTCACTATCTTGAAACAGGCAGGTATGGGACTTATCTTTATCGGATTGGCTGCACTTTTCGTTCAACTTATCTTCTGGTTCATTTCTTCGATTGCGAAATAAAAGAAAGACGATACAAACTAAGACAAAGGTTATATTCTCTTCCAGGATATAGCCTTTTTTTTAAATCATCTTGTATATAAAAGAGAGTTCTTTATAGTAGATTTGTCAAAGGAAGTCGTTGTTCAATAATTTATCTGCATATGTTTAAACCCGCTAATCAACATCCAAAACGATACAATAATCTAGTCTCTTTTTTGCAAAAAAAATGATTTTTTTCTCACAAACAAACAAGAGAACAAGGGGTTGTATTGTTTTTTTGATTTTTGCTGTTGATACTCGTTGGTAGATTGGTCTACTTGCAAGTTATTCAGTGATCATATTATCGTAATCTCCTTTCAGTACAGCACAACAGCAAAGTAGATATCAGCCCAAAAAGATGAGAAATATTTGCATATGATGACGCTGGGCAACCTATCACGCTTGCGACAAATGCAGACATTTACACACTTTTTGTCGACCCCAAATTTGTCTGGGATATCGATAGAGTAAATGAAATCCTGACACCGCTTCTATATGAACATTTTTGTAAAATCTACTGATTAGAAAATCAAACGAAAGATGAGTGTATCACAAACATAGAAGGTTTCACACAAACAAGCATCCTTCCGAAATACCAGACCATCCATTATCAAAGTATTCAAGCAGAAGATCCAACGACATCATTAACCTGACAACTACAGCAACAAGGAAGTATAAATATAGAAAATGAAAAAATCACCACACAAAGACAAGAAATCATAAATGGTTTCACAGAAGAAGAGGCGAAAAATCGTATTGGTGCAACACTAAAAACACTACTTGAACCGGGAAAAAAAACCAAGAATTATGTGTGATTCTTTGATAGTCCAGCTTTGTTAGAAGCTCTTTCTTGAAAAAACATTGAATCGATTGCTTTCATTAACACATACTATCTATATATCCTCCCTGAGAAAGTTAGAAATGGACTACAAGAAGCAACAGCATTACAACAAATTCTAAATACATTTTGATATAACTACTCTTTGGAAACATTGCAACCAAAGTTTAGCTGGCAAGATACAAGATATGTCAAAATTACAGACAATATAAATGCAACGATTGCAAAAAAATTAAATGAAGCGATTGCAAATAATTATACAATTAAAAGCTCTTGTGTTGGGAAAAAAAATTCAGAGTGTGAAGCTGGAATACCTCTACTCCATTGATTGGGATTGGAGAAACATGAAAAAAGATACTATCCGCTTGAAAAATTTGCAGCAAATATATTATGATATATCACTCCTGAAGGCAATGCGCAGTATGGAATAGAGCAATATTTTGATAGGTTATTAAAAGGGACGCCATGACATATCGTATGACTCTCTGCTCCATGGATCTGAGAGATTTGATCAAATGACGTAAGTATCATAAACCCAATCGATGGTGAAGATGTTTATCTCACGATAAACCCTTTTGTACAAAAAAAGGTAGAAAATCTTATGGAACACTATCTTAGAGAGTTTAATGCGGATAGTATTTCGGTGCTTGTGATGGATCCATTTTCTGGAGACGTTATTGCTTCTGCAAATGCTCCTACTTTTAATCCAAACAATCCACAGTCATCATATGCATTGAAACCACTCACTCCTGAGGATGCATATATCGTTACAAATGATACTTATGTTGATATACCAGTCTATTATGTAACCAGTGGAAACAAATTGAAACAAGCCACATTCGCAGAAAGGAGTAGTGTAAGTGGGGATAAATATGTTGCAAAAAACATGCTAGGAGCACAAGTGTTTATTGATAAAAATATTGCATACCCATATGAACCAGGTTCGATCATGAAACCATTTACAGTAGGAGCTGCTCTTGATAATGATGAAATCACATTATACGATTTTTATTCAGATCCTGATGGAGAGATTAAAATTGATCTATGAGATTGAAACTTCCAATTCATCAGAAACGACGATCAAACGCACTGTAGAGGGACACATACATTTCTCCACGCACTCACCTATTCGTGTAATGTGGGGATAATCAATATCGCTCAAAGAATAAAGAAACAAGGATTTTTCAATTATATGCAAAATTTTTGATTCGGTGCCCTTACAAATATAGAACTAGCATGAGAAAATGCAGGTTTCTTAGACACAGCAGCTAGTGCATGATTAGCAAGATTTTTCAATGTCTCATTTTGACAAGGTATGCTTGCAACTCCAATTCAAATCGCTGCAGGATACAGCACGCTTGTTAACTGATGATATTATGTTAAACCTCGTATTGTACAAAAAACATATAATACAGAAACCAAAAAAACCACTGAAAATCCGATAAAAAGATGAGCACAAATTCTCAAAGCAGAGACATCTGAAAAAATGAAAGATGCGCTTTTCCAGGTTATTTACGGCTGATTAACCAAGAATTTTGGAATACCTGGGTATACTCTTGGATGAAAAACTTGAACATCACAGATAGCATTTAAAGGATTGTATCGTAGTGGTCCATGACGAACCAACGCTTCTTTAGTGGGAATAGTGACGAAAGAAAATCTAAAATATGTTGTCGTTATCCAAGTTCGTCGCCCAAGAAGCAATCAATATGGTGAGTATACCGCAGGGAAAATGTTTGGTGATCTTTCAAAAATTCTCATCGAGAAAGATTTAATTATAAAATAAAGGAGACATTACAAATATTTTTTTCAGTAAAAAGTATTAAACACAATATTCTTTATAATATACCTTCATTCAAATGCTCCCAGAACAGATAAAAAACCAACTTAATATGTTGAAGGAAGAAATTCAACAAGCGACAGATATCGCCTTGTTTGGGCACGAGAACATAGATCCAGATAGCGCATGAGCTATGTTATGATTTGGGCTTGTTTTAGAAAAACTTGGAAAACAAGTAAGCTACTTTACGTCAATTGCGCCTACTGAGTCAAATCAATTTATGCATTGAATAAAAAAGATAAAAACAAATTTTGATTACGGTAAATATGATTTAATTTTCTTTGTCGATTTCTCTGGATATGAACGTATATCATGAATAACAAAGGATCATGAAAGTTATTTTGACACCACTAAAAAAATCATAATAGATCATCATATTGAAACGGGAGAGAAGCCACACTCATTCATCCTAAGAGATGTGAATAGCGGAAGCTCGTGTGGTTTATGTTATGAGATAGCATCTGCCCTCTGGGAAGATCATATTGATAAGGAAAGCGCAACATTGCGATATACATGATTACTAACTGATACTGGAAATTTTATGCGATCTAGAGATGCAAAAAGAGATTATTTCATCGCTGGAAACCTAATAAATCTATGAGCAGACAAAGACAGTATAATAAAAAATTTGTACTTTTGCTCGCATCATTGACTAATTGATATGGCTAGTACTACTCTAGGAAGAGCAAAGATATTGTGAGATGTTGTATATACATGGTATACGCAAGAAGAACTAGACAATTTCGGTATATCCGACGACGAAATAGAAAAGGCTCACATGCTTCTTAGGTGATTAAAAAATATTCCAATTTTTCTTAGATTGAGAAAAGATTGAAATCAGTGGAAATGATCTTTGAGAAGCGCTTGGGATGCAGAGGGAAATAGATATAATGTGGAACGCATTGCTAGTTCGTTCCCTTCTTGAGGAGGACATATCTATGCTTCTTGATTCTCAATTGAGGAAACGGCAGGAGTATGATTAGAAGACAATATACAAGAAATTCTAAAACATGTACAAGCGCAAATAGATATTCAAAAAAACAATCGGAAAGCACAATAAAATCATTTTTTAATATAAACTATATCGCATACAACCATGGAATCAATATTTAATCCAATCGCAATCGAATCGTTTCGCAAAAAACATAATTTGCAACCTTTTCGCATAAAACAAATATATCATGAAATATTCAAAAATAGTATTCTAAACTTCCAAGAGATAACAACTCTTTCAAAAGAACTTAGAGACGACCTATCTGCAAATTTTTCAATATTACCATTTAGCGTCCAGAACATCCAAGAAAGTGAAAACACAATAAAATTTCTCCTAAAACAAGATGATGGATCTGTCCTAGAATCTGTTATTATGATGCACTTTCATGATTATGAAGATGAGGACGAAGAAGACGATATTTTTGAGGATGCCAATGTGAAAAAATACTTAGAAAAACGTGAAAAAAACAAAACAGAAGAAGAAAGAATGATTGATAAAAAACCTAATTCACAAGAGGAAACCAATAGGAAACTAAATCGTTTAACATTATGTATTTCATCTCAAGTGGGTTGTCCCGTATGATGTATTTTTTGTGTAACAGGGAAATTAGGATTTATGAAAAATCTTGATGATGTCACTATATTTACGCAAATACTTTGTGCGAACAATTATTTGAAAAAGAAATTTGGGAAAAAAACAGATGGCACGCGACATACTATTAGAAATGTTGTATTTATGTGAATGTGAGAACCCTTTTTAAATTATGAAAATGTGAAAAAAAGCATTGAAGTGATGTTAGATAGACAAATGTTCTCTCTTTCTAAAAGACATATTACGATCTCCACATCAGGCGTGCTCCCTGGTATCAAAAAAATGCTTGAAGACAATCTAGATGTTATGCTTGCGGTATCACTTCATGCGCCAAACCAAGAACTACGCAAAGAGCTTATCCCAACTATAGGGAACACCTATCCTCTTGATGCGCTTATGGAACAACTTGACGAATTTACAATTCTTACAGACAAAAGAATTTTTTATGAATACATCATGATAAAAGACAAAACCGACTCAAAACAGTTAGCTGAACAGCTTGCTAATTTGATGAGACCAAGAAAAAAATATGCTCATATAAATCTAATTCCATACAACGAGAATCCTACAATTGATTTAGAAGAGTCTTCAAGAAATAGAATCATGGAGTTCAAGCGCACCCTAGAATCTCATGGCATCACAGCGACCCTAAGAGAAACGATGTGACGCAATGTACAAGGTGCATGTGGACAACTTGGTTACGAAAAGGTTTATAAACATCGTGAGGAGATCAAAAAAACTGGTAAAAACATCAAAAGATTGGGTAGGTAGCAAGAACAATCTATATCATTTTTCATAAAAATTGGGGCAAAATATCAAATATTTTCATGTATTCCATTTCTTTTATTCGTTTTTTTTTGCATTTATGAGTATACTAATAGTGTACTTTTATCTTTTCTTTTTGTCTATATGAAAATAATTCACACGATTGGTTGAGGAATTCAAGAAGCGCGTCCAGAGGGCACATTAACAGGATCGCATCACATTGTCAACATAAAAACCACCAATGAAAACTACAAAATATTGCTAGATATCGGTAGTCACCCTACCAATGTTGCAAATACGCAACTACAAAATCCATTTGAAAAAATGGACGTAAAAAGCATTGATGCTGTATTTATTTCTCACGTACATCAAGATCACATTTGAAATTGTATTCAGTTAGTAAAAGCAGGCTATCTTTGACCAATTTATATGTCAGAGATGTCTAAATACCTTGCAAGAGTAATTTTTGATGATGCTCTTAAACACGAAAAAGAAGAAATAGAAGAGTATAATCGCAAGATAGAATGACTACAACAAGAACTTGAAGACGCATGGCATGCTGTTCGTATTCACAACCACACCCCAGAAACAAGAGAAAGCAAAAACCCTCGTAAAATACTCTCTAAGAGGCATTTTTCACTAGAAAGACAGTATGAAGATAAAGTATATGACATACTTCGAGAGTTTGCTATCAAAAAGACGAAATATCGTAGACGTTTGAAAGAGATTCTGTTAGATAAAGAGATCAATGAGGATGAACTGATGGGATTTTTGGAAGAAATTCCAATTCACGAGAATAAAAATGAAGAAAAGTTTATTGATGATTGTGTTGCGCTCAAGAGAGTAATACTATCAGCGCAAGAAAATTATAGTAGTCTAGAACTTGATGATGCACAATATAAGCTTCGCAAATATAACATAAAAAGGATAGAAGATATATATGCGATCAATGAGCGTTTAGCGAAAATGTCATTTACTGAAAACGATGTTATACAAACTCTTTCTCAAATTGTTTGATTGTGATTCAAAAAGAAAATTCCTATTATAGCTGATAATCTTTTTCTAACGATCTATAGCGCATGACACGTTGAAGGGGCTGCTTTATCAATTTGGGAAGCAAAAGAAAACAACGAAACAAAAACATTCCTTTTCACTGGAGACCTTGGTAGAGTGAAACAACCTACTTTAGCATGAAAACCCGAAATACCACATGAAACATTTGATTATATTATAACAGAATGAACGTACGCAGGAAGAACACACAATGACCGTTTGAGCGAAAACAACAAGATCATAAATGATATCAAAAAAGCAAAAGACATCTGTCTAATACCAGTTTTCGCTTTACAAAGGTTGCAAGATGTGTTAAGTATGCTTGTAGATGCAGTGCGTAACAAACGCATTGAACTTGGAGCAAATGAAAAAATATACTGCCACTCACCTCTTGGGTATAATCTCACTAAAGAGTTTATCCTTCACGATACAGAAGGAGTTTATTGAAATTGTACCGATACCAAAATTGTAAAATGGATAGAAAATCCAGAAGAAGCAGATTTGATTGTCAAAAAACCAGGAAGGAAAATTATCATTTGTTCTGGCGGAATGCTTGAGCAAGGGACAATAGCACAATATATTGATACTGCATATGCAAACAAAAACGCTAGCATTCTCCTCACCTGATTCCAAGTGCCAGGCACAAATGGCTACAAGATTTTGCATTCTGAGTTTAGCGCACCACTTCACATGCGCAACAAACTGATTAAGACCAATCTTGCATATGTTGCAAATTACACGCTTTCTGGTCATGCAGATCATGATGAATTAAAATGGTTTTTAACAGGGATGAAATACACAGATGGTGGACAAATTACAATCGTTCATGGTTGACCAAATAGGCATGTTCTTGCTGAGGATTTAAGATCAACAATGCCAAATATTACAATCAATGTTCCAGAAGAAAACGGTGTTTCTTTTGAGTTTTAAAATTCTAAATATCAAAACACGCTAACTGACTCTAGTTTCGACTAGGGTTTTTTATTTTTTTAAGAAATTTTTGTCGATAAACCGACACTCATCGAAATTTTCAAAAGTCACTTGATATTGACATATGAAAAAATAAACTTTGTACATATTGATATAAATTATTTTTATTCTTTGTGTTTCGTCGGTATGAATAAAAAAGAATTTGTTGTTTCTCACACAATTCATGGAAGCATTATCGAAAATCCAAAATGAGACATTGGTTGATCTCGTCATGAACTAGAGGTGCAGTATGGGAAAAACACCGCTCGCATACTTTTGGATGCCGGTTCTAGACAATATAATGATGACACAAAAGAATATAAAAGCACATTAAAACATATAAAACCACATACAGCTAAAAAATTAAAAGAATGAGTTGAAAAGGAAGCAACTACAATAAAACCTCCTCTATTTTGAACCGATGTAAAAAATATCGACGCGGTCCTCATATCTCACGCACACGATGATCATAATGGTGAAAGCATATTTTTGCCGAAAGAGTGATATCAAGGAGAAATTTACATGCATGAAATGACAAAAAATTTAGCAAAAGTAACATTCCAAGACTCGATTGAAAAAGACAGGAGGGCGTCTCAGATGAGTAACGAGTCACGCAAACAAGAACGAAGTAAATTGAAATCAGCAAACCAAGCATATGCCACACTATTAGGAGTAGCAAAAACAAGAAATAAGAAAATTATAAAAAAAGATCAAATGCCACTTGAGAAAATCGAGGAAACGTTTGAAAAAAATGGGCTTATTCCACAGGACCCTCTCTCAGAACAACAGTTAAATGAATTTAAGCCAACATATACAAAACCGACTCTTGAGAAAGAAGATCTTAGCGCGCTGTTAAAACAAATTAAACCTGTACCATATTGAAAAGAGTTTAAAGTAGTATGAAATTTTGTAAAATGAAAATTCTATAATGCTGGCCATATCAACTGATCTGTGCAAATTTTGCTAAAAATAGTATGAGATATCAACAAACCCCATCACTCATTTAATATCCTCTATACTGGCGATCTTGGAAGGTTTCAAGACCCTGGAAAAGAGTGAGCTCCTCAAATACCAAAAGAAAAACTGGATTATATTATGATGGAAAGCACATATGGCAATGCCCTACACCCTTCGCGTAATCAAGAAGCAAAAAGATTTATTGATGAAATAAACTCTTGAGAAGGACTTATACTGATCTGTTGTTTTACAAAACAAAGAATGCAAGAAGTCAGAGAGCTATTAGGAAATGCAATTGATAGCTGAGCTTTAAAACTATCAAAACATGAGCAAGTTTACTTTTCTTCAAAATTATGATCTGCTATCTCAAAAGAATACATTATGAATGACACAAAGAACACATACCCGTATTTGAAAAATCATCCAAAAATGAAGCGAGTCTTTGATGAAGAAAATGGGAGAGAAAATCTACTTGAAAAGCTGGAAAAGGGATGAAGAAGGATATTGGTTGTATCAACTAATGGATCGTTAAAAGAGTTCCTTTATAGAGCGACACAATCTACGAAAAACAAAATATTGGGGACGTGATTTCCCATCCCTTGAAGCATCTTCTATAAGCTTACACACAATGATTTTTCCTCACCGATAATTGTAAATGATAAAATAATAGATGTGAATAAAGCATATGTAGATAATTTTAGTTTCTCATCACATGGAGACCAAGAAGATTTGATGCATTTTATCAAAAATTGCAATCTTGCTCAGAATGTAAAAATAGCTCTTGTGCATTGATGAGATAGCAGATACGCTCTAGCGGAGAAAATTGAAGCTTTTTTGGAAAAAAGAGATATAAAATCACCCAAAGAAAATAGGGGGCAACGAAAAGTATTTGTACCAAAGAATAATGGTGAAACAATCGCCTTCTAAATTATATTTCTAGTGGCTCAACTTCCCACATTCCATCAGTATCTTTCACGTTTCGTCACAACTCCTGTATTTGTTTTCTCAATTCATCAGCTTTAAGATAATCCTTATTTTGTTTTGCTTCTCGGCGTTCCATTGCCAACTCTTTCACTCATTGAGGTATGGTGTTTTCTTGTTTCCCCATTAATGCTAACACACCATCATAGAGTCCTATTTTCAAAATATATTTATCTATGTAAAGGATAGTATTTAACACATCATCATTTAGTTCATTAAGTCATTTTTGTAAATTCGCAAGAAACTTAGGAGTGTCTAAATCATCCAAAAGCGGTCTTGTAAACTCTAAAAACGAAGAATTATCTATAGAACATTTATCAACATCACGAAAATGAATAATACGATCTCCTGTATATGTATATATTTTTTTTAACATATTTTGCCTAGTTGTTTTGGCTGCATCAAGAGACTCTCGACTAAAATCCAAAAAATTGCGATATTGACTAGTAAAGAAAAAATATCTCAAATCTAGTGCATTGTATCATTTTTTTTGCAATCATAGTAAACTCAAATCATCTCCTGCTGATTTAGATACTTTTGTGCCATTTATATTTAAAAACTGTCCATGCAACCGATAGGTAACTCGAGGTTTTTTATGACAAAAAGAACATTCAGATTGCGCAATCTCATTAGAATGATGCACTGGTATATGATCTACTCATCAAGTGTGTATATCAAAATTATGACCCAATAAAGCTCTACTCATGGCACTACATTCTAAATGCCATCATGGGAATCCTTTTGTTTCTTGTTCTTGGGTGCTGAGAGTATCTTTATTTTTATCATCTATCAACAATCCTTCACGTGGTCAATCAAGAATCCATTCCATTTGGCGCTGTTCATCCAATGGTGAAAATTTCCATAAAGCAAAGTCAGTAGGATTTTTTTTATCACTGGCTTTTACTCTAATTCATACTTCCAATCCAGCTAACGCTTGTTTATAATTCGGTCACATTAATTTTCCATAATCTGAAATAATGCCTGTATCCATGTATATACCATCTCATGGAATAACATATGTATATCATTTTTCTGTTAGATCTCTTAAAATATCTATCTGCTCTTTTATATAATTTGTCGCTCTAGGAAGTGCATCAAACTGTATATGCATATCTTGTATATACGTTTTGAAATTAGTTGTATATTTTTCAGCAACTTCTCGAGCTGTTAGTCACTCACGCTTAGATCATTTTTCCATTTTATCTTCTCAGTCGTCTGCGTCATCAGTGAGATGCCCAACATCAGTGATATTCATAACATGTATTGTCTGGTATTCTAAGACATATCTAAAAACATCCCCTAACAATCATCGATTTGTAAATGCGCGCAAATTACCGACATGAGGGTCAGAATAGACAGTCGGGCCACACGAATATATTTTCACCACATCTTCTATCAGCGGTTTAAATATCTCTTTTTTACGAGTAAGTGTATTGTAAAGAGTAAGATCCATTATTTATTCATAATATAAATATTTTATTTTGGATAACAAAGTAGATGTTATTCACCACTATTTGAGGTAATTAAAAGATAATAGTTTTGAACAAAGCATTAAAAAGATAAGGGCGGTGAATGATCAGATAAAATCTACTTTCCATCATCAAAATCAAAAGATAGTTGTCAATTATTAGTAGGAGACACATATGTTTCTCCTGACTCCAAAATTAAAGCCAACTTTTCTCCATACTTTCTAATAAATGACTCTCTTGTGAAGTACAATTCATGTGGATAGCGTTCTTTTTCTACATAGTAATGTTCTTTGTTTGGTCAAACCATACTTGCGCTTATTGATCTGTTTTTCATGATGGTATTTTGAATAAACCAAATAAATTTACACAATTATTTTTCAGTTGATGTGCACTTTTCCAATTCATTAAATAATTTGGCTGCATGATTTGAATAATAAACTTCTTTTTGCATATAATCAATTGGTGTCAGGTCTGAAATTTCTTTAATAAAGATTTCTATCTGAGGTATTGATGCACTAATTGTACAATTTTTTTCTTTTGTAAAAGAAAGAATTTCTTTGTAATTTCTGATCATGGATTGTTGAGCCTGTGCTTGTGTAGAGTCTCATTTACCAATCACATTATTTACCCAGCTAGATACTTTGTGTCTAAGAACCTCCATCCCTGAAAGGAAATTTGCTTTTTCAGCAACATTGAGTGACACATATAAGTAACATATATATAACATAATTGATCACAAAACTAGTTCCAAAATGTTTATTATAATTTTCTTTTTCATCTCAGATGATAATATGTAAAGATATCAATAATTATTCTGTTATTCTAGTAAGCGTATAGTAAGGCTGTTGTAATGATGGAGCAATCAAATATGTCGCATTTTCAACTCCATATGGTCTCATTATTCCAGAAATAATTATACCATCACTCAGCGTCAATGCTACTGTTCAAATCTCTTTTGTTTCATCCAAAAGAAGGATTTTCCCATACCACACATAATCAGTTTCAAGATATTTTTGTGTCACTGTTTTTAGAATTTTATATTGCGTTCCAAACAAGTCTACTACATAGGTACCATTTGGGTTTGATTCTAACAAATAAGTATTAATACTAGCTAAACCTGTTAGATTACCTGTTGTTGCAAACGTCCCTGAAGAAGACATAGTAAATATAAATTTATTTTTTTCAAAATTGTTGTTGAGATTTGAAAGAATGTCTTTTTGGATTTTGCTCTTATATAAAAGAACAGCAACTTCATATCTTGTAATGGGTTTTTCAAAATTTTCTGGTGAGCTAGCTGAAATCATACCTAATTGTAACGCTCTATCATAATATTTTTGCCACCATTTGCTACCAGATTCATCTTGATATCCGTCTGTGATCCTGAGAAGTATTGATATTGCTTGAGCTCTTGTTAGCTCATTAAATGGCTTAAAAACACCATCTGATCATTTTAATATTCAGATAGTGCAAGCTTGATTTACATAAGGTACTAGCGACTGGTCTGCGTTGTCAAGATCGCTAAATTCACAACCACCTGTTGTGGCATTTGGAGAAACAATTTGAGAACCTATTGCATATCTAAAAGTAAGGTACATTTTTGCTGCTTCCTGTCTTTGAATAGAATCAAATGGACGGAAGTCATTTATATCCGTATATTTAGTAACTCAAATATCATGTAATCGATAAATTGCCTCTTGTAAAGCTGGGTCTGATGTTAATGAGCTAACCAATGGTACATCAGCAATTAGCCCAGAGGTGACTGAACTTCCAGAGCTATTAAAACCGGTTTCAACCAAACCTCCAGTTGCTACATTTCAAGTAACCTCAGATGGAGTCAATGAAGTAGATCAACTAGTTACTTTATTCACTGATCTATATAATAACAAAGCAGCTTCATATCTAGAAACTTTTCAGTCAAACGCATTTGCATTTTGTTCTTTTGTTAATCATAAATCTCTTGCATGTGTGTAATATGCTAACCACCAAGGATTTGTAGTCTCATCAAGTTTTTTCCCAAGGATCATTCTTACAAGCGCTGTAGTAAATTCAGCTTTTGATATTTGATCATTTGGTCTAAAAATTCCATCTTTACCTACCATTATCCCCAATGCGCAAGCATCTAATACGTGTTGTTTTAAAGTAGAATCAAAACCAGTATCTGTGAATATGCATGATGTGCTGGTAGGTATCTGTTTTCACAGTATTTTTTTTGCAAAAACTGCAAAGAATTTGGCGCCTTGTTGTCTAGTTAATCAATTCATTGGTTCATATCCACTTATTGACGAATATTGTGTCAAGCCATTTGTGTAGAACCATGAGAGCGCAGAAACAAATTCTGTATCAGCTGAAAAAGGAGCCAGATGTCAAGATGTAATCAATGAAATAGTCACGCTTTCAGCTGTTGATTCTGTTCATGTCGCAACAATAGCTCATGTAGACACTGATCATGTCGTGATTGTTCACGTTGTAACGACAGTTCCAGTTGTCGCTCATGATGTTTCAATAATAGTTCACGTTGAAAGCGAACTTCAAGATAAAATCAAAGAAATCAATTGATCTACTGCAACATCAGTAGTATCAGCACTTACAAACTGGATAGAAAACCCAGCACTCAAGCCCAAACCTAGCAAAACTGCCGAAGAAATCAAAAAAAGATTTTTTTTCATGTAATAAGAAAGAGCAAATAAAACCATTTCTAAAATCATTTATAGTGTTTCTCATTGAAAAGTAAATATGTTTGCATAATGAAATTAAATATATATTATCTAAGAAAGTAAAGGTTATTTTTTGTTTTCATACGAGTATGCCGAAAAAAAATCAGAAACTTCTTGGCTTGCTATCAATTGTTATTGATACATATATTGATAAATGAGACCCCGTTGGATCTAAATTTTTGTATGCAAGTGAACTAACTGAATATGCCCCTTCAACACTGAGAAAACAGCTTAACATGCTCGAGAAAGAAGGGCTTGTCTATCAGCCTTACAACAGTTCAGGGCGTCTTCCAACCATAGAATGAGTCTCATTATATGTAGATGAGTTGCTAAAAAACGAAGAAGAATATGACGGGAAAGATAATTTTTCTTTAGCGTTTGATGTGAATTACGCTCGCAATGGGCTTAGATATATCATAGAAACATTAGGTAAGCTAGTAGATTGCGCGGTTGTTTGATTTCTTCGTAATGACGAATACTACTTCTTGGGGATCAACAACCTTCTAAAACATTCTACGATGAACGACATGGATACTACCAAGTACATTGTCCAATATATTGAAGATAAAAAAATCGTACCAACTCTAGCTGGGAAGGTCATTAAGACAAACCAAATATATTATACCTTCCTCCAAAGTGATCAGCATGTTATTTCTATCGTATTCACAAAAATAAACGTAAATGGATATGATAGTGTGATTAGTATTGTTTGACCATTGAGGACAGATTACAAAAAAAACATCCATATTGTCAAAAAATTCTTAGAAAAATATAATCAAAAATAATAGCTAACGACATACATGATTCTGTCCGATTCTATTGGCCCGTACTATCGAAAGTCAATGAGCCAATCTACTACGAAACGGGCCTCGCCTTCGGCGAAACAATACAAATAATTCTTATTGCTAAATACGATGGTAACTCCTCCAAAAAAAATAGATAACATTGAATCTTGAAATTGAAATTATATTTGAGATTTTTTTCACTATAAAAATAAATTGAGTTCACTAGAAAAACAAATAAAAGAAACGAATAGGACATATGTGGAAGGCAAAGAAGATAAAGAAACCAAAAAAAAATTACATAATTTTGTAAGAGATGCTTATACGATACTTATTAATAGATTGTGATATAAAATAAATTCATTCAAAACGCGAGTAGAAATTCAGATTTTAAACAACGAAATAAAAACCAAAAAACTACTACGCGAATTGCAAAATGAAATACTTGCAACACACAATGCAAAAGAAAAAGAAAAAAACAGGATAGAACTGGAATCGAAAACGCAAACACCGAACAAACCTAAAAACCCAAATACACCAATCAGGAAAAATACAACTGAAATAAAAAAAGACGATCCAACTCTTTTAGAAAAGATACAAAAAAATAGAATTTTGGCTTGAGAAAAAGTAGAACAATATATGAGCACCGTAAGCCAAAAAACATCTGGACCTTTGCGTGCAATGATCTGATGGCTAGCTCAGAAAGCAAAATAATTTTTTTTATTATTATCACACACATGAACGTTATTCAAAGTGCATGAGGTATCATCTATCTTATCGATGATAAAAACACACCTAAATTCCTTCTCATAAAAAGACATGCGATGTCGGGGAAGATTGAATGGGTCGCGCCAAAAGGAAAAATTCAACCATGAGAGAGCGCTGAACAAGCTGCTATTCGCGAGGTGTGAGAAGAAGCTTGATTACCAAAAGACAAATTAGTGATAGAGCAAAAAATTGGCGCCACTAGTTTAAGAAGTAGTCATGAGATGAAATGAGGTATGGATAAAGACATTACCTATTTTTTGATGCATTATCATGGACACAAAGACGATGTGTGTATACAACCAGTAGAATGATATCTGGGAATTTATAAACGAGCATCCTTGGAAGAAGCTATGGGATTGATATATTATCAAAACATGAGAGAAATTATATTGCAGGCACACAACGCAATTGGACAACAACTCATTAAAAAAAGATTTTTAGACACAATCTAATAACTTTTCCTTGCAGAACTAGTATTTTTTTGTATATATGGTACATATTTACCTTGAATTTTTCATTGGATTATGGAAGTAAAGAAAATCGAGATCACACAAGATAACACCGATATGCTAGAAACACGTGGTCATACGTATAGACCATTGTGATTTTCGACTTTTGTAGGACAAGAAAGTATCGTTAACATCATCAAGACAGCGATAAAATCAGCAAAGCAAAGCGACCATACACTAGGACACATTCTCTTTTCTGGTAGTAGTGGATATGGGAAAACGACGCTAGCGGCGATCATTGCAAACGAAATGAATGTACAAATAAAGGCAGTCACAGGTTATGCAATTGGGAAACCTTCTGAACTTATTTCAATCCTAAATAATTTACAAGAGGGAGATATATTGTTTATCGATGAGATTCACCGTCTTAAGCCAAATATTGAAGAAGTTTTGTATATTGCAATGGAAGATCGAGTCATTGATTTTGTAATGCCCGAAGGTGGAAGTATGCGTTTACCAATCAATCACTTTAGTCTAATTGGTGCAACGACGAAACTCGAGTCTCTTTCTGCGCCGCTAAAAAACAGGTTTGTATATAAATTTCACTTTGAAGATTATACAAAAAAGGAAATTCAAGAGATTGTCAAAAAATATCTAGACACCTACTCTATCGAAGCTGACAAAAAAATTATAGAAAAAATCAGTGAAAAAGTAGAACATACGCCAAGAGAAATACACAATCTTTGCATAAAAATTAGGGATTACCTGATAGCAGAATGAGCAAGCGAAAAACTTTGTATGAAAAGCTCACAACGAGATACCTTTGAGCATCGATTGAATATAGATGCAGGAGGTATAACGCCACTTCACAAGAAATATCTTGCAATACTTGCTGAAAATGAAGATGCAGTTTGAGTAAAAACACTAGCTGCGAAATTATGAATGAATGAAAAAGCAATAGAAAATGATATAGAACCACTCCTCTTGAAGCTCGGAAAAATTGAGAAGACAATGAAAGGAAGGGTTCTGAAAGGATAATTCTATGAGATTTACAAACAACAGATATTAGAAGGAAATAGCCAATCAGAGTGCCTCTCATAGAGAATGAATTCAGATCTCAGCCAGATTTAGGAAACTATACAGAAACAAAGAAATTAATTTTGACCTAACTTTTTTGCTAGGCTACCCGAAAAACAAGTATATCTATTGACGAGAAAAAACATCCGCAAACAAATTAAAAATCATAATTCTTTATTCATGGTAATTATCAAATCCATGGTAATAAGAAGGGCAGAAAAAAAGACTTAAAAGCGTGTGAAAATCTAGTCCATATTCTCGAATTAAAACTTGCAACAGGTGGATTTTTTGATCAATTTTCTTTAGAAAAATACTTAGACAAAAACTTTTTTTTGGTGATCGAAAACGAACAAAATATACTTGGTTTAATAATTGGATAGCCAGTGAAAGGGGAAGGGTGTATCGTCTGGATGATCGCTATTTCTGAAAATTATAGAGGCAAAGGAATTGGAAGTTTGTTGCTCAAGGAATATGAAAGAAAAATAAAAAAAATTGGCATCAATTGGATTGTATTGTACTGATTTCAAAAAAATTCGAGAGTTTTGGATTTTTACAGAAAACATGGTTTTTCTGAAGGAGTTACATGTGTAGAGTTTGTAAAAGAGATTTAATAAAAATTTTTTCTAATTTAATAGCCCAAAAAAAATGATTCTTAAAAACATAAACAAAAATGTTTTTTTAACTTAAAATGAAAAAAATAGTTTGTCATTATTTTTTTGAGATGCGATAGTAAAAAATAGTGTTTATCCTCTTAACTCTTTCCATAATTTTTCCTGATCTTTGGATAGTTTTTTGGGTACAGAAACATGTAATTTAACCAATAAATCACCGTGTTTTGAGGCGAAGACTCAACCTCTACCCATTTTAGAAAATCACTTTCCAGCGACTTTTATAGTATCTGTTACTTGTGTTCATTTTGGAATTTTTACTGTAATTTTTCCTTCTGGATGAGAAACCGAAACCTCAGTTCAAAGAACCAAATCTATGATATCTACATCCGCATAGACTATGATATCATCATCTTCCCTCGTGTATAAGGTAGAAGGTTTAATATGAATTTTCACATAAACATCACCTGCAGGTCATCAATTTATCCCTGAATTAGCTTTGCCAGGAAACTTTATATATTGTCATGATTGAATTCCTCATGGTACGTCAACATGTATAGTGTCGCTTTCTTCAAATCATCTTCTAGTTTTTGGATCAATATTTACTATTTTTTTATAAGACACATCTTTAGTTATTCACTGATATGCTTGTTCAAAAGAAATATTTAATTGCATCTCAATATCATCTCCTTTTCTTGGTCTATTTGAAAATCCTCCACCAAAGATACCTCCGATAAGATCACCAAAAATATCATTCATATCCCCTCATCAAAATTGGAATGTCGTTCAATCTCAAAATCAAGAGAATCATCAGAATCACCCTTGCCCTCAGAATCAGCCTTGTCCTCAGAATCAGCCGAAACCTCATTTTCTAATTGAATCATACTGTTGACGCTTCTGTGAATCTCATACTACTTGATATGCTTCATTGAGAGTTTTGAATTGTTCTTGATCACCTCATTTGTCTGGATGATGTTTCATTGCAAGTTTGCGAAAAGCCTTCTTGATATCATTATCTGAAGCAGTTTCTTCTACACCGAGAACTTTATAGTAATCTTTTTGTGGGTCAAAATCGAACATAGAATAAATATATTATATTAAAGAGATAGAAACCTTGTGGTTTAGCAAATAGCAAACGAAATGAAGGACATTTTTTATTTTCAAAAAAATAGCACCTAGACTATAAAGATGCTACATAAAAAATCAAGAAGAATAAAATTATTTGGTATAAAAATTTTCTCATTTTTTTGTGTTTTTTGACAGCTGTATAATAAACAAGCATATCCCAAGGAATAAGCAAAGATCTGCAACATTAAACACAGGGAACTGAAATCAAAATATCTGATGAAAATTACATAAATCCTGTAAAGATATCCAATCTCTAACTCCATGGAAGAGCAATCTATCATAGGTGTTGCCAACTATTCCTGCCACCAAGAGACTTGTAGAAAATATTGAAAGAGGTTTCTTTTGGTCAAGAAAAAACAAAAAAAGAATAAGCAATATTCATACTATTACAGAGATCCATGAGGGGATAGCCAATCATCGTATTGCGCCGGCATTTAACACGCCACTTTCAGTATTGTAGAAAAAATTTTTTGTCCAAAGATCAATACAAAGAAAGGAAAAAACAAAGAGGGAAAAAGCCTCTAAACGATACCTTTTTAATTCAAACAAAGTTTCTTTTTGTTTCATGTTGCAAAACTCATAAATAAAAATTATAGTAAGAG
>CAZXON010000001.1:105174-125508 GCA_964642385.1 uncultured Candidatus Peribacteria bacterium
GGTATTCGATACCTTTCTTCACTTGGGTCAAAAATCGAACAAACCCAAACAGTAGTCAGCACTTGAAGCACGATTCAATCTGATTGGTATTTTGGGAAAGACGTATCGCTTGCGGGAACACTAAGCGGATCAACA
Organism: uncultured Candidatus Peribacteria bacterium; assembly: GCA_964642385.1. Taxonomy (GTDB): domain Bacteria; phylum Patescibacteriota; class Gracilibacteria; order Absconditabacterales; family Absconditicoccaceae; genus JBDHUW01. The sequence continues at coordinate 105,310 of CAZXON010000001.1, forward strand.
GAGCCTCTTTCATACTCACACACACTTATCACAACTGGAGAAGAAACAATCCGCCTCAATTCTTCAAGTATTGATTTAAACAATTATAATGGTTTCGTTTATATAAAATGAGTTGTTAGCAAATCAGATGGGAAAGAATTCACAATAGACGTAAAAGCTATTGGTAATACTGAATGAGATCTACAAGCGACATCATTTGTACCAAGCACAGACACTAAATTCTTTTCAAAGATCGGATTGAAAATAGATGTTTCTACAAGCAATGGAATTAGCTATACTGCCAAAGATAATACAATAACATTTTCAAGTGATACTCTTTCTGGTAGCGTAGAAGTAGCATGATTTAAGTGCGAAAGCGGTTTCCCTGAAAAAGATTGTGTAGCAATGAGTAAAAAATACACGGAGTCAACATTCGTAAATAGGGGCGGATTAAGCATCTCAAAAGAAGCGAACTGAAGTGGATGGTTTGCCTGGAATAATGCGGGCGCAGGATATAAAATGAGTGCGACGTCTGATGCACTCCTCTATAAAGTATCAAGTGTTCTAATACCTATCAATGAGGTCTACATCAAAACGCTTGTCCCTGAGATAGCAAAATTATGCACACCTGGTGCAGACATGGCAAACCCAACAATCACAAAAGAATCTCTTGATTCATGGCTTGTAAAGACGGCTGCTTGCGCTGCTCGCGTAACAATTGATGATATAAATGGCGAAAAGGTAACAATCCTTTCAAAAGAAGATACATCAACCATAAAAACTGGAAATGCGATCCCAAGCGACTCTACGACAACAACAACCTCACCAAGCACAACTTGAGCCATAAATACATCTGCCGCTCCAAAACTTACGGCGAGCGGTCATGATTTTACATCAACAAGATGAAACTATATCATCCATTTCCCATCAGCAAGCATTTCATATAACGGAATAAATGTTTCTGAAAACCTAGGAGTAAAAGGACTTAATTGTTATGTAAGCATCGGTGTTAAGTCGTATGCAGATAGAGAAAACGATTCTGTAGGGCCAGCTGTCGAAATATATGAATGTACTTCAAAATTATCATCTAGCAGCATTAGTGTACCATGAACCATTATGAAAACTAGCGCAGACGGTACAAAGTTGTTTTTTATAAAAACACTGAATAGTAATTGGGAGCCTTTTGCAAATGGAATAAATATTCAATAAAAAAATGTATATACAATTGCAAATATAAAATTAATGCGACAGATTAAACCCAGCAAAAGTTGGGTTTTTTTGTAAATTAAAAAACAGGTATTAGTGTCTAATTGCTTATTGCGCATTCAAGACACATAAAATTCTATTGTAAAAACATTTAACTAAAATAAAAAAAGAATGAGCATTTGGTGACTACTATTTCATATATTAGCTTCAAAATTAAATCAAACATCCTCTAGAAGCACATATTAAAGAATAGATTCATAGAAACAGGCTTCAAAAGAAGCGATTCATGTAAAATAAGCACTCCTAAATGGCATAAAAAAACTTATTGATATCTGACGATATTATAAACAAAGTTATGAAATAACTTAAAAGCATTAAACAGAAATGCATTCATCGCTCCCCTATACTTATGTAAATTTTTATTTTAAAAACATTGAAAATAGTACATATTTGAATTCCATACTTTTAGCTTATTTAATTGAGCAAAAATATTCTACTAACCATGCTGCTCTTTTTATAAGTTACAAAAAAAACACTGGTTATAAGCCAGCGTTCTTTGTATATACACTTTTAAAAACTCCTATTAAACGTCAGTTCCATCATTGATAAAACTAGCCATCTTCCCTTCAAGGTTTTCATTTACATAGATAACCTTTGCATTATCTTTTCCAATTTTTTCCAATGTTTCTATACGCGAAGAAGCAAGAAGGAATTCCAATATTTCTCCTCAACGAAGATTGTTATCAGACGATTTGATCTCTTCAATAGAGTTTTTAAATCAATTTGCAATAGCCTCTCTTTGCAAAGCCATTCACTCTCACAACAATCTTTTCACTTGCTTGTCTGCTTCAGCACTCAAGATGTCAGATTGTTTGCGTCATTCAGCTTCATTGATGATTGCAAGTTTATTTTTTGCAGACGCTACGACACTATTCATGGCATCTAAAACACGAGAATCTAATTGAATATCTTTTACTTGTACACTGTCTAATTCCATACCAAATTCCTCTAACTTAGCTGAAAGAACATGTTTAACTTCATCGCCAATTTCATTTCTTTTTGAAAAGATTTCATCATGACCAAATTCATAAATCTTTGCTCTCAACTGTTCTTCTACCATAGCTTGAATCGCTTTTAATGGAGAGCTAATGATAAACAATGAATCTATAATTGCTGTATCGTTATCTTTCACGCGAAAGATTACATTCAAATCAATTTTGGTTTTAACATTGTCTCTAGTAATACTTTCCACGCCCACGTCCATATTCGTCATGGCAAGCGTTTGTGTTTTTACCGATTGAATAATTGGCCAAACCCAATTGATTCATGATCTAATAACTGATGTTGGTTTTCCAAGAGTTAAAACGGCTTTTGCGGTTCTTGGTCATACAATTTTGATGCCTCGAATGATAAAAAAGAGTACTCATAAAACTACGTAAAACATGTTAATAATATATATATTTAAAGATAAAAGTTTACTGCGTTTCTACAATCAGGAATGTAATATTTATTCATTTACCATTATAAAGAATTTTTGCTTGATGTTCACCGACCTCCTCTCGAGTGTTTTTTTGAACTGTTATTTCTGATGGTAAAGAAACGTTTCGCTGTTTCATAGCTTCTTTGACGTCTGTTTCATGAACTTTTTCATATAACTTACCATTCGGAGTGGTCTTTCTTGAGATCCTAAGTTGTTCGTTTGCTGAAACATATAATTGTATTTCTTCCCAAATTTTAGTGACCATTTCATCATGCTTTTTTTGTTGTTCTTTTTTTTGAGCAAGGTTATTTTTGGTTATAGCATCAGCTATTTTAGCATGTCAGCTTGGAAACAAAACATTTTTTGCATAAGCCACGGCCACGCTCACAACATCATTTTTGTTTCACAATCATTTGACAGATTGTAGTAGTATAACGTCTATTTTTCCAGCCATTAGTACGAATTTAGAGATAAATATATCGGTAGATTACTCATTTATTATTTATTTACAAGCCCATCCGTAATTCTTCATGAGACCACTTTTAGAATAAATCAAAATATTCTATATGATTTTTCTTCGTGTATAAAGATTTATTTCACGAGCTCTTCTACATCATCACTCATAAAATATCTAACTCATCAATCATATAGTTTTTTCATAACGTCATTATCTTGTAGCGTGTACACAACAAGTATCTTATCTGCTTTTTTGATCTTCATGATTGTGTCAGGGGTTACAATGTTATAGGGCATTAAAATATATTCTTGCTTTGTTTCTAGTATTCCTGATAAGTCTTTTTCGTCTGTTATTTCCCATCAAGCAAGAATATTTTGATCATCTGCGAGTTGTTGATTAACTTTTTTTTCAACACTTGAGAAAACAACATTTTTTTTCAATCACATTTTTTTAATTGTCTCTAGCATGGGTTTTACGTCTTCAGTTTCATTAATGTTGTGTATTTTTATATCAATAAAATATAAAGAAAACATATCTTTCGTTTTTGTTAGAACTTCCCGCAGGGTTAGAACTGGTTGTTCGTTGTATAATACACAATTATCTTGCATTTCTTGTAAAGTGAAATCAGCAATGTTTTTTTTACCAATAGAAGAATTTCAAACACATTTTATACGACCTATATCCGGACCATGTGCGACAACTGGGTATCCATCCTTCGTAAACGAGATATCCATTTCAATTGAATCTGCTCACTGATCTTTTGCTGCAATAAATGAGGCAAGAGAGTTAATTGGTGATGTTTTATGATATCCTTGATGCGAAATGCGTACAATGTCTGGAAACAGGTCCTGTATTTCTTTGCTTCTAGTGCTTAATGATTGCGAAGAATCACTTCAAGATTGAATCATATTAATCGAAAAGGAACTTGATGTAGAGTTGTTAATTTTTCTTAAAGAAGAATTTGAGGTATCGGCTTTATCTCGCTGAAATGCATAATATGAACGGACATATGATGCTTCCTTGTCCTTCTGCGAAGGTAATATTATCCAAGTGGAATTGTCTCAGCGTGTACCAATATACTGTCTATCTACATATTGACAAAAACGTATTGCATTTTTTCTTCCTGTGTAAGTGTCAAAAGCATCATTATAATATTCATGCAAAGTTACATTTGATGAAGAAATTAGACGTTTTAAAGAATAAAAAATATCTAAATGTTGTATTGGAACTGTATTTGTTTTACCTTTTGGTATATTTTTCCCTACAGCAAGGAAAACTGTTTTCCCATAAGCCGCACTTCATCGCTTCTGAATTTCCTCATAACTCATAGATTGCATTTTTCTATGATCACCTACCACCAGTAGTATTCCATTTTCAAAGTAATTTGTTTGTTGTAAATAACGATAAAACTGAAGCAGTTGTTTGTCCGAATAAGCGAAAGCCTGCTCTTCTGTATTTCCCTCAGGAGAGTTATATGGTTTATGAGATGAAATTGTTTGCAAAACAATAAATTGTGACGTTCATGTATTTTTATTTTTCTCGAGCACTTGCTGTGTTTTTTGATACAGTGCTTCATCAGAAGCAGAGTCAAAAGCATATTTTTTAAATTTTTTAAAGGACTCACTTCCAATGATAGTATCAAATTGCAAAGAAATCAAAAAATCCTTTTGATCTAAAAAGTTAAGTGATGCTGTCGATAAAAAAGTCGTATTATAGCCATTTTGGTGCATAAAGGCAGGCAATCATAAACTATAACTTTTATAGCGTAAATAATTTTGTACGAGATGATTAGTTTCCCACGGCTCTACTCATTGCAAAAGAGCTATGTGTGCGCTATCAGAAGTACAGCCATTAGCAACAAAATTTGTATATACGGTGCCATCTTTTGCAATTGCATCAAATCAGGAAAGAAGTCATCTATTGCCTCACATCGCTAAAGAATCAATACTTGAAAAGGATTCAGCAAAAACTATTACAATATTTGGTTTTTGATTTGCTCATGAAAAAGAAACAAAATACTCTTCATAAGGTTTATCATTTTCTCAAGATTTCCAATGTGAGTCTGTATACTGGATTTGAAAAACGTTTTGTTGATATGAAGATGTTTTTCACAAAAAAAAACTAATACCTATAATCCCACCAAAAAATAAAACCAACAAACGAATTGCTTTTATCAAATTTTTTTCTGAAAATGTTTTTTTTACTACCGCCCAGGAAGAGATGTAGACACACAGTCAAAGTCCTAATCGAAACAAAACAAGAGCACGTATTCACTCCCGCATATATGGAGAAGCGTTTTCTCGAGTAAAAAAACTAAAAACTCAAATTAAGAATCTGCTATAAAAATTTTTGAGTGAGAATATATCTGCAACAAAAAAGATTAACAGAACACATGCGATAAAAACGAAAAAAGATTTTGTAGATTTGTTTTTTACGCGCATCCCCAATAAAACGAAAAACCAAACCAAGAAAAAATATAACAAATCGTTCCCCAATCGCTCTATAAACCAACGAAGCACATTAAAAATTCCTGTTACATCCAACAATCCCAAAGAAGTTAAAAGAATCCCTTTGTATACTATGAGAATTAACAAAAAAATAATAATACCATTTCACCAATATGCAAAATGGATAATATTGTTTTTCATCCAAGTCAAAAAACTTGAAAACATTCCTGCATCTCCCAATGGTTTTTTTTCAATTACATCTTCATTTTGCTGAAGATTTTTAGTTTTACCAGCACTAGAAGTCTTTTTTTTTGTTTCAGTTTTCTTCGTGCTCAACTTCTGTTTATTGTTTTGCATTATTTCAAATTCCTTCTAAATACAATAAAATAGCTTCTTTTGTATTCCTTTTTTCTTTTTCGTGAATCACCCAATCAAAAGCTTTGGAAAGCATTTCCCCGATTTTTGGTCAAGGGCTTATTCAAAAATATTCCATAATATCATTCCCTGAGATAGCAAGTTGATCTTTGGTAAACTGCCCTTCCTTTGCGCGTAACTCATCCAGAAGAGCATATAATGTATCGACTGAATCGACCTCATTCCCCTGTAAAGGATTATATTGTCCTAGTCTATCTGCTTTGCAAATATCAATAATATTTTTGGTAAGCTCATATCAAACTTCTGCATACAAGGTACGCAATTTCTTAATTTGATTTGATCCTGTTGCCTCTAGTATTTGTCATGGCCTCATGTGCTGTGCAACATATCGAGCAATCTCCTCAATCTCTTTATTTGAAAATCATACAGCAGACATGTCTTTTTTTACAAAAACTGGACCACTGTTAACGTGATTCAATTCTGATGAATGAATAGCATTTCTTTCTTCTTTGGTCATTGCCTCAGTATACGCAGCATATTGTTGTGGTTTGCCAACATCATGATATAACATCCCAAGCTTCACAAGATAATTTGTATTTATCTGTTGTAGATGAAAGAGAGTCAGTAGCGTGTGTGCATAGGTATCGAAAGGATGATATCTTACTGGCTGTTCGTTATTTTTCGTCTTATACAATGCTGGGAAGATATATTGTAAAAGATTTGTTTCATCAAGTAACGCAACATATCCAAAGGGATTATTTGCAGAGAATACTTTTACGAGTTCTTGATGGATACGTTCTTTTGGTAAATGTTGGACTAATGAGTAATTTGTCTTTATCGAATCCCACGTCTCCCTTTGAAAATCAAAATGCGCTCATGGAAGTTGCTGATTCCAAATATTCACAAAACGTAATGCGCGTAATATACGCAACGCATCTTCATTAAATCTCTTGTCGGGTTGACCAACAGTACGAAGTCTTTGTGTATACACATCCTGTAAACCACTTGTTGGATCTAATAATATGCGTATATTTTCTGGATCAATTCAAAATGCTTTTTGTGATACAAAAAAATCTTTGGCGGTATCAAGATTATATTTTCAATCTACGAAAAAACGTTCGATGATATTGGTGTCTTGTAAAATAAGAAGAGATAAACCGGGAAGGAAGGTCCATCCATTTTTTTGCAAATACTCTGTCAGTTGATCTTCTTTTATTTTGATTTTGATTTTATGAGAGGGCGCAACTGGCGATCCTTGAATGGTATAATAAAGAGCGTTTATAGTAAAATCCCTACGTCAAGCATCTTGTGTAAGAGAGTGCGACCATTTTATTTCAGATGGATGTCTTAGATCGTCATATCATCACTCCTCACGAAAAGGTGTTATCTCATATGTGATTTGTGAGGAATTATTGTCGTGAATTTCTTCAAGAGTGTTTGTAGATGACATTTCTTCAGAACCGCCTGATTGCTTCGTCTCATTGTGTATAATCGTTACTGTGCCGTATTTTTCCGTACGGAACAACCCGTGCATTTCTAAAGAACTAGAATTCTTTTCGATTGTATCCCAAATGCTCTCAGGAGAAAATGGTCCTGTTAGATCAATATCAATTGTTTCAATCCCAAATAACGCATCACGAACAGCTCATCAGACAATAAAAAAAGGTCATTTAGAAATTTTTTCCAAATTATATAGATGTTTATCTAATTTTGTAAGCAACTGAAAATTAAGCATTGAGTGAGTATAGCAAACTTTTCTCTAGATGCAACTCATACTTTCTATTGTATTTTATGCGGATAACCATATACATTACTCACGTAAATATTTTTTAGTACTTGCAAAAATACATGCCAAAAATTAAAGATCTCATAGAGCAATATAGCATCGAAAGAGAAAAATTAGCAACAGCTTATAAATCAGTAATTGGGAAAACACTTCTCGCAAGGGCTACTCAGATTAAAAATGAGGAACGATCACAAATCGAACCCACTTTGTCACTTGCAAAAATAGGAAAACCTAAGAAAGAAGGTGCAAAAGTCTTTAAGGCAGAAGAGCTGTCATTCGGCGATGATTTTCTTTCTGGTCTCGGATTTACTTCAACCGAAGAGGAAATTGAAGAAAAAGAAGAACAAATAGATGTTTTCTCTCAACCTTTGGTACAAAAAAAGGAAGAAGAACCGGTTATTAGCTCATTTTGAAATGCAAGAGTTATAGGTTCTGAACCAGTACAAGAAAAACCAAGATCTGACAGAAGAATCAAATCAAATAAATGATTTATCCAAAAACCAGCGATTAAAAAAGACGAATGAGATAATAAATCTTTTGAAAGAAGACAAACGCAAGAATCAGAAACACGTGGGAAAACATTTTTTAAGTTTTCTCCAAATGCTCCAACATTTTCGAAGGGTACAGCAAAATTAGGGAAGCCCCAAAAAGAAAGACAATCCACTCTTGGACAAGGAAGTCAACAAAAAACGTCGACTCCTAAGGTTGCGACAGTGAAAAAAGAGGCATGAACTTCAAGTACATTGATAAAAAAACAAGAAATTCTCATGAGCGACTCAATAAGCGTAAAAGAGTTCTCTGAAAAAATGTGAGTTACCTTTCCAGAGCTCATGAAAAAATTTATGGCAAATAAAATTTTAGTAAATATAAATTCAACAATTGACTACGATACTGCAAGTTTGATTTGAGAAGAATTTGGTGTGAAAGTTAAAAAAGAAGCAGGAAGCGTATCTGTAGAAGATGTAATGAGTTGAAATCTCCATGCGATCCTTGATATAGACAAAGAGGCAGAAAACAAACTAAAAAGGCCTCCTATAGTAACTATCATGGGACATGTAGACCATGGAAAGACAAAATTACTAGATTACCTCAGGCATACAAACGTAGTTAGTGGTGAGGCATGAGGTATTACGCAGTCGATTGGTGCATCACAAATAATATATAATGGAGAAAAAATAACTTTTATAGACACTCCTTGACATGAATTGTTTACTTCACTTCGTGCTCGTGGTGCGAAAATCACAAATATAGTAGTTATAGTAATCGCTTGCGATGATGGTATCAAACAACAAACAGTAGAAGCAATCAATCATGCAAAAGACGCATGAGTTCCAATTATTGTCGCTATTACAAAAATTGATAAATGAATCACAAACCATGAAAATATTAAATCTCAAATGGCGGAACACTGATTAACACCAGAAGATTGGTGAGGAGACATTCCAGTTATTCCAGTTTCTGCTATGACATGACAATGAGTTGATGCTCTTCTTGAGCAAATATTGTTACACGCAGAGATGCTTGAATTACAATTCAATCCAGATAGGAATGCTGTTGGAGTTGTGCTTGAAGCCAATAAAGACACCAAACAAGGTATTTTGAGTACTCTTCTCATCATGACATGAGCACTAGAAGTATGAGATATCCTTATGATACACAACACCTATGGAAAAGTAAGAAAGATGCTTGATTGGTCCGGTAAAGAAGTAAAAAAGGTTTTTTGAGGTGATCCTGTGATGATATTAGGTATGCAAGAAGTACCAGAGCCTTGACGTATAGCCGAAGTTGTTGATACTGAACACCAAGCTCGTCAAAAAATTGCTTCTGTTCTTGAGAAAGAGAAAGCACAAAGCGACGCTTCAGGACTACAAAATATGATGGCGCAAATTGCTGCAGGAGACATAACTACTCTCAATATCATCCTAAAAGCTGATAGTTTTGGAAGCCTGGAAGCTGCAAAATATGCATTACAAAGCATGGAAGTACCAGAAAACATTACCATAAAGATAATTCATAGTGACGTAGGAGTTTTTGGAGATAGCGACCTAGGGCTTGCGCATGCATCAAATGCAATGATATTTGGTTTTAACATATCAATCCCCGCCTCTATCAGCAAAAAGGCAGACCAAATGAAAATATCTATTAAAACATATGATATAATCTATGAAATGGGTGACTATATTGACGGAATATTAAAGTGAATGATTAAGATTGAAGCTAAGGAAAATATAATCGGCAAGCTAAACGTTCTTGGAGTGTTTTTCAAGAAAGAAAAAGAGATGATTATCGGTTGAAAAGTTATTGAATGAGAAGCCAGAAATTGAGTTGATTTTAGAATGTGGAGAAAGGGTGATTCAGGAGAGCTAGAGATCATCGGACAAGGCCGTGTTACCTCGCTAAAACGTGATCAAGAAAATGTTAGTAAGGTCGCCGAAGGTCACGAATGTGGACTAAAAGTTCGTATTAGCAAGAAAGTGCTTGAGTGAGACATGCTAGAATTTTATGTAATGGAATAGGAAAATAAATTTATAAAGGTGGTTTATTTTTTCATCTTGATGGTCTATGCCCTTTTTAAGTAAATATTATGAGGATATAGATTTAGATAGTTTTGTTGAAAAGACAGTACATGAGTATAGTATTTTTTATGAACAAGAGTTCGATCGAAAAAGAATCATAGTCCACACTGTCGAACAAAGAGAGGCGATGGATTATTTCTGTGGCAGAAAAACTGAAGATTTTGTTAGAGCAAGTTCAAACGGAAATCATATTTTTTATTTTAGCGACGAGTCACTAGAAAAAGAGACAAATGGGTATCATACATTCAACCAAAATGAGAAAATAAAGATGTTAAGGCACGAAATAGGGCATAATTGTTTTAGGCGATATCGTAAATGAAACGGGAAACCAACTTTTTTGAATGAATGATGTTCTATTTACCTTTCATGACAATTAGAAGATAAAACTCCTCCAAAAAATTTTACATTATTCCTAGATTATTTTGAAACGGGTTGAGAGTGAGTGTATAAAGAAAGCAGATATGTAGTTGATTTACTTATTAAAGAATATTGAAAAACAAAGTTTTTAAAACTATTAAAAGAGACAGAAAATAAAAAAAACAATGATTTATTTCTAGAAGAATTTACTACTATTTATTGAAAAACATTAACATATGAATATATGAATACTTTATTAGAAAAGCATTATCAACAATGAAACTCATAGCATGACTAGGTAATCCCTGAACAGAATATGCAAAAACAAGACATAATATGTGATTTATTATGCTAGATTTATATTGCAAAGAAAAAACAATTTCAGGACGGAAATTTGAAAAAAAATTTAATGCAGAAATAATAAAGACAGATGATATAATTTTTTGCAAACCACAAACCTATATGAATAAATCATGAGAAGCAATCAAAAAAATAGCCGATTATTATAAAATTAATACTGAAAATATTTTAATAATTCATGATGAAATTGATATTCCCGTAGGGAAAATACAAAAAAAAATAGGGTGATCTCCAGCTGGCCACAATTGATTAAAAAGTATTTTACAACAACTACAAAACGAAAATACATTTACGAGAATTAGAGTCGGAATAGATAGACCACAAAATAAAGAGGACGTAGTTAATTACGTGCTAGAAAAACTTTGAAAAGAAGAGAAAGAACTTATTTTATCGAAAAAAGAAGAAGTATTTGAAATCGTTGATGATTTTGCAAATAATTAATAATTAATTTAAAAAAAACCTAAAATACGAGGGAAACGAATAAAATGAAAATAATAAATAAAAGCGATAATTAAAAATGGCAATAAAATAGTCAAATGTAGTTTTATCTGTCATTTAAGAAAATCCTTAAAAAAACTCCAGGAAGATCAAAATCAAAGGAAAATAGAAGCCAGATACATGAAAAGTAAAAAGGGTCATAAAAAAGCTCAGATAAACAAAAAAACTAATGAATCTAGATCATTACAAAAAGACTTTTCGGAAATTAAACGAGTAATTCATGTTGCTCAAATAGTATTAAAATCAAGAAATATATTATTTTTAAAATTCTGCATTACTGGAACACTAGAAAACGTCTTTTAAATATTTGTTGTATTATTTGAAGAAATAGTAGAAGGTTTACATACAACAATATTGGTCGAAAATCATGATGAATGTAATTCAAACTTAATAAATTTTACAAAAGTAACAATAATAGGTAAAGCTAAAACAGAAAAAATAAATTAATGTAAGAAAATTTTTGTACCGCATTTTCTTTTCTTTTATAAACAATTTTATTATTTAGGTTATTCCATTTTTTTAGTAATTTATTATTTTCAAGTCCTCATTGTTGTGCATTAATTTTTTTGATTTAGATATTCTTTTTTTCACTTAGTAAGTCGGTCTCTTTTCAAAAAGAAACAGTTGGCACCTGTATTGCGTTTAAAGAATCAATTTTACTTAATTTTTTGGGTTATTTACCATTTGTTTGTTGTAAAAATATAATTTCTATTGCATCTACGATAGCATCATTTGACCTTTCATATGCTTGAGAAAAATGAAGTAATTCAGAAAGCAGTCATTCTTCTAATTCGTTTTTTTCAAGGTATTTTCAAACATCATCAAGAAACTCTTTATTGTCTTTCATTATTATTGCTGTGAGGTTTTCAACTTCATTATAGTTTTTTTGAATCTCATTTTTATCAATTATTTCTGAAATTCTATAGTAAAGAGTAACCATATTCTTTTTTAATTGTTTTAAGCGATTAGCAATAAATTCATTATCAGAATTAAATAAAACACTTGAAGCGTGATGCGTATCTTTTCGTGCCTTGGCAGAGTACATCATACGCTCTACACTAAAATAAAGATTTTGAAGATCTTTTATTTTTGACTCATTTAATGACTCTTCACGCAATAATTTTAAAATATAACTAAGAATATCTTCTTCAATAACTTTACAAGTATCGTACTCCTCTAAAATTAACTCTTGATCTAAAATCACTTCTAATTGATTTTTTTTAGATAGTGGAATATCGTCATTTAATAATGCTTTTTGATCTATATTTAAATGGTGCACATTAAATTTAAATATTTTTTTTAATAACATTAGAATATCGTTTTTTATAACAGGCAATATTATGTCCACTTCTGTCAAGCCTATTTTATTAATTCAAAGTTCATAATCCAAATTTTTGTCAGGAATAATCTTCTCTAAAAATTTTGATAAAGGTTTAATAAAAGGAAAAAATAATATGGATGCTGCGATATTGTAAAATGTTTGATACATAGCCAAAGCTGTTTCTTGTGCTCCAGGGTCGGAAAAATTATATATTTTTGGTATTAAGGTAGATAATGGTTGAATAAATATCATAACCAAAATTGATGCAAAAATATTATATACTATATGAGACCAAGCTACTTGCTTCTTTTCGTGAGCTCCCCTGAGCGACGCAATATAAGGAGTTATACAAGTACCTATATTTGCTCCAGCTATTATTGCCATACCTTGAGGAAAAGTTAATAGTCATCAATGCAAAGCTCACAATGTAATTATACTCATTGCGCCAGAAGATTGTAAAATAGCGGTAAAAATAATTCCGATAAAAAACCAACCTATAAGAGGAATGTTTGCGAACATTGTCAAATCCATACCAGCAGAGAAAACGCCAACTGAATCTTTTAATATAGAAATACCATAAAACAATAATCAAAACGCAAAAACCATTTTTCAAGCATTTTTTCGTTTATTTGAAGAAAAAAACTTATAAATAAGTCATCAAATTGCTACAAAAACCAATGAAAGAGAGCCAATATTAAAGGAAAATCCTACATAGACAACTAATATTCAAAGTAATGTAGATCATACATTAGCGCCAACAACAGCTCAAATAGCGCTTGCTAGGGAAATAAATCAAGCACTTGTAAAGGTCATAATAATTAAAATTGTTACGGCACTTGATTGCAAAATAGCACCAAGAGCTGATCAACTGAGCAAACCTTTGAAAGGCGTATTAGCAACTTTTTTTAACCATTTTTTCAAAGAAGATCAAGAAAAATCTTTGATAGAAATTTCCATCAAATCCATGCCATATAGCACCAACACAATTCATGCCAAAAAAGCTCGTATAGAAAAGTTCATGATTTTGTTATATATAAATATGCACTATAAGTATATGGATAGTGGCCTTTTGAGACAAAAAATAACAAAAAAAAGAGTAAAAATAGCCCATCAAGCATTGACAAAAATAGAATATATTTTTAAAAGGTTAAATGTTATTTTAGCGCCCTATAAAATCAAAAAAAAATAGAAAATCAAAAAAAACTTGCTATATTACAAGCAAGTTTTGATAGACAAGAGCAATTTTAATTATTCTGCTAGTGCAGGAGAAGTAACTTTAGGCAAAGCTTCACAAACGATACCATCTTTATCACCATCTAGACCAAATATATCTAAACGTCTCACAGAATCATTGGTTTCTCAAGCGTTGTCAAGAGCGATTTTGTCTGCACAAAAATTATATTTCTCTTGCGCAGCACTTTGAGTAGCGAAATTTGAACAATTTAAATTGTTCGTCAAACATTCAGAACCGATAATTTTTACTCATTTTTTAGTCTCTACTCTTGATTCGGTTACAGAACCTGTTTTCATAAGCGTTCAAAGATCCAAGTCGTAATCAGCGATATGTAATCACAATGCTCAAATAATTACTACCAATAAAACAAGCAAGAGTCATTTCATCTTGCCTCGAAAAATAAGCATAGCAAGAACAATAAGCAACAATACAACAAGGACTACAGTACGAACATTTCTATTGTACCTATACTTGTTAATTTTGTTTTTTAAATCAGAGGTCTTTTGTGTGTCGGTAGAAGAAGGAGTTGTCATGAGTGCGAGAAAAAAATAAAGAATATATTGTAATGAGAAATCATCTTATATCTTTTTTATCGCATATCCTACGCTTCATATCATATCTAAAGATACATCCTTTTCAATATCAGGATTGTTGATAGTATCTACAATCGTTGAAAGCGTTTCACTGGCAATCATCTCTCCAAATTGTTTTAAAAGCTCAGCAATATCGCTTGCAAAAGGCATATCCTTGGCTTGTTCTATATCCTGTGGAAGCCTAACAGCAAGCTGTATTCTCGCATCCATGTTATAATCAGCTTCTTTGCGAGCTTCTTGAATATATCTAATTAAATCTCTCGCATCTCACTCCAAACGCAATATTTCAGAAATTGTATCATCAAGGGCAATCACTAAAGCTCCATCTATTGCTACATCAAAAGGCACATCTCACTTTTCATATTCAATAGTAAATTCTTCTGATTGCAATGTCCACTTCTGTCAACTTACACCAGAAACGATAGTGGAACCATCACTTTGCAACGTAAAGGCGCCAGCTTTCGCTTGAGAAATTATTTCCTGCATATCTTTACCAAATTTCTTTCATAGCAATCTCGCATTTGGTTTACAAATTGCTTGTACTTTTTGTTCCATAGTTGAATCAATTACTATTTCCTTTACATTAAGCTCATCTTTGATCATATCATGGTATACGGTATTTGAAATATCATGGTCAGAGAACACAACTCCCCTGGAAAGAATTACTTTTTGCAATGGTTGTTTCACTCTTATTTTCTTCTGTCATCTAAGAGAAAGCCCAAGTGATACAATCTTTTTGGTAAGCTCCATTGCATCGATCTGCAAATCATACTTCGAAATCAAACCACCATCATAAGGAGCAATTTCCTCAAGGTGCACAGACTCTTTTCATGTCAATTTTTTGTAAATATATTCAGTTATAAATGGCATAAAAGGAGCTGCAATCAAACACAATTCAGTAAGAACCGTATACAGAACGGTGTATGCATCTATCTTATCTTGCCCCATATTTTCTCATGCACCTGATTCCCAGAACCTACGTCTTGATCTACGAATATACCAGTTTGTTAGATCCTCCATAAAGCCAATGAGTGCAGTTGAACTTGTTTGCAAATTATACATTTCAAGTTGTTCATTGATTGTATTTACCAACTTCATTGTCTTTAGAAGCATCCAGGTATCAAGGGGGTTTTTGAAATCTTGTAACCCGCGATCTTGTATTAATTTTTGCAGTGATACTGATGGATCGGCTTTAAATCAATCTATTTGAGAGTATGTAGTGAAAAAATAATAGCTATTCCACAATGGCAGAATCGTTTTTTTGTAAATCTCTCTAATCGATTCCTCTGAAATATTGGTATCTCATCAAACGACAATCGGCGAAGTCGCAAAGTTCATTCTCAAAGCATCTCATCACAAAGAGATCATTGTATCTTTCGGATCTGGGTAGTTACCTAAAGACTTCGACATTTTACGACCATCATTTCACGCAAGAACACCAGTACAAACGACATTTTTGAACGCTGGCGAATTATATTTTTCAAAAGGTATATCCAATGCTGGCTTATCTTCTACCAATTTGAATGTATTATCTTCTTGGCGCACAAGTTTATATGGCATAGAAAGCATTGTGGCTAGGGCATGCATAAAGAAAAACCAAGCTCTGACTTGTCCTACATACTCTGATACATAATCAGCAGGGAATGACGCTTCAAACTTTTCTTTATTTTCAAAAGGATAATGAACTTGCGCATATGGCATAGATCCACTCTCTAACCATGGATCAAGCACCTCAGGCACGCGGACATATTTTTGATTATTTTTCAAACCTCGAACAGCATCAATATATGGACGATGCAAATCAAATTCTTTATTATTGAGGGTATCTCGATAGATAGTTTTTCAGTTTTCTGCTCTCTTTTCTATAATTTTACTTCCTGTTTGATCTAACTGATAAATCTCTTCCAATGATCATAAAACAATCATATCATCTGAATCCTCTGCTTTCCAGACTGGCATTGGAGTCGCCCAAAAACGAGTTCTAGAGATATTTCGATCTGGTGCGGATTCCATTGATTTCAGAAAACGACCATGTTTCAAATGTTCTGGTAACCGAAAAATCTTTTCATTGTTTTCAGCAAGCAATCATTTAATCGCTTGAATATTAACGAACCAAGCATCTTGCGCCTTGTAGATCAATGGAACTCACGTTCTTGGGCACATCGCAACCGAGTGAGTAATTGATTCTTTTTTGATAAGCGTTCCATTTGCTTTCATATCACGCATTGCTAATTCATTCACGTCGCGATAGTAGGTTCCAACATACTCTTTTCATATTGCTTCTCGCTCTGGTGCACTTCCAACAAAAGGATTTATGAGATAATTCCCTTGTTCGTCAAGCATTTCAGTTTGATATAAACCATATTTCAATCCAGTTTGGAAGTCCTCTTCACCGAATTCTGGGGCTTGATGAACAACACCTGTACCATCCTCATCTGTAACGTAATCAGCTGGCAGGACTGTAAAGTTCTTGTTTTCTTGGGTCAGCTGTCCAATTATATTTTGATAGTAAGAAAACGGTGCTGTATATTTTATTCATAAAAATTCTACCCCTCTACACCTGTAGACCTCAATATATTCTTCAGCGTTTTTATAGTATTTACCTATAAGATTTTCTGCAAGAATAAAATACTCTTTTGCGTTTTTATCAAATAACTGCATATATCGCATCTCTGGATTTACTGCAAGTGCAATATTCGCCGCTATTGTCCGCGGTGTTGTCGTCCATGCTAGGAAGTTAAGAGGAGCACTAGATGTCTCTGGATAGCTTTTGAGTACAGGGAGCACCGTTTGAAATGTATATAATGAAGGGAATCTCTTGATTTCATTTGCATCATCCACGATAACACCATCAACTTCATACTGATATCACAGATCATTTGCATCAGTAGAAGAAATAGTTGTCCATTCGAGTTTTGTGTGATTAGGCTCTTGCAAAACAGGATCTCATTGTAAAGTTACTTCAAAAAAATGCACCAATCGAGGTTTTTTGTTTAAAATTCTTTTTACTTGTCCTAATTTGGTTCAAATAACACAATCAACACCTAGCTCCTCTTTTACTTCTCTAATCAACGACTGTTCAATCGTTTCTCCATTTTCTGCTTTACCGCCTGGGAACTGCCACATCTCACGCTTTGCATTATAGATGGACAACAATCTTCCCTTTTCATCTCTAATTATAGCAAAGGTTGCATTGATAAAATTGTCATCAGTATGGATGAAATGCGTTGTTTCTATATCAGAAGTATATCAATTAACAGGAAATTTGACTGTAATAGCAGGGTCACTTACGTCTTCATAACTATTGTCTAGAGCAACTTCATAATTTGAAATTGGCGTATTTAATTTTGTAGAATACAGAGAAACTCTTTTCCCTTTGTAGATCATTCACTTGTCCCAGAGCGATTTAAACACCCACAGAACCGACTCCATATACGAGTTATCCATTGTCTTGTAAGCATTTTTGAAATCAACCCAACGCCCAATATGATCAACATACCAGTCCCATTGATCTGAGACATCCTTGGTGTACTCGTAACATTTTTCAATAAATCCCTCAATACCCTTTGCTTCAATATCTTTATTTGAAGTATAGCCGTTTTTTTCTTGGACTTTCTGTTCAACATAAATTCCATGACAATCCCAACCCCAAACACGATCGATGCGTTTGCCCTTTTGTGTATGAAATCTTGTCACAACATCTTTCATCACACTACTTAACAAATGACCGTAATGCGGTAATCAAGTAATAAATGGAGGTCAATCATAAAATCTATAAGGATTATCCTCAGATTTCATTGTAATCGATTTTTCAAAGGTCTTATGTTCTTTCCAAAAATCGATAATTTTCTGCTCAATTTGGGCAGGATTATATTGAGATGTCTCTTTGTTTGTGGAAGAGGTCAATTCAAGATCATTTTGGTTTATCTCTCCCACGAGGTCGAGTTGATTATCACTATCAGGCATTTTTTAGCAAGCAAAAAATAAACAGTTAGAATATAGCTTTTCGGACAGTTGTTTCAATTGTAAATTATTAATTATTAATCATTATTTTTTTCGCCGAAGGCGAATCGCCCGTCCTATCGTTGCAAAAATAGCCGACCCCAGATAGTTCGGGCGACCATCTTCGATGGTATCACAAACCAATTTAAGAATAGAAATTATAGAAGAATATCATCAAAAGTATCCTCTTTGCCATCTTTGAGAAAATGATGAATTGCGTTACGAGTAGCCAATAATGCAATCACTCTAGCTCTACGGCGACGAGGAGAAACCTCAAAACCATTCTCAATCATAAGCGTTTCATTTCGCGAGAGGATTTCTGCAAAAGTATGTCAGACCACAAGCTCTGAGAAAAAACTAGATGAGGCCTGCGTGATCATGCTTACATTCCCATCAAAAGATCGCTTTGTGATTAGATAATTATCAGGTGGTAATTGTGTATTTGCATGATTGTTTTGCGCAGCAGAACTGGCATCTTTCGTCAGAATTTCATATTTCACATACACATTGATATCGTCCTCGCATATAGAATTTCCCTCGTGCCAAAAAAAATCACACTCTTTCATCTGATAGTTATTTACTGGATTTTTGTAATACTCTTGCACGAGAAGTGAAAATTCTGACATCAACAAAGTATAAAAAAAAACCCTCTGGTTGCAAGAAGAGGGTGGAGAAATTGATATAGTGGTAGCATCAACTATTTCTTTGCAGTATCAGAGCTACTAGCTGGCTTATCATGAATAATAGAAAAGGCCTTTTTAAATGCATCCGTTGTATGCGTATAATCAAACTTCCCTGTTGCAGTTTCACCAACTGTATGAGCTAATCATTCAAGAAGTTGTGCAGGGATACGTGGAATTGACCAAAATCATCGGAGCAATCACAAACCCAAAGCTGATAGTCACTTACTTCATTCTGGGTTAAACGAAGCTCAGTAATCTTTAAAAACATTTTCGTAAGGTAATTTTGTACGATATGGTTTATAGACAGTTCATCAAATAGTTCTAAATAAATTTACAAATCACCTACCAGTATTTTTGGCTAAATCAGACCACATTTCTCCTACAAATAAAGATTGAGGTCTACCAACGATATGAGCAGCTTTTGCTACAATATTTGCAGGTAATGAAAACGCAGTTTTTAGCGTCTCTTTTCATCAGTATCGCACTCGAGAAAATGGATTTAACGTATATCTTTCTGTAAATTTTGCTCGGTTTTCTTTTCTTTTTGCTTTTCTATCTGCTCTTCTCTTAGCTCTTTCTTCTTTCTTTTTATCTTTTTCTGCTTTTTTATCTGCTTCTCTTTTTTCTTTTTCTGCTTTCTTTTCTGCTTCTCTTTTATCTTTTTCAGCTTTTTTATCTGCTTCTCTTTTTTCTTTTTCTGCTTTCTTTTCTGCTTCTCTTTTTTCTTTTTCTGCTTTCTTTTCTGCTTCTCTTTTTCCTTTTTCTGCTTTTTTATCTGCTTCTCTTTTTTCTTTTTCTGCTTTTTTATCTGCTTCTCTTTTTTCTTTTTCTGCTTTTTTATCTGC
>CAZXON010000001.1:125608-135407 GCA_964642385.1 uncultured Candidatus Peribacteria bacterium
TGCTTTCTTTTCTCTCTTTTCTTTTAATTCTTCCCATCGTTTCTTAAACCATCATTTTCCTTCTTTCTTTTCTTCCTCTTTTTCTTCCTCTTTGTTTTCTGCTTCTCTTTTTTCTTTTTCTGTCTTCTTTTCTGCTGCTTTCTTTTCTCTCTTTTCTTTTAATCAATCCAATCGGCGATTAAACCATCATTTTCTTTTTCCCTTTTCTTCCTCTTTTTCTTCCTCTTTGTTTTCTGAGATTTCTCACTGCTCTTGCTGTTCGCTCTGAATTTGTTCTGAGGTTTCATTACTTTCTTCAGCTATGACTTTCTGTTGCTGTTCTTGCTTATGTTGGCTATCTGAATCCGACTCTTCGACATTCTGCTTCTCTTTAAATTCATAATTTGCATCTTTTTGCTTTAAGGTTTGTATAGGACTTTCACCCCCTTGCACAGTCGTCTTTGAAGAAGAATTAACTATTTCATTCACCGTTTTTTCGGAATATTCTTCTTTGTCTTCTTTTTTTTCTGTATTGGCTTCTCCTTGTTTAAAATCCGAAGATACAGAAAAAATACCAGCTATTTGTTCTTGTGTCTTATTTTGTTGTGACGAAACTGAAGAAACAGATTTTTCATCATTAACCTGTATGATATCTGTATTCCCATCAACTGTTATACTGTTACGAGCATTACGATTACGGTTATATATTTCTGCACGGTTTCTATTTGCTGTATTTAGAACATCTTGAGCTTCCCTATATAAATGCCAAAAACTTGGTGCATATGATTTGATCAATTTAGTTTGATCATTAATTTCATCGTATATTTTTTGAAAACGAGGGTTTTTTTGAATCTTTGCGCCTGTATTAGAAAACGGTTTCTTTAATTTTTCAAACATCACTTTCATCTTAGGAGCAAACGGTCTTGCTAAATTCCTAGCTAGATTTGCTATCATAGCTGCCTCTTGAAAATCTTTGTCTAGAATGGCTTTATTCGCTGTCTTTATTTCTGAAGCAATAAATTCTTGATAGTCTACGACCGTTTTATCTACACGAGAAAGTGTGTTTTTCATGGAAGGCAACAAGCTTTCATATAATTCTACGGTTTTATCTGATTCATCCATAAATGCGCGCTCAAAAATTTTTTCCTCTTTAAAATTGCTATTAAGAATATCCAAAATATCCCTTAATTGGCCCTGACGATCTTGTTGCAATAATGCAAAATCACGACTTTCAAGGATCTCTCTATATGCATCATCAGAAACAAAATCTTGTCAAAGAAGGGCATCTGTAATCGACTTTTCTCTAGCTAATTTCTCCTTAGAAGTTCTTGATCCTAAACGGGATTGATACCATCGTTCTTTTAGAGTTTCAACCATTTTTGAGAGAGTAATAAATAAATATTTATAACGCAACATTAAAGTTTCTTTAGCTTCTTTTTGATTTCAGTAAGTTTTTTCTACGGTTGTTTTTGTATTTAACCTAAATGAGTATTGAAATATGCTCACTACTTAATTATTTGAATAATCTAGATTATTAATAGACATCATATTTCTATAACCATATAAAGTACATACTACTATTATAAACATCCTTCTAAAAGAGGCGAAGAAATGGATCCTCTTTATGATATTATGCACACTTTGGGTTGACATTTTGTGTTATTTATGTATTATATTCGCAGTTTATCTACTTTCCGTTTACACTATGAACGATACTACAACTAAAAAAGAGCAACAGATAGCTCAGAACGAAAGACGCGCATCACTTTGTAATCTATCACCTAAGAGTGCCACTCTTCTAGCTGGCATAGCTATAGCTATATCTTCATGCTGTTGCGACAACACTCCTCGCAGTCCAGAAGACAGTCGAAAAGGATACGAAAAAGCAAAAAAAGAAAGATGTAAATATGATGAAAAAGAAGGAAAAATTTTACATAAAATCGAAGAATTAAAGATAGATCTTGTTGAAATCAGAGCTAAAGAAGAAGGAGCAAGAGCAAGGGAAAAAACTCTCCTCAATCAAGCAAAAGAACAAAGTAACAACTACAAAGAGCAAGATTGTCCAACATGCGATTAGAAAACGTCTAAATCAGATACAACTAGAGTAACCCTCTAGTTTTTTTTATTACAGCGATAAGGAACAACTGCTCAAAAAAACATTGCACCATCAGGGGAAATAACTATACATACCCTATGCAAATCAACTATTACAAAACATATATCCAAACAATCAAAAATGCGATCTGAACGAGTATGTTTCAAGAATTTTATATTGATGAAAAAGATATTCTCAACAAGTGAGCAGTTGGCTGTGCGTATTTTGTCAGCAATGTCTTGAAACAGTTCAATCTGACCCCAGTATGACGCGCAAATGTAGAAAAAATAGTAAGCGATTTAGAAACAAAAGGACGAACCCATCTTGATCCAACTACTCCACCTCAAGATATCCCAGTTGGGAGTATCCTTGTGCGAGAGGCACATCATGGAGAAACATACAATAAAATGCACAAACATATTGGCTTTTATATATGAGATGAACAAGCAGTAAGCAACAATAGTATCTATTTTACTGGTATGCGTGATGCCTGATATGTACCAGTACAACACCACTACACCTACGAAGGCACTAGACCCATTACTGCAATTTTAACACGGGATCGAAATGATCCATTTTCTGACCGATTATACCACTATGAAATAGATATAGATTGCATTAGTTCAATTTGAGAAGAAAATCTACGCTCTCAGTGACTATCTGATGAAGAGATATTTTTCCGATCATGAAAAGACGATTGACTACAAAATGGTAGACTTTGTTGAGTCGCATGTGTTTTAATGGCTTTGTGATTTTTTTGAAAATCTGATGAAACAGGGTGGAAACCAACATTTAAAAATGCTATTCAATATGCTAATAGCCCTATCACATATACCAACGCACAAACTGGAGAACAAAAAACCGTTCCTTGTTTCACGAAAGACACTTGACGATATCATAGTTGATTAGTCCATATTGCAGAGCAATTAGCAAGTCAAAACTGATTTTCGATCAAGGGTTCAATTGGTGATTTTTCAAAAAAAACGTTTCTATCCCTCACACAAGATCTATTGAGGAAAAACAATAATTGAGAAAAAAAAGTTATGATAACAAGCGTGACTGCTCTATTTGATACAAAAAAAGAAAAAAAATGAGGACATCTCGTGATTGTTGCATGATTAGATTTTAACGGGCATGAAACAAGTGTGATCGTCTGCGACCCATTGGAAGCGCAAAAAAAACAGCTCTCACTAGAAACATTTTTAGGTAGCTGTTCTGGAAAATATTTTATAATTGGAACAGAAGAAAAATAGACAACGAAGTTGTTGCCCGTACTATCTAAGGATAACAAGTTTACAACGAAAGGACGGGCAATCCCCGACTCGAGTCGGGGAAGTTGAAAATTTAAGCGACCGTAGAGTTCGCGCCCTCAATAATTTTATAATCATTCATAGCAAGCACTTTTCAATCCCCTTCCGTATCGATGAAATGCATGGGATCTACTGCAAGGTATTTTTTAGCATTCTTTTGAGTTGCATCGACTATTTGTCATTTATATCTAATTTCATAGTGTAGATGTGGGCCTGTAGAGTTCCCTGTATTTCAGCTAGCCCCAATAACGTCTCACTGTTTCACTATTTGTCATTCTTTTACATCTTGCCTTGAAAGATGCATATATCTGGTAATAAATGAGCCATGATCCACATCAATATATAATCAAGCTCCCACTTTATCTCATTGATTTTTTACTCAAATTATTTTTCCATCGGCTGGCGCCAAGATAGGTGTTCAATCAGCTACACCTATATCAATACCTTTGTGGTTTGTAGACGCTCATTTTTTAGGCGCAGTACGAGGTCAAAAATCACTTCTCACCATAGATTTAGTGAATCAAGCCACGGGCATTCAGATCGGATATTGATTGGTTTCTAATTTCTCATCCAAAAGATCTTGAGTGTAATCATTATCATCTCAAAGATTTTCATCTTCTATCTTCACTGGTGGCACAGCGGTTCACGCTGCTCATCACTCAATTGCACCAGTAGTATTTTCTTCTGGCTGTTTTATTGCAGATAGGAACGCCGAAAGAGCAACTGTAACGCCTGCATAGTGAGTAGCTTCATTAATTCACGTTTCTCATTTAATCTCATTCATTTTATTTTCAAATGCTCAGAAAGCTTCGTCTATTTTTAAGTTTCATGTGATACTCTCCATCTTTCAACCTACAAGCGCATGAAAAGCATCTGAAGCTTCTTTTTTTAAACTGTCTAATTGATTTTTTGCATCTTCTATTTGATCGGTTGTTTCTGCTATATTTGTGGCTACTCAAGCGATCTCTTCTGAAGGCAATTTTAATCCAAACTTTTCTAAAAAATTTCATGCTTTCTTAACGCGCTCTCACCATGTCCTAATATTTGTAGCTATAGTAGGAGGCGTCAACTCACCTATTTTTGACAACAAAAGTTCGGTTTTCTCGCTTCCAATGTTAGTATTTTCCAACTCTGTTTTTATCGTTAACAAAAGCTCTCCATTGATACGCATACTTTCATCAGCTGGCAAAATTGTTTTTTCGTGTTCCTGAAGTGCTTGTTTTTCTGGATCAGTAACAACCCCTGTTTCAACTTCTTTTAAAGCATCTGTCGTATTATCTTGAGGTGTTGTCTCAGCAACCTTCTCTGTCGTTGGTGGTATAACTTCTTGTTTACTAGCGTCTTCTACAGTCATAGTATCTAGTTAATTTTATAAAAAATATTTTTTATTTTTATATTATGCTGACAATATTGCATCGGCATCGTATCACATAGTTTGTATATACTCTTTCTTTAACCTTGTTTTATCTGGCTCTGGTTTGTCCTTGTAAAGTTCATCGAGCTTATTGCGATATTCTACTATAGCACGAGGAGCTAGCTGCATAGATACAGATGCGTCAGGTTGCAAATCAGATAGAGCATTAGTTAGCGTCTCTTTTAACAAATCTTTTTGATCCCCATTGAGCACTTCAGGTAGTTGCACTAGATACCTTTTTTTGGTTGCATCGTATTTAACATCAAGATCACCCAACGACTCTGCTGAAAATCATCCACGAGCAATTAGTGATGCTTTAAGATAATCATTTCTTTCTTCCTGATCGAGCGTAGGCCATTGTGCAAGCACTTCTGTATCTAACTTATTTGGATCTTTTTCGTATTCAGCAAGTTTCGCTTTTGTATCATCATCAACATCATTTCAGAAAAAATAATCAATTGTAAGGTAACCAGCTGTTATACATCATAACGCAAGAGCAGTTTTCCCTACTCTACGTTTGGTAAATAGCGCTTTTCACACTCATTTCAATCACGACCAAAATCACTCTTTTCCGGCAAGTGATACCGTGTTTTTCAAAAGAGTTCATCATCTCCTAAAGCCATCTAATCAGAATTTCCCAATTTCATAGACATCTACAATAGGTTGTGTTAAATACTTCATAACTCAAGCTCCTCATCCTCTAATTCGAGATTTCCCAATATAGTATCAATCAGCAACCAGCAATATTGTTCAAATGCTCATTTGAGCTATGTCAGGTTTTTTCGCATACCCACCATCGATCATTATCATTATAGGTCAGACAATTGGGAACAATCATTTCATATCTTGAAGCAAATTTTTCATTTTTTCAGAGGGTGTGCCATCTTGTGAAAGAGCAATTCATCATACCAAAAAAAGTGGTGTTTTCCCTATGAGAAACTTCAATGTAGATGGAGCTTCTTTTGCAAGGAATTTCATTTGTTTGACCATATCTTCTGCTGATTGGACATCTTTTGCATAAAATGTTGCTTTTTCAGCATCGTGTATTCAATTTACAAATTTCCTAGATAGTTGTAACTTTGCAATACTACGTTTCCATATACCACCACCTAATATATCCGCATAAAGTTTTCCCACATCCTCTAAGTACTTCGCAGTTTCATCTGCCAACCTAAATGGATTTGCCTCTCATTTAAAAAATCATTTAGTATCTCTTACTAAATTTTTAAATATTCATCTTTGTCATTTTACAACAGTTGCTGTTCCACAAATTCATGGAATCTCAGTTGCAATTGTCGTACGTAATTTTGCTTTATCAATAACACCACTCTCTTTTGCAAGGTCTTTTATTCATTTAGGTAGGTCATCAAACTTTGCTCAAGCATGTTCTACAAAATCTTTAAATCAAGCTCCTGTTAAATTTTTTGGTATCTCCAAATCAACCAATTTACCTATATTCAACATCTGAGAAGTAGAATTTCTCATTTGCGTAACGACACTATCTGGACCTCATATTTGTTCTATGTTCTTAAACAACTCTTCCATATTTCACAAAGCACCTGAAATGTTTTTATTGTATACATTCGCAACATTTTTAGCTACATTTTTGACTTTTCCTCATCAATCAACAAGTACGGTTGTAAGAATATATGTCGCTTGTTCAGCCATATTAATCATGATCTTAAAAATAGGATTTTGTTGCGTTTTATAAATCAAAATTGCCAATACAGATTTCGCTTGATCAGGCGTATGTTTGTACATAGCACCCATTTGTTCACCCATTTCTTTCCAAGAGATTTTTCAAAAAAAAGTTGAAACTCATGCTCCAAAAAGTTTAAATCACTTTAGTCAATAACTAACTACTCCATCTCAGACTTCAAAAACAATATCTTTAACTGATATGAGCGCCTCTTCACGCAACGCTTCTATAAATTGCCGTCCAAAAGTAAAAGGAAGTCCAAGTATTTCAAAAATCGACAATATATAATTTCCATCTCATCACTCTTGTTTGTCTGTGTCTATCCAGGCATAAATTTTTTGAAGATTTGCTGTGTTTTTCGCAATATTTATTTTATTAAAGACGCGTTCTAGTTGTTCTTTTGTAGGTATTTTACCATTTATTTTTTGGATGGTTTTGCCTATCATGTTTTTAAATTTTTCTTCTAACTTTTTCTTTTCATCTTCTGTAAACTCCTTAGCTTCTTGTACTACCTCATCTTTCTTTTGTTTTATGTCTTGAACGATTGTTCCTGTTTTGATGCCTTCTCGTACCGATTTTCGCTTATCGGCGACACTTCAAAGGATGTTTTTGATGTGATCAAATGATAAATTATCTATATTAATAAAAAAATCTTTTCGATATTTGCCCATTGTTAATGACAAGATACCGACAGCGAGTCAACTTAATATTTTTTGTCAAATATTTTGTTCTTTTTTATTTATGTATTTGTCAACCAAGAGAGTATGGAGTTTGTCAGCAAGCGAGTTGGGACATCGCCATTTCTTTTTTAGTTCATTTGTCAGCTCTGTGAAAGCTTGTTCTTTCGCTTCCTTAATTGCTTTTTCTGGATCAAGAGAAATTGTTTGACGAAGCTCGCCTAACAGCAAATTTGAAGAATTGATTCCTGCGTTTTGATCTAACAACTTTTCCTTATCAGCTTGGCTTAATTGTTCAGATTTCTTTTCTAAATCGGCTATAACAGCGATCATCTGTTCAATCGCCTTTTTGTTGTCATAATTTTGATCAGCAATCGTTTTTTCAATTTCAGAAATCAATGTTTTGTCATACACATCTAGAGTTTTAATTGATGCAAGTAGTCATTGTATATACTCTTTAGATTTCTCTTGATCTGCAGGTAGTACAACACTATTCTTGAGATTTTCAAGATTTGTTTTGGTTTCATGAAGAACATTTTTTATCTGATCGTCCTCGTTAAGCTGTTCATTTCATTGCTCTTTTTGGTTGGTAGCCGTTTCAGTGTTATCATTTTGATCTGATTGCGAAACATTTTTTGCTTGTACAGCAAGAGCAGGATCGTACTGTTCGATCTTTTTTTCAACATATGTTTCTGCTTTTTCTATCAATTTGTCTGTAAGTCACATAGTATGTGTATATACAAAATAAATTAAATATCGACTGGTTTTGTTGTCACCACGTCAACTTGTGTTGCAACTGCACTAGCTGCAGGCATTGCAAAATTAACAACAGTATCTTTTACTCCTTCGTATAATCCATACCCAAGTGCACTAAACATAGCTACTTGGTTGATAACTTTCAGTCACTTGTATACTGGCAAGAGTTTCTGGCCGACTTTTGTTAGGTCTTCGGCGGTTTCTATTGCTTTTCATGCCTTTTTAACAGCATTCACACCATCTGCAACCTTCTCAACAGTTTTTCCTGCATCTACTACTTTGTCTACCGTTTTTACAGTTTTTCAAAGTATTGCTGATGACTTAACTACGGCTTTTATACCAGCAGAGGCTGCGTTTCAAGTACCTAACGTAAACAATCAAGCGACATCTAAAGCAGTCGTAAGGACTCCTAGTCCACCCCTAATCCACCTATCTGTTCCAGATAACTCACGACCATTTAGATCTTTTCAGCGAATAGCTATTCATACATCATATGCTCATCAAAATGGCACCATTCCAATTCATAAATCTGCTGCATCAAGTCAAACCTCTTTTAATGACTCAGTATTTGTACTAGTCATTCCTTTATATGCTAGTCACCAAAGACTTGTAGCCAATGCGAATTTTCAAACTTTCCCATTTGCCATTTCTATGAACTTTGCGCTTCATCATGCAGACTTTAAAATTCATCTTGCAAGTGGTGATCATGTTTCTATTCTCATAAGATCAGCATGTGACATTGTTCTCATCTTTTCCGCAGTGAGTTTTTGATATTCTATTGCCTTTTTATTATACTCATTGGTTGTTTTTTGCAAATCATCAACTAGTTTTTTATGAACCTTTGGATCTGTTATTTTGCTGGCTTCGGATTCTATGTTTTGTAGTTTCTTCAACGATTCTGCTTTTGTGTCATTCATTTGTTTTTCAATATTTTTTATTTCAACTTCATTTTTAGCATATTTATCTACAGTTGCATCAATATTTTTCTGCACTTGTTTAAATTTAGATTTACGAGTTATTTTTGTAAAATGTAGGTCTGTTTCCATTTGCTTTCAATATTTTTTTTCAAGGTCCTTCATAGATTTTACATTCCCATTTTTGATATCACTCTCCATGTTAGCAAGCATATTAAACCTTTTCTTGTAATCTGCATCAGGCATTTTTGAAAGGTCAGATGCCTGTGCAATTGTTAATCTCGCACGAGTGCTTGGAATTCTCTTTTTAAACCAAGTCATCACATCAAACTGCTTATCAAATATCGCATTCAATGGAGCAAGCATACGTCACTCGCCAAATGATTTAGTAGGCAAGAACCCGCGTTGGTACATACGGAAAAGTATATACAACTCATCAAATCATTCAGAATGTAGTTTATTCGCCTCTTCTAATGCTTGATCAGATTGTGCTTGTTGTTCTGGAGTAAGCTCTCATGTAACTTCTGGAAGCTCATCGTTAGCAAGCTCTTCTTGTTGAGTAAGATACGCCTCATACTTAGAAATATCAGCAGTTACTCTATCATCTCAATTTTCTCCTTTATAACAATAATATGTTTTTCCATCATTTTCAAAGCTATCTTGTTTCAACAAAAGTGCTGTTGCCCACGCGCGCAAAAATGTTTCTGAAAACGTCGGCTGTGCATTGTATAATCTTTGGTATTCTTGTTCTAGTTGATCAGCTGTGGGTTGGTCTGTAGTCGTCTCTGTGTTTGTCGGGGTTTCTGTACCTGCGGGGTTTTCTGTACCTGCCGGTTTTTCTGTGCCTGCGGGAGTTTCTGTACCTGCAGGTGTTTCTGTACCTGCGGGAGTTTCTGTACTTGCGGGAGTTTCTGTACTTGCGGGAGTTTCTGTACTTGCGGGAGTTTCTGTACTT
>CAZXON010000001.1:135507-215427 GCA_964642385.1 uncultured Candidatus Peribacteria bacterium
GCGGGAGTTTCTGTGGTTGAAGAGATTCATCCAGTTCACTCCGCGCCAGCATTTGACTGCTCCTGTGCAAAAAGTTTGTGCAATTTGGTTGCAATAAATGTTCACGCAGCAAGAATACCCGTTCGCTTGAGAAGTTTCCATCCGAATCCCGTTTTCTCTTTCTCATCTTTTTTGTCTTCTTTTTCAACTGGTTTAATTTTATCTGCGAGCTTCTTTCAAATTCAAAAAGGCAAAAATGTCATAAACAACCACTTCTTAGTCTCTTGTCGCAAAGTAAGATCAGCATCTTCCTTTTGTTTTGTATCATCCTGCTTTTCTTTTTTCAAATCTTCTAATTTTTCTGTAGCATTTTTTGCATCGATCCTACCAGCAGAAACATCATCACGCAAGGTGAGCATCTCTTTCTTAGTTTTTTCTGTATATACATCACTAACCACCTCTTTATCCAAGTCGGCAAGAAGCGTTTCCGTAGTTGATTTTGTTTTATCTGCATCGACCTGTTTTTGCTCTTCTGGCGTGGGGTCTTTTTTTTTCTCTGTTTGATTCTCTTGCGTGGAATTATCTACTGAACGTTGTTCAGTTTCAATATTTTTTTTTTCTGATTCTGAAGAAGAATTAGGTGACATGAAGATTTTGAAAATACTGACGAATAAAACTATCACCAACTAGCGCTGGCTCAACTTGTTTGAGTAGACATCTGTTTATCTATCTTTTTAAGTATTTGCTTAGCGAGGATTTTCTTAATCTCATTTTCATCATTTTTTGCCCCCTCTTTAAGGGTAATAACAAGAGGAGTATTGTTTAACGCAGGGATACTAAGCTCTAAAATTTTATTTTCTTTATAAATAGCATTTGTTATGAGTATTGTATCATTATTAGATTGGTTGAAAAAACTCTTTAAATAAACGTTTTCTTTTCCTTTTTCTATTTCTATTACATTATTTTTGGGGGTGCTTATAGGTTTATTTCAAAAAAGATCTGCAATAGAATATGATTTGTTTTTTAAAATACCTGTTAATGCGATAGCATTCTGGTCTACTGTAAGCAATGAAGCTACCTTGCTATCGATAACACCCATATTGATCGTAGATGATTCTGTTGCATATTCATTAGGAGAGATCTCTCATAATTTTCGAGTAGCGTTTGGGCTGTTGGCACTTCTAATTAAATATAATCATAAGTTTTTATTATTAGGAATTTTATCAACTTTAAGATATCAATTAGTTATTCAGTAACTATTAATATTTTTCCCTCTTAGATAGTCATTTATTGGCTTTACGTAAGGAGTTGTGTCTTTAATATTTATTTTATTTTGGACATCAACTGCACTATTTAAGACAGATGAAGCAGGAGTGACTGCTTCCTTTTTGTCGTTTTCTTTGGCGGTATCTCCTTTTTTTACTGTCTGATCTGTAAAATTTTCTATTAATTTTGGAATATTGTGTTTAGGTTGTCTTTGATATTTAGATCACTCATATTCAAATTCAATATAAGCGTTAGTATTTCAATCGTTTTTTCATATCGAATTGGCCCAAGCGAGAAAAAACCCATCTAGCCAAACTGCTTCTATTTTATTGGTTTTTGAAGAACTCTTTGCTTCTGAGTACAGTTTCTGCAAATCTTTTATTTTATCAGCAAAGTTCGTCTCTAATTTTTTTGCTCTTTCTTCATTTTTCATAGTCCTCAGATTATCACTTACTCAATAAAGTTTCTCATCTTCAATTCAATTATGTGTAACATCATTTTGTGAGTCATTAGTAATTCCACTAGTATTGTTTCCTCCATTTCAGCCAACTGTTTGAGTAACTACCCCTGCTCCCGTAGCAACCCCAGTCACAGCAGCTGCATTTCCATTCGATTCTAGAGCAGCTGATGAACTGGTATTTGTAGCAGAACTATTATCTACTTCGGCTTTTGGAAACTGCATTCTAGTTGAATCAATCCATCCATCAATTTCATTTGTATGTACTATTCATGCTTGTCCATCAACTCATTTTTTCCAAATTGATGTTTGATCTGTTTTCTTTTTCAAACCATTTAAATATTGTACTAATTTTGTACGACCAGCGTTTCAAGCAAGTTCTGATCATCCAATATCTTTAATAGTAGATTTTGTCCATGGGAAGAGGGTATAATCATCTCCATCAATGACCTCTGTACCGAAAATGTTTTTTATAGTAGAAGCGACTTTTGATTTATCAAAACACTCTCGTCTCGTTTTTAATCAGTCTGTTTTTTTAATATCTCAAAATATGAAATTAAATGGATCCTCTACAGTTGCAGATCAATTGTATGTCACAACGATAAAGTTTAACAAATTTGCCGTTTTCACCGCTTCTTCTGCACTAGGGAAAGGGATATCCAATCATACAACTCTATATTCATTGTCTGCATCAAGCCAGATTGGTGTTTTTACTCCATAACTATCCAATGATAAAATTCCATTCTCATACGAAAATCCTGGGCGAGCTCCATTATTTTTGCTAAAATCAATAGCTGACATTTTATTCAAAGCTAATTGTAGTGCTGGCGCATATTTTTGGTCTACTTTTAAAAGTGCTGGCTCAACAACCTGCGTATCTTTTGCTTTTTCAAATTCAGTTAATTTTGTAAACTTCCCTTTTGCCGCAAGCTCATCAATTGTTGGTTTCCCAAATAACAAATAAGCCGTAACTTCTGGATCAGAATCAGGAACGGCGAGTTTTGATCACTGCTTGTCCAAATATTCTTGCAATTTTTGTCCGTTTTTAGATTTTGTATCAAAATTATCATTGAGCGTAAGTGATGAGTTTTTAGGATCTGAAATGTATGCGTAGGTGATACCCATTTCAGCAAACAACGCTTGTAGCTTTTGTTCGCCCTGTGGATCATTTTTTAAACTCTTTATAGCTTCTAGTTGTTGTTCAAGGATTCCTCTTCTATCAGCAGACAGTTTGGTATCTTGGAGTTGTGTAGTTAGATACGCTTCAAGTTGAGAAAGATTAACCTTTATTCCACCTCATTGCGCTTCAACAGAACAACCCGCAAGTGCTACCATTGGAATATCACGCAAAGCGATATTAGCAACGTCAAAACGACCACCTAGAATTCTTTCTTTTCCCATCTTTCCATTCCACAAATCTTCAAATTTTACATCCCCATACCAAAGTCATTTGATAATATCCATAGCGTTGTTACCAGTAAATCCCTGTGACAACATATTGATTCACAACAAACTTCACGCTGTAATTCAAAGTCTACCAAAGAATCAACCTGCTTTATGTTCCTTTCCGTCAATTCACTTACCCGTAAACAGCCATCTTCCCAAGAAGAACAAACCAACTCCAATACCTCACGCAGTGAGTAAATTAGCGTTTTTTTTCGCTTGCTCTGGTGTCATATTCGTTTGTAAAAACAACTTTTCTAACCATCCTTGTCTATATTCTGATGGACATTTGTTGTATGCATCAGGAGTAAAATTACGTAAGCCGGCGTCAATCTGATTGTTACTATATCTTCTCAACTCTGGACAGTCAATAACTGCTTGCTGACCATTTCATAGATCTATAATGCTACCAAATTGCGGTTCAGATACACATAGTGTTTTACAAATATTGACAAATGCAGGATGATAAGCATCAATAGCAAATGTATTTCCGTGGTATCCAAATTCTTTTGATTGTTTTGCAACAGCCAAACCAGCAGATCCCAATCCCACATTGCGTTGATATCTTTCTGTCAAATTTGCTAAATCTGTCGCTAACTTAGCGTACTCTGCAGAGTCTCTTACTTTTTCTTGTGCTAGTTCATTGGCTTTTCTCGTAGCTTTTGTCGCTTCATCAAATTTTCATTCAACAGCGAATCTTTGCGCTTTATCTACCAATTTATTTATTCTTTTATCAATACGAGAAATTTTCAGAGAGCCGTCTTGCGCTTCTTGTATCGCTGTGTTTATATAATTTAAATCATACAACTTTCTAAATCACTGCCACTGTTTTTGCGTAAGATTGATCGCATATGGCGCTGCTTTACCATCAACCTTTTCCACTTTTATTCAACCGTTTTGTATCAATTCTGCTATTGTCTTTTTGATTTCAGAGTCTCTTTGAGCAGGCGTAAGGTTTTCTACTGCTGTTGGTTTTTCTACCTCTGGAGTTGTTTCAGGCTTATTTCCTTCTTTCTTTTCTTCTTTTGCCACCTCCTTTCAATCAGTGGAGTTTTGTTCTACGCTAGTAGGTTTAGTAGAGTTATTAGGATTTTCAAATCCTTGAAGATCTTTTGGAGTACCATCTTGCTTCAATCCATCACGATATTCCCTCAAGAGTGTATTTCGAGTATTATCCGAAATTCTTCCTTTTAGTTGGTCTTTGTGAGCTTCTACAAACTGCAATGTGTACCATTCATTTCAAGTGAATTTCACTTCTCCTTGTTTGCCATTTACTGCTTGATACTTATCTCTTGCTGATTGCATTGCAGCCAATAGCGTTGTTTTGAACGCATCTACTTGCGAACTAGTGTATTCGTTTAAACTTCTTTCAAAATCATTTCCGCTTCTCAAAAAAGTTTGAAATAAAGTGTTTCTTTCTATTTCATCTTTTGAAGGAGCATATAGAAACGTATTGACTACAACGTCATTCTGCAGTTTTCCTGTTTCTTCTTTTGTTTGGTTAACTACAACATTTACTTGTGCTTCTTTAAATAAGTTATTACTCTCTATTTCAATATTCGCCTTCTCTATTTCTTCCTTAAACTCATTCAATGCTTCTTGATACTTATTAGGATCACCTTTATCAAATTTCATATACTTATCGCCTAGCATCAAAACGCCGTTTTTCTCGTCAGACAAAATCGGAAGCCCTTGTAGAAATTTGGTAGCTTCTTCAATTGTTTTCTTGCCAAGCAAATCGGTTTTTTTATTAATGAGTTCTTGTTGTAAGCCAGAAAGGGCTACCTCGGTTTTACGCTGTAGATCTAGGTCAGCTAGTTGGTTTTTTACCTCAAATTTAATATTATTTGCCATCTTTGTAAATGGAATGTATAAAATATTCCCTAATAGTATACATAAATTTTCATAATCTCCCTAATAAGAGTCCAAATATCATACAGACGATAGAATATTTTGGTTGCCTTTTACAAAAACGCCTTATTAAATAGTTGACAATTTGTTAAAAAATATCACAGGATGCCACCCTAATAAACAAATAAAAAACACTCACCCTCGCAACGATAAACCAACCGATCTCACTACTACAAAAAAAACGAGGAAGTATCACTCACCCTCGCTTTTATGAAACAATCTATTTCCCTACTCCTGAAAAAATATTTTATTGTACATGTACTGTTGCGTCGATTGCCCTCACGGTACTTGTGAAAAATTCTTCAAGTGATCCATCAATATTACTGGGAACATCTTGATAGATAATCTGCCCATTGTGTAAAATTGCAAATTGATCAGCTATCTCTTGTACATCTGAAAGGATATGTGTATTGAAAAAAATCGTTTTCCCTTGTGCTTTTAAATCACGCATCAAATCTTTTACAAGGATGCGCCCCAATGGATCCAATCCCGAAGTCGGCTCGTCCCAGAAAATCAACTCTGGATCGTTAATAAGCGATGCTGCAAGCGACAATCTCTGTTTCATCCCTTTTGAAAAAGCACCAATGCGACGGTCACGAGCGAACCCCAATCATACTTGTTCTATGAGCATATCTGTGCGTTCCTGTATTTCTTTTTTGTCCATTCAAGCCAATCTACCCATATAATCGAGCAACTCTACCGCTGTCAAAAATGGATATAAAAATGTTTGTTCTGGCGCATACCCAATACGCTGAAAAACTTCTTGCGTATAATAATCTTTTTTTCCGAATAATTTTATCACTCCTCCGTCTTTTTGGTGAAAGTGAAAGATGCACTTGAGTAAGGTCGTTTTCCCAACACCATTCGCGCCCAAAAACCCGAAAATAGTACCTCTTGGAATATCAAAAGTGACGTCCTTCAAGATTGCATTTTCTTTTTTTCGTTGTTTAAATACTTTTTTGACATGCAACAAAGAAACAATTGGCCCTTGTTCTGTATGTTTTTTCTCCTCTTTCTCTATCTTTGTTGTCTTATCAATCAACTTTTTCTCTGCGGGTTTGTGTTTTCTTTTAAGCGAACGTTTCATCGGTCTATTTATAAAAAATAAATTTTCTCTGTCCTCACGTAAGTGACGGTCTCATCTCCCGACTTCGTCGGGATGCCCGTCCTGTCGTTGTCAGCTAGTTAACCTTAGATAGTACGGGCAACGACTTCGTCGTCTAGCATTCCGTGGGGTTAATTACAATTTTTTTCTGCAATTACTTTCTAATTTTCCTCTGTCCTTACGCGAGTGACAACTTCGTCGAGTAGTTTTCTGTGAGGTTATTCCAAACTAATTGGCTTTTCTGAGTTACTATACCCAAAATATTGTAATATATCTTTTAGTGTTGATTCTAGCGTAGTGATATCCATCTTTTCGAAGAGTGGTAAATATTGACGCAACACCTTTATATAAGCCAGATATGTATCTTGTCATAATCACTGAACATGAGGCAAAGTCGGAAACATAGCAAAAACACCATGCTGTTCTGCTTCCTGTTGAAAGAATGGGAGAAAGAAAGCGACAACTTCTTGTAACGACAGCGTCAAATTTTTTCCTGAACTATCAGGAACGGTACACAGTTCCACAACATCAGCTCGCACTTGATCGCTTTTCACCTCATTAAACAAGAATTCAAGGAACTTTGCGAGCTCCCTATTTTTCTGTTGGTCTCACCTAATTTGCCCACCCACAAGAGCTGCCTGTTTCATGCTCTCAGAGACACGTATGAGATCTTCGTGCGTAACTTCAGTGCTTTCTCAAGGACCATTGCTAGTATTTAGACCAACATCAGGTGCTTTTATAAACTCCTCCATACTCCAAAACGACAACATATAAAACTATCTATGGTTGTACTGTTTCTCAACTCTTTTTTCAAGTGATTTTGGATAAAAAAAACACCTACATTTCTGTAGAAGTTTTTGAGTAATGCAATGCGTATTTATGATACTGCCTGTTTCAACAAATCCATGTATTTCTCACCTGCGTTCGCAGGAAACCCCGTCATC
Organism: uncultured Candidatus Peribacteria bacterium; assembly: GCA_964642385.1. Lineage (GTDB taxonomy): Bacteria > Patescibacteriota > Gracilibacteria > Absconditabacterales > Absconditicoccaceae > JBDHUW01. The sequence goes on from CAZXON010000001.1 coordinate 142,613, forward strand.
CTTGCTTCTCACTGCAACCATCTGTGGTTGCATACAAAGAGTCGCTATGTGCTAAAAAAAATATCTTGGATGGCTAGTCATTCTCCTCTCTCCTCCGCCTCTCGCTCCCTACAAGCGCGAAAGGGTCAAGGGGACAAGGGACAAGTGTCAAGGGTTATATGAGGAATTCTCGAAACCTCGTGGTTCTTCTATTACTCAATCGACAAGTGTCAAGGGTAGTGTCAAGGGTTATATGAGGAATTCTCGAAACAACGCACAGAGAAACCGTAAGCACGATAATAGTCGAAGTAAGCACTCACGCGGGACGAATCGAAGGTCAAGTGATAGGCGTCCGTGCCGTTCGGAGTAGACGACCAGTAGAGGCCGTAGTCTCCCTGATCGCCGACTGATCCGGCTGAACCGTAATCGCGGCCACCTGCTTTAGGGAGGAGAAGATCAGTTCCAAACGCATCAGGAACAGAAAATTCCTTATATCCAGGCTCTGAATATGTTATTGTTTCGCCTTTCAATGATGCTCGTAGATCTACTAGTCACATCCAATCGTCATATGTTGGTACATGGTATCAATCTCCACATGGTCATTTCCTTGCTATATTCGTTTGGGTTATACCTCATCGAAGATCATCGTTCTGATCCGTTGACCAGTCATATCTACTATTTCCAAAGTAGGACATATCATCATATCTCCATATATTGTTATCGTATGGGTTGCTTCGCGAGTATGTACTTGTATCTACTGTCTCAACGTTTGTTTTTGGTTCATATAATGCAGGAACTGATGGGAATCAATGATTATTCCCTCGTTGATAATGATCTCCATATGATGCTGTTCATGTTCCCGCTACTACACCTATTCCAGCGTTTTTATCTGCTATTACATATCTTATTTCGCCACTTTTCACTACTATGGTATCTCATATATGATATATTCATGCTTCTGCTGGTTCTGCTCATCATCCTGCTACTACGATATTGGTCGTTAGTCACTTCCCCACTTTTTGGTATGCACCTTGTTTATCTGAATCTATTAGCTGTGTAGCATTTGTCGTATTTCCCTTCTTCGATTCCATCAGTGCAGTAATTGCATAGACTGTTCATCCTGTGTTTGTCCAGTATGCGAATGAGTCACCTGTTACTTGTATGTTGCTTGGTGGGCTATCGATTGCTACTGTTCACTTGCCTGGGTCTGTTGGGATAGTTGTTAGGTATGGTGAGATTGCATCTGTTATATCTTGCCTTGCGATACTTGTTCCTGTGGTTGTCAGTGGTGCTAGTGGATAGGTGGTTCCCTTCTCCTGAGCGTACAGTTCTACTGCACTAGAGATTTGGGATACCTTCACGATACGAGCTGAGTCACTTGCTCTCTCTTTTGCTCCTACCAGTCTTGGTATGAGTGCGACAGCCAGGATACCGATAATCACTACGACAACCAGCATCTCTATCAGGGTAAAAGATTTGTTTGCTTTCGTCAGTTTGGTTACCGTTGGTAAGTTAAATGTAGAGTGGGACATGAAAATAAAGTTAATTATAAATTGTTAATGTTTAATTGTATGAGCGAAGCTGGTGATATGAGGAGAGCCGTTTCTTAGATTATAAATATAATCTAGCCATACTCTTCGCTTCGGCTCTTTTACTTGTTCAGAGAACAAAAAGAACCTTGCTCAGAGATATGTCTTACGGGCAAATGAACACAAAGTAGTAGCACATATAAAGACCGAAGAGCTCCGGCGGGTCCGAATACACCAGCGAGCGATTCTAATTGTTTACATTTGTATTATAGAATCTTAAGCGTATTGCAAGATGGATTTTCTCGTATTGATAGTATTTCCTATCTATACTGATATATAAAAAAATCGCCTTGCGATTTTTTTACCGACGGTTGCGCGGGAGTCTATCGATATGCGGGAAACCGTACTAAGCAACGATGTTTGCCCGAAGGGCAACTTCCGAGAGCTTGTGATTGTCTAGGTGCGCATAGATAGGACGGAAGACCACAGAGAGTGACTAGATTGCGTGAAATATGTTATATAGCTTTTCTTGCAAAAGAACTGGAAGATGGAAGGTGTTCAATAACTTTAAGATACGCTGAATTTTGATCGATTTTCTCTTGCAATAGAATCTGATTTTTATATAGTTGGTGAGTTAGGACAATAATTCGCATGTGCTCTCTCGCGTTTTGACCATCATTTACGTATCTACGGTCATTTTGTCTATTCAAAACAAAAAAATAGCTCAGCTAGTTAGGCGTCCCGGCAAGTCGGGAAAGTCGGCGGTTTGAGTTACAAAAAACATTATTACGGCACTGTAGCTCAGCTGGTTAGAGCGCGTCTCTCATAAGGACGAAGTCGGCGGTTCAAGTCTGCCCAGTGCTACCATAAATTATTTGCTCAGCTGGTTACAGCGTCCCGACAAATCGGGAAAGTCGGCGGTTCAAGTCTGCCTAAAACTACTATATTTTTGGTGAGGTGGATGAGTGGTCGAAGTCAGCTCACTGCTAACGAGTCGTACCTAACGGTACCGCGGGTTCGAATCCCGCCCTCACCGAATGATTTGTTTTTATGTTTCACTAACTATATTATCATGCCAAAAGCAAAGAAAAAGAAATGAGCAAGGATCCTTGTTGGATTAATTTGTACAGAAACTGGAGCGCAAAATTATGTTGTTTCAGTAAACAAAATGAATGATCCGAAGTTGGAAGTAAAAAAATACTGTCCACAACTTAGAAAACACACTATCCACAAAGCAAAAGAAAAATTAAAATAGTATATCTTATGCGAGTGAGAGTACTTATGAACACATATCGCATACAAAAATTCTGCATCAAACTTTTTTTATCACCTATATTATTAGAATTCAATGTTAGCACTTAGACTCGCAAGAACATGAAGAAAAGGGTCCGCATTTTTTAGAGTTGTCCTTACCGAACATGCAAAACCAGTAAAAGCTGGATACAAAGAAGTTCTTGGTTGGTACAATCCACTCAATCACAAGATGGAGGTAAATGCTGATAGAATAAAAGATCTTCTCGCGACTGGCGCGAAACCATCAGAAAGACTTGCAAAATTGCTTCATACCTATACAAAGGATGAGGTTTACAAGAAATATTTTGTAACAAGAGACATTCAAAGAAAACCAAAAAAAGACAAATAAAATTATTGGTTTTGAAAACACATTTATCTTTCTTTCAGAAAAAGAATGAGTTATTGAGGTATCGAAGATGTTATACTAACAATTCTTGCAATACTTATTATTGTCATTCTTTTGGGGACGATATATTCTATCGTGCGATCAATTATTCAATTCATATTTTCAAATGGCGACGCAGCCAAAATCAAAAAAGCTTGGGACGGTATTAGATATACTATTATTGGTATAATTATTACTGTTTTTTTGTTGTTCTTTTTTCCAATTATTTTTCAAAAAGTTAGTCCATCTTGAGGACAAAGCTATACAGCAAAAGCGATTTTATCAAAAGCAATGGGTATTGGAAAATATCTTCTAAGCGTGTGAGGATTGGAAAATTATTGATGAACCAGCTGAGAAAATCCACGAAGTATTGAAGATACATCCCCAATTACATCGCCAGACACATATAATCCACTATAATTTTTTATCTTTCTATATTGTCGACATGAATTATTCACACGCTCGTTCGGTTTTTATCCACAAGTGGGGAAGATATTCTACTGGAGAAAAAATTGCTATCGTGTATTGCGTAATCCTTGGGCTGTTATTGCTGGTAGCACCATTGGTAAATATTGCTCCATTGGACGATGCGACAGAAAAAACGTACAGAATCCTCAATACACATCTTTTCAAATCAGCCATTCTTATTTTGTGATCATGGGTAGCACTTCTTGCATGGTCAGTGAGTTTTAGTTTCAAATCATTTGTCTATAAATCTATATGATTCAAAGATAACGAGTCGCTTTTTTCCTTATTTTTACTCTTGATTCTTCTGACAACATTTGTGGGAATGGGCGATATGGTCAATCTTTTGAGAAGTAACATAACCTATACGATGAGCCTTTCCAACCGGTATTTCATCACTTCTCTTGTGATTGTAGTGGGCATTGTATATACACTTTGGCATAGTATCATTGCAGCAAAAAATATCTCAAAAGCATCAATCATGAACGCATCGCAATCATCGCAAGAACTTGCACAAGAAGATTTAGAGAGTTTCAAAGATCAAATAAGCAACAACAACGGATTATTTTAATCCAAATATATGCCTGTGGAACGTTGTCCTTTTCTCTGCTCGCAAAAAAACGAACTCTGCTCTCATCAGCAGAGTTTTTTTTAGTTTCGTATAGGATCTGTTGGTGTTAAAAGGGGTAAATCTTAGGAACGATAGTACGATTATATATTGATATTTGTGCATTTCTAGCTCAGCCCAGACTGGTCTCATCAAAAATTTGACAAAAAAAGAGCTCTGGATATACTTATAGTACTTTATTTTTAAGAAAACAAAATGACTGAAGCTATTAGTACAGAAAAAATTATTGGGATGCCAACCGATGATGAAATGTTTGAAGCGTTTTGGAAAGGGCTGATGGATGGAACTCCTGATACTGGGAAAAAATATATCAAAATGTTTGAACCATTTTTGGAAAAAGCAAAACCACACATCAAATCAGTAGTTTTATTGGAAGAAAGGTGACTTATTTTCAATATTTCTGAAGAGATTTGAAATGAACTACTCAAAAATTTTGTCAGTTCACAAAGTTTACTACTTAGATTCCCATTAAAAACAACATTAGCTTTTTTTGGTGCAGATAGTTTCACACATTTTATCGCTGATACTAAAAAAGGAAACAACAATCCAGAAAAGACAATAGGTGGCTTCACGAGAATTATTACTGTCTTCTTCAAAAAACTAGGAGAAAAATATGTAGTCTTAGAGACCGAAGAAACTATCAAAGAAAAGATGGCAAAAATATTTGCATAAATTTATTTATCAAACCAACTATTTTAATGTCGGAAACATCATGAGAATCTCAAGAATGAACTCTAAAAATGGGAAATCTCCCAACCATAGATAGATGATTTGGTAGCGCTTTAAATGAAATATTACAGTTTACTTCATTATATACACCACTTTTTCTCAAAGTAAACGAGATAGACTTTTCCACAATACCCATTCCCGAAGAATATAAAAATGAGTTGATAGAAAATCCACTAAATGATAAAGAAAAAGAAATATTACAGTTATGCACAAATGAATTTACAAAAATACCAACAAATAAATATGCAATTGAGATCAAAAAAAGAATGTTTGAATGAGAGATATGTAGATGAGTTTTGATTATCATTTTTAATAATTACATTATACCAGAGATAAGAAAGCGTACTGGATTTGAGGATAAGATAAAATAAAATCCTTATATTTCAATTTTCTTATAATCTAAAAAATCCCCACCGTCGATGGCAGGGATTTTTTTTATGTAATACATTGTATATACAATAATTTATTATTCAGAGTCATCTTTTTTCAATTTTCATTTTCTTTCTTCCATGATTTGAGTTGCAAGATTGTTTGGAACTTTTTCATAATTAGAGAATTCCATAGAATATGATGCTCTTCCTTGTGTCATAGAACGGAGTTGTGTTGAATATCCAAACATTTCTCCCAAAGGTACTTTTGCTTTGATTATCATTGCGTTACCTTTTTGATCTTGTCATTGAATCATACCACGTCTTGACGAAAGATCACCCATTACATCTCCCAAGTAATCATCTGGTGTTGTAACTTCTACAGACATAAGCGGTTCTAGAAGTGCAGGACTTGCTTTCATAAACGCATCTTTAAATGCTTTGTATGTAGCAACCTTGAACGATACTTCTGACGAATCCACATCATGAAATGAACCATAAAATGGTGCTACTCTAACTCCGATTACTGGATATCCAGCAAGAGGACCTTGTCTCATCATCTCTTGAGCACCCTTATCAATAGCTGGAATAAATTCTTTTGGAATAACACCACCCGTTATATCATCTCTAAATTCATATGTTTTCTCACTGTCTTCAGGGAGTTTCTCCATATGAAGTACAACGTGCCCATATTGTCCACGTCAACCTGTTTGTCTCTTAAAGATACCCTCTCCGTCAGCGTTTTTAGTAATAGCTTCTCTATATGCAACTTGTGGTTTACCAGTAACTACCTCTACTTTGTGTTCTCTTTTCAATCTATCAACTATAATTTCCAAGTGCAACTCACCCATTCCAGCGATGATAGTTTGCCCAGATTCTTCATCAGTATAGAATTTAAACGAAGGATCTTCGTATGCAAGTTTTGATAGACCTAGACCCATTTTTTCTTGATCTTTTTTAGACGCTGGTTCAACTGCGATATTGATAACTGGCTCAGGGAATTCCATCCTTTCAAGCATAATCGGTTGTTTTTGATCACAGAGTGTGTCTCATGTTTTTACGTCTTTCAAAGCCAAGAATGCAGCGATATGTCCTGCATGAATCTCAGATATCTCTTCTCTTTTATTCGCGTGCATTAACAACAAACGTCAAATTCTTTCTTTTTCGCCTGTTCTTGGATTTAACAATGCGTCACCAGATCTTATCACTCCAGAGTATATTCTCACAAATGTAAGAGTACCTACGTATGGATCCGTCATAATTTTAAATGCTAATGCCGAAGCAGGAACATCATCACTAGGATCTCTGGTCATAGCAACTTCTGGATCATCTACATCTGTTCCATGAACAGCTCCAATATCAAGCGGAGATGGCAAATAATCAACTAAATGGTCCAACATAAGTTGTACACCCGCATTTCTCAATGCAGTACCTACAAGTACTGGATAAAATTGATTTGAGATAACACCTTTTCTAATTGCTCTATTTATAAGTGCGATTGAAATCTCTTCACCTCCAAGGAACTTTTCTGCTAATTCGTCATCAAATGCTGAAATAGCATCGAGCATTTTTTCTCTATACTCTTGGCAAATTGGAAGGAAATCCTCAGGGATATCTCTTTCTACTTCTTCTGATCAGTTTTCACCTTCAAATGTAAAGTATCTCATATGTACCAAACTAACAACACCTTTGAACTCTGCGCCTTCTCCATATGGAAGTTGTAAAGCGCACGCTTTTTGAGATAGTCTTTCTTTGATCTCTTTTTCACAAAGCTTAAAGTTAGCTCCGATCTTGTCAATTTTATTTACAAAACACATTCTTGGAACGTGATATTTGTCAGCTTGCCTCCATACTGTCTCAGTCTGAGGTTGTACTGCATCTGAAGAAGAAAGTACACAAACTGCACCATCTAGCACTCTAAGAGAACGCTCTACTTCAATAGTAAAATCCACGTGTCATGGAGTATCAATTACATTGATATGGTGTCATTTCCACATACAAGTAGTTGCAGCAGAAGTGATTGTAATACCTCTTTCTTGTTCCTGTTCCATCCAGTCCATCGTTGCTTCTCATTGATGAACCTCTCAAATCTTGTGGCTCTTTCCTGTGTAATACAAAATACGTTCTGTTGTAGTAGTTTTACCCGCATCAATATGCGCGATAATACCGACATTTCTCACTTTTTCTAAGGGTGTTGCCATTGTAATTAAATAGTTATCTATAATAAATAAAGGTTAATCTGTGATTTATATTTCTCAATTGGTTTGCTTTTTGTTTGTAATTACAATATTTCTATGATTAATTTGATGGTGTGTGTTTTGTACTAATCAATCGGGATCCGAATAGACGTCTACGTGCTCATATAGCGGAGATTGAATGCCATCTATAACCTGTAAAAGAGGTGTCACGTCACTTGTATCGACCTCCTGTAACTGATTGAAATACGAAACAATATTTTCCATATCACCAGTTAGTTTTCCGACCTCTTCTTCGGAAAGACGCAATGCGGATAATTTTGCAAGATAGAGTACCTCTTCACGTGTAACTGCCATCTTTATGAATAGGAATAAAAAAGTATCCTTGCGGATTAGGATAGTGTATTTTTTCGCTTATTAATTGCAATCAAAAATGAAAAAAATGCAGGAAATTAGAATATATTAAATTGCACAAAAGGACTATAACAATAATCGAAAAAATAAAAATTATTCTTCCTCATTTTCATGGATTAGGTTTACCTCGTTCTCTTTTCAAACCTCATCATAAGCTATTGTTTGGATTCCCTCTGGGACATGTGCTAATTCTTTGAATTTTTTCTTACCCAAGTTCATGTAATCTAAAATCTCCCACAATTTCATCCATCAAATATTTTCCGTATTTGGCATATAAATTCAAATTTTATCAGACCGGTTAGGTAACAAATATGAGTGTTGTTGCTTAGAAAGTCAAAGATTTGAACAAATAAAAAGATTATCTGCAATATATGGGTCATGCAAGTTTTGGGCTATAAGCAAACCTTTTGGTAATTTTGATGTTTTTTGTTTAACATCCGCATAAAAAATAAATTTACCTTGCTTGATAAAATAATTAATAATTTCAACAATGGTTTTGTCGATATCGACAGAATTTCTTCTATCTCTACACACGAACTGTGATATGTCTTGCTTGATGCCATTTCAAAAATCAATAATAGAATATTTTTCCCCTTTCCCTGCGACCTGATTCGCCATTTTCTTAAGATGAGTTTCAACCATCCTTGTAATTTGTCTTAGTGGTTTCATGAACATGCTGTTACTCGCTGTATTTATAGCTCTTTCTGCATTCCTAATATTATAATTTGCCAATCATACATTGTTTTCTAGATCATCAAATTGTAACTCAACTCCTTTTTGTCTAATCTCCCCATCTTGATCTACGTAGTTACAAATTATGTTTTCTTTGAAATCTTTATAAGCACCATTATTTCATCTACTAGATCCCTTAGAAAAATTATCATAATGTTTGCATAGTATGCTCCATTTTTCTGTGTCGGAGTAAACCGTAGGATAGTTTGTTTTCATAAGTTGAGTCCATTCTTCTTTTTTGATGTAAGGATTTTCTTTAGGCTGTCTTTTTTGCACTGTTGTTTCTGGCAACAATGTAGAAATCGATTTTTGCAGTTCTTCTATTTGATTCTCGTCTAATACTGATTTATTGTCAAATACCACAGATTGAATCATAAATTTTTTCCCTTTAATATCTTGTAATAGGTCACTTCAAAAAACATCAGAACTCATATTTACGTTTAATCTTGCCAATCGGTTTTCGCTAATTTCTTTTATGTCGTTAAAATGAGCAGTGTTTGCATCTTCTATAGAAACACGAAAACCCATTATATCATTTAGTTTTTTTCCTTCTATAATTTTTTCTATGCATGAAGAAAGTGATTTTAATCTGGCGGTTATGATAAAATTATTGCCCGTTTTTTGATTATATGTTTTTACTTCTGTTTTTAGTAACTCAACAGCTTTTTCAAACATTTTCCTGGTAGCAGTACTCCATTGGAACGTGGTTGTATCTCTTGAAAGGAAAGCATCTGTATGAAACTCTAAAGATGGGTCTGTGCAAGCCCATAACATATCTGAATATTGTCATGTTTTTTTTGTCCATTCCGCATCTCAATCTTGTCATCATGTTGAAGATGGATTATGTTTTTTGTGAGAAAGCAGATAACAAAGCACATTCACATATGAGTCAAAAGATTTTATTTCATCACTACCAATAAAAGGGAAATCTCCATCGTGAAAAACTTGATTTAGATCACCTCCTCGCTCTTTCCAAACGGTGTTTACGTTGCTAAAAATAGCCGATATATACTTAAGCGATTTTTGGGATATTGAAACTGTTTCTTTTCAATCTATTTCAACTAGATCAAACGCCTCGTTTCCCAATCTTTCTTGTAATATTTTTGCGACTTTTGAAATAACATTAAATTTTTCAAGAGAGATATCATCTTTGCTGTTTTTGTGTTCCTTGTGATATCCTCTCAAAAATTTTTCATAAAAAAGGTGGCTTCTTAGATATTCTATATTTGGTTTGCGTAAATATTCATCAAAAAAATGATTAATTCACTCCTTATATTTTATAAGAATAGTATCATCTGTAATATTCCTTTCAAGGAGATCAAAAAGTTGGTTTTTGACATTGTTTTCATTATATTCGACAGTCGCTCTTTTTATATTTGCTGGATTTGCCAAATACTTATCATTTTCCTCTCTCATAAGTTCTCTAATTTTGAATTTTTTGGTGATAGATAATCCTCTGGAAGTCGCTTCTCTTGCCTTATGTATCCTATTTAAAAGCAAGAGTTCATTTAATGTACATTTAATCTCTTTTTCGAGTTTTCCATATTGTTTTTTTTCTTTTTCTGTGTGTAATATTAGATTGCTTTTATCAGAAAAATTCGATTCTTGTGATCAAGGAGCGTCATGTAAGTGGTTTTTTATATTTTTTGGAAGATGGGACACTTTTATGCATTTGTAATATAAATAAACATGATTATTGCTAGTTTTATATATAATACACAAAACAGAGAAAATGTCAATAAAAAGATTCGATTATATAGATGAATAAGCTCAATATTTTTCGATTCTACAAAGAAATAACTATACTATAAGTGTGTTTTATAAAAAAACAAAAAAAATGTCATCACTACTCAACCAATATTTTGATACAAACTATACAAACGCCATAAAACAGGGCTGATTTCCAGAGTATGTTTTACCCAAAACAAATACTCCAACCGGCGAAAAATGATTTTTTAATGAATTTTTTTGATGGATTTTTGGTACAGTAAAAAAGGATAATAAGAAGGATGAATTCAATCCAGAACAAGAAAAAACAGATGCAGAGAAATCTAATATTTCACTACAAGAACAACTCAGAGAAATTGTTCGCATACCAGATAAGGACTATTCGGACAAGATGCTCAGCTCTTCAATGAGAGCATATATACAAGGGGTTGAAAAGGAATATATCGCTTCTCTGTGAGATTATAAATCACACATCGCGCCAAGTTATTGGGAAGTCAAAGGGAACATTGCAAACATTTCTGGTCTATATGGCAAAACATACTACGCTGAAAACTACCCTTCTTACATGGAAGCTCTCTGGACTAGAGACCTTTTTGGGTTTTATAGTAAGTGGGATATGACATGGTTTATTTATCCAGAAGACGACGCATCTATTCAATCAGTTCTAAAAAGACGTGCGACACAACTTAAAGCTGAATTGAATGATCTAACAGCAAAAGGAATAACAGTAGATACAGACGTACAGCTAGAATATCGTGACGTGGAAGAGATTAGACAAAAACTTGCTACTCGTGAAGAAAGATATTTTGAAGTGTCTCATTATTTTTCTCTCTATACGCCTGAGGAAAAAAAGATGGATGAGGAAGGGAAAAAGTATGAACAAAAGGCTTCTTGATATGGAATGAGAGTAAAACCAGCCACGCAACGTATGGATGAAGGGATAAAAAGTTGCACACCATTAGGGATTGATGACCTATGAATCACTAGAAGCATGGTAACCACCTCTCTAGCAGGAGCATTTCCTTTTATCGCAAACGATTTAATTGAACAAACTGGAATTCTGTATGGAATCAACCAACAAACCTGATCACTTATTATTTTTGATAGATTTTCAGGTAAACTTCCGAATGCAAATAGTATCGTACTTGCAACATCAGGTGCAGGTAAATCATTTACTGTAAAACTAGAAATCCTCAGATATCTATTGCTTGGAATTCCTACGATTGTAATCGATCCGGAGAACGAATACAAAGCGCTTTGTGACAAAGTAGGCGGTACGTATGTAAATATCGCAATGAACTCTTCGCAATATATAAACCCTTTTGATCTACCTCCGAAATTAGAAGACTCAGAATACTGACCTTGAGACCTATTAAGATCACAAATTGCAAGTTTAATCTGAATGATTTCAGTGCTAATCAACGGTTTGAATGCTGAAGAAGAAGCACTTCTGGATAAGGCATTACAATCAACGTATGCTTTGAAAGAGATCACTCTTGATCGCTCTGACTACTCTGACAAAAAACCACCATTGATGGAAGATCTAATAAATGTACTTGAAGGTATGGAATGAGGCAATCTCCTTGCGGTAAAATTAAGCAAATATTCTAGCGGAACATTTTGAAAACTCTTTAACAACCCGACAAACGTTAATCTAGATAGTCCTCTAACTGTTTTTAGTATAAGAGATATTGAAGAATCTCTAAAAACACCAGCGATGTACAACGTTCTTAATTATATCTGGGCAATGATTAGATCCAGAAAACAAAAAAGATTGCTTGTGGTAGATGAGGCATGGATTATGATGAAAAACGAAATATCAGCCAGCTTTTTATTCGGTATGATAAAAAGAGCAAGGAAATATGGGCTCGGCATCAGTACTATTTCACAAGACATTGAAGATTTCGCGAATTCCAACTATGGTAAACCGATTATTTCCAACTCAGCAACACAAATTTTGCTTAAACAATCAACCGCTTCTATCAAAACATTAGATCAACTCATAGGGCTATCAGACGCAGAAAAAGAACGTCTTATATCAGCGTGAATTGGGGAAGGACTACTGTTTGCAGGGAGCCATCATATTGGAGCAAAGATTATCGCTTCAGCATATGAAAAAGAATTTATCACTACAAATGTAAAATAATGAGTCCAGAAAATCAAAATAGTATGATTGAGACCAAACAGTTGGTGGCTCTTGCCTCGGTGTTGTTTCTTGCTCCAGCGATAAAACCAACATTGGAAGCAAACAATATTACCTTTTCGGAACAAGACAAACCTTTTATAGAAAGCTATCTTCAATATGGTAATTATCTATTGTATGCTCTTGGCGGTAGTCTATTCATGTTGCTACTAGGCAAGTATGTATTTCAAAATAAAATTTTTGTTGATATCTCACAAGCAGTTGCTGCTTTTGTAATAATTGCTGTTTTGCTCGGTATCTTCGCAATCTTTCGCAAAAAACAAATAATTATTGATAAAAAAATAACACGAAACAACATCATGTCACTTGTAGAAAAAAAATAAAAATATATTTAAAAATAACTTATCATCCATGAAAAAAACAATCATTACTCTTCTGGGAATCATAGCATTTGGAAGCATTTGACTACCAACTTTTGCGGTTAGTACATGATATCTAGAGGCACTTGATCTAAGCACATCATGATTAGACAACACGCCCGTACAAACAACTTATGATTGAGCTGAGGAAGGTGGTAGAAGTGCTGTTACCAAGGTTATCATATCAGTGCTTACGAAGATACTTCTTCCTCTAATGATTTTCTTTGGTATTGCTCAGGCGATGTTTGGGTTTTATAGTATTATGACATCAACAAGCGACGATGCAAAAAAGAAAGGAATGAACTATATTATATGGGGTGTAGTAGGAATTATATTAATCAGCTCCGCAAGTTTCCTTGCATATACGCTCTATGGTTGAGCTGGTGGATGATGAATATTTAGAGACAATAATTGATTGACACTTTCTTGACCGGAGATTGCTAGTAATCTGTACAGCAAAATGATATTCCCATTTGTTAGATTTTTGATGTATTTTATAATGGGCTTGTTGTTTGTTATCGCACTGGTGCGCGCAATCAATTTACTTTTAAGCAATAAAGACGAATGAGCGAAACAAGCAGGCGCCATCCTTAAGCGAAACGCATTTGGTCTTCTCGTTATCATTTTTTCAAAAGCTCTGATTGAGGCTGTTTATGGAAAAGAAGAAGAGGTGGTAAATTTATATGCTACAACACTTTCTTCTATATGATGAGGTGTGGATAAAAACGTTCCTTTCGTATTCACAATTATAAACTATTTAATGTGATTTATAGGGATTTTTCTCCTTGTGATGATTATCATTCAGGCAGTACAAATACTGACAAAACCTACTGACGAAGCAATGCAAAAGAAACTGAGAAAAAATATTATTTATATTTTGATATGATTGGTTGTTATGTGACTTTCATATGTAATCACAAATGTGTTTATCGTCAGATAAATATGTAGAATAATCTTATAGAAAAAACCCCCGCAATATGTTCGGGGTTTTTTTTAAACATACCTCTGAACGAGCCGCTTTTATCTGCTTGTAAAAAAAACGAAGCGGTGTGTTAGTTAATTATGAATCATTAATCATTAAACCAATCTATATACCCTATTCGCCTGTTAAGAAATTTTTTCAAAAGGGATTTTTTTGTGTCAAATAGGACGATATTCAGCATATCCCAAAGCCAATCATCGCGTTATAAAATATAGGTAGTTGACCATGCTATCTTCTAACACATGCAAAAATAATCACTCTATCATCAAACCGATAAATCAAACGCTGAGAAAAAAGACCACATTACGATATTCTTTATTGTGTATATACAAATCACGAGATTTATATAATAATACTATCCACATTACTCCCCAGAGGACAAATCCCAAAATTCCCATATCCATCATTATCTGTACAAAAAAATTCTCTGGTAGATATCATCATTGCGATAGAGAACTTGGTCAACTCGATCACAATCAAAACCCTCGTGGCGCATGAGAAACATACTGCAAGCTAGAAAATTTTGCTTGTAAGTGCGCTATAGTAGACTCTCGCTTCAGAAAACTTAGCATCCCAACGGTTGCGACTCAAGCAACAATAGCCCACGCAATAATTTTCCTCTCAGTGTGATAAACAACATAACTAATCAAAATAACTTGTATCAACATTCACAATATCGCTCCCCTTGAAAATGTAGCTAAAAGCGTTGCTATATATAATGCCCACAACAGTACTTTTACATTTTTTTTGGAAACATAATGTCTAATTCCAAACCAATACAATCAAAAGAAAGCTACCAAAAAATATCCGTAATTATTTGGTCCCGAAAAAATTCCACTCAATCTTTGGAATCCCTGCGGTCAAGTTAGATAATACAAAGGTGGATTGCTTCCAAACACATAGTCACCCAAAGGACCATACCCAAATTGCATAAAAAAATCAGGAAAAATATTTTTGGCAATCTGCCATATCCATCCAGCCACAATAATAACGATTGTACCAATTCGCACCAAATGAATAATCTTTTTGAAAGCAGTTCATCAAGATATCTCTGAGCTTTTTTTTAGATATAATCCCAGGTATATCGCACTAAAAAATGGTAGTAGATAATATAATGAGTATTTTATACCAACAAATATTTGATTAGTCAAAACACCAAGGCAAATTGAAACGATTATCCCCATCACTACCAACGCTAGTGCAATTACCAACGGCCATCCCCATCTATAAAAAAATTTATTCCAAATCTCTCTCCCCCATCATTTAGTCCAAAACCCATCTAGTAGAAAAACTCAGATCGCCACTATCCAACCTAAATCTCTTATAAGCAACAGAACATACGGTGACAGCCACCCCTGGCCAAATGAAAAATATGTCACAAGAATGTGGTAAAGCGAGACAAATGAGAAAAAAAATATCAAAAACTTACGCATGTGGGAAATGGTAGAGATTCAAGACAAAAATACAAGATGTTGCAAAAACAAAAAAAAACCGTAGATTATGCCTATGACAATAAATATGTTCCTATTCTTAGCAATTTTTTTTGTACTAGGCTTGATCTTTGGATCGTTTGGCTCGGTTATTTCTAGCAGACTTGCGGATTTTTCGTTTAGCGACATTTTTGGAAGTGCAGAAAACAAAGCACACAAAAAACGGAAAGAAGCGATACAAACAATTCTTCGATGACGCTCTCAGTGTCCTAGCTGCAAACACACACTTCACACAAAAGATCTAATCCCCTTGGTTAGCTATATAAGCACAGGAGGAAAATGTCGCTACTGTAAGAAAAAAATATCGCCAATATATGTTTGGCGAGAAATTGGATGTGGGTTACTATTTGTGGTGTTGGGTGGATTGGTTCTATCTCAAACCTGAGGTGTTTCACTCACAATTTGTATTTTGTGGTTATTACTTATTCGAACATCATATTTGTTGTTGATACATGACGTAGAAACGATGAACCTCCACGAACCATTGCGACTTCTAACCGCATTGCTTTCAGCGCTCTTTGTAGCAAATCTGCCTGGATCATTTTTCTGACAAACCAATGCCGTAGCATGATTTGGTGGCCGATATTATGCGCTCGTTTTTGGATTAGTATTTTTAGGGTTTTTTCTCGCTTTCTACTGGTTCGCGAGATGGTATGTTGCGCGAAGATTGAAACGCGACAACGTATCATTATGATTTGATGGAGAATGATTTGGTTCTGGCGATGTATGGGTTGCACCTCTTTTGGGGATACAATTTGGCGCTCGAGAGTACTTTTTACAAGTTCAGTCAATTACGAATCTAGAAGGATTCTCACGAGTATTGGCAATAGAACATTTCAGTTACTATATCATCCTAGCTGGCGTATTGTGTCTCATATACGCAGGTTTACAAAAGCTCTATAAACCTAGTAAATCCATACGTCAATTGCCATTTTTTGCAGGCATGATAACTGCTATTTGGGCGATAATGATTTTGACACACACCTGAATGATATAATTTTGTCCTAGTTTTTTCCCTTTCTTTATAGATAGTTTTTCGTATATTTTTTTTAATGAATTACAATATCCACTGTGAAAAAGAAGACAACAATATACCACTAAAAGAAAGATTATTAAAAGCAAGAAACATTTCTGACAGCCCAGATGATTTCTTTAATCCTACTTTTTCTCGTTATCGACAATCGCCACGAGAGATACATGACATGGAAAAAGCAGTTGCGAGAATCATACAATCGATTGAGAAAAAAGAAAAAATTATGATATTTGGAGACTACGATGTCGATGGCGTTTGTTCTAGTTTTTCACTGTACAAATTTTTCAAAGAATTCTTGCACTACCCCGACATAAGCATTAGACTCCCACATAGATTGGATGATGGATATGGGATAAAAACATACCATTTGGATGAAATCCACGCCGTAGGCGTCAACTTGGTTATCACAGTGGACAACGGCATCACTGCGATACAAGAAGCGAAACATGCGAAAGAATTATGATTAGATTTGATTATTACCGACCATCACAAACAACTACAAGAAATTCCTGATGCTCTTGCGGTGGTAAATCCACAAATATCCGAGAATGTCCGCTTCAAAGAAATATGCGGAACAACGGTAGCATTCAAAGTAATACAGGCCCTCACCGAGCGTCTCATAACCGATCAAAAAGTGAAAAATAACATATTTCATTATTTTTTACCACTTGTGACGATCGCAACTGTCGCCGATTGTATGCCACTTCTTGACGAAAATAGGCTTCTTGTAAAATACTGATTACACTGTATCAACGCAAAAAAATGAATTCCTCCTTCTATCCAATGATTTATTGATTCGTTAAAAATAAAATGACCACTTGAGACATATCATATAAGTTTCATGGTTGCGCCCAGGTTAAACGCATGATGAAGAGTGCAAACGCCATATGAAAGTTTGTACACATTGATGTTTAGCTGAGAAAAACAAGCAACATACATTGAGAATTTAGAAAAGCTAAACACCCAAAGAAAAAAATTGCAAGAAGATAGCGCGAAAACCGCAGAAACCATGATCAATCCAGAAGATCCGTTTATCCTTGTGTGAGACAAAACATTTCATGAAGGAATTATTTGAATTGTCGCAGGAAGACTCGCAGAAAAATACAACAAACCAACCATCATCTATGCAGAAAACGAGGAAACCGGCTTCGCCGTGGCTTCGCTTCGCTCGCCAGAATACGCAAGCGTGATTGATTTACTCTATGCAAGTAGTGACCTCTTAGAGCGCTACGGTGGCCATAAACAAGCGGGTTGACTAACAATAAAAATAGAAAATATTCCTGCGTTTCATCAGACGATTACAACTTTTTCACAACAACGACTGTTGACCTCAAAAGAAAAAAAATATGAAATTGATAGCATCCTATATCCTCACGAATACACAAGTGAAAGTCTAGAAATAGCAAACAGTTTCGCTCCATTCGGGGAAGGCAATAAGGAACCAACTTTTTTCTTTGAACATGTATTGGTAGAAAAAATAGAAAAAGTCGGCAAAAATGGAAATGGACATTTGAAAATACACGCTCGCTATGAAGACACAGCAATCAACGCTCTTTTTCGATGAGCAGGAGCTGACGTTGAACAATTGAAACCATGAATGATTGTGAATCTTATCGGGACGCTCCAAAAAGATGACTACCGTGGTGGTGTTTATATAAAAGGAACAGATTGGGAAATCGTATGAAGTGACGAACAATAAGACAGAGTTAGCCTTTTGTAGTGCACATTTTGCAGTA
This sequence comes from uncultured Candidatus Peribacteria bacterium, assembly GCA_964642385.1. GTDB lineage: Bacteria > Patescibacteriota > Gracilibacteria > Absconditabacterales > Absconditicoccaceae > JBDHUW01. The sequence goes on from CAZXON010000001.1 coordinate 160,861, forward strand.
CAATTTTGACTCTCCACAATTGAATAGTTTTTACAGATGACTTGACATTTGAAACAAAATAACTATGATAATCAAGTAGTAAACAAAAAAATAACAAACAAATAAAAAAATTGACTATGAAAAACAAACAGTATTATGCGTTGACAGAAAGCTGGCTACAAAATCCAGCAAATGAAAAAATCGTTGCTGAATTACAAAGAAGATTCAATGACGAACTAATTGAAAATTTCATTCTTTTCTTCTTTGGCCCTCTTTTGAGAGCAGCACAAGAAAGCGGGATGCGAAAAACGGAATTTGAAAGGCCACTAAAAAGCATCATAGAACTTGCGAAAATTGCAGGGCTCTTTGATGTCTGCAGAGAAATCTTTCAGGAAATCAATGCATCAGCTATGTTGAGTGCTCTTGCTAGAGCAACGTACAACGAGTACAAAGCAAAAGGATCCAGCTTCACATACGAGAGGTTTCTAGCCTATATCGGTGTGATCTAAAACCACTGTAGCAAAAAATTTAGAACCGCGTTTTTTTAGCGGTTCTTTTTTTTAACAAGAAATTATTTGTAAAATATATTAAGATGTAATTTTTAGCGTCTTCTACTGCTATGACAGAACTTTTCTACTAGTATTTCCTCCTTTTCTGTATTATTTTGCTCACTTTTAACCGCCAGTTTCTTTCAATCTGCTGTTAATGCGGATATATTTTTTAAAAAAACTACACCAACAACTCTCCTTCTATCTTTTCCATCTGAGCGGCTAACCCATCTAGTCATTCCAATCAAGGATATTTTTCCAAAATCGAAATAGCTGTCTGCTGGATTTGTTCCAAAAATTTTGTATTTGCCATCATCTCATACGGTATATCAGTAATACCACTTTGGCGTGTTCCAAGGAACTCTCAGGCACCACGATACTGCAAGTCAAGCTCCGCAAGTTTGAAACCATCGGAATACTGCTCCATCGCACGCAAACGTTTGTAAGCATCGCCTGATTTATGTTTGGTTTCCAAAAAACAATATGATTGCACATCACTTCTTCCTACACGACCACGTAATTGATGCAATTGCGCCAAACCAAATCTGTCAGCGTTTTTGATAATCATTATGGTCGCTTCTGGCACATCAATTCCCACCTCGATTACAGTAGTCGACACCAAAATCATATACTCACCTGATTTAAATTTTCTCATAACTTCTTGTTTTTCAGCAGGTTTCAATTTACCATGGAGCAATCAAATTTTTCATTCTAACTCTTTGTACAACTCTACCGTCTCTGCATATTCTTGTTTTGCGGATTTCAGTTCATGCATGATCTCACTCTCATCTATCAATGGTGTGACGATAAACAATCTCTGATTCTGTGATAATTTGGTAAGCACTCGTTGTTTGAGCTTTTTAAATTCGCTCTCAGAGATAATTTTGGTGGTAATTACTTTCCTTCCCGCTGGCATTTCATCAATCGTACTGACATCAAACTCCCCGAAAAATGCTAATGCCATAGAACGAGGAATCGGCGTCGCTGTCATTTGTAAAATATGTGGTGAACCAAACTTCTTGAAAAATGCTCTTTGACGCACACCAAATTTATGCTGTTCATCTATCACAACCAAAAATAGCTTGTGAAAATCAATACTATCTTGCAACAATGCATGGGTGCCTATTATAACGTCTATTGTTCATTGCACCAATGCTATTTTGATTTTTTTCTTTTCTGCTGTTGGCGTAGAACCAGTAATACAAGCCACGCGAATACCTAAAGGAAGAAGTATTTTTGCAATGCTCGCGTAATGTTGCTGTGCAAGCACTTCAAGCGGCGCAAGAAATGCGACTTGTCAACCAAATTTCTTGATAACATAATACGCGGCAATCGCTGCGACAACTGTTTTTCCACTTCCAACATCTCCTTGTAACAAACGCAACATTGGCTTGGTCTCATGGAGATTTTCTACAACTGCTTTGATAGATTTTTTTTGGGCTTTTGTCAGTTCAAAAGGTATCACATCAAGCATCTCTTTGACGACATCTCGATCCAATTCCTGTTTATGAAAAGTATGTCACTTCTGGTAGGAGTATTTTTGGATCAATGAAGCAAGTTGCACAGTGAGAAGCGAATCAAAAGAGATACGATAGCGAGCTTCTTTTGCCTCTTCCATTGAATCAGGATAATGCATATTTTTGACAGCAGTTGGATAGTCCATCAAAGCATTATCTTTTAAGATTTCGCTCGGTAGAAATTCACTAAATAAAGTTGGTATATGATGAAGGTTTTCTCGAATTTTTTTGGCGAACCATCAGGACCTAATTCATTGCATCTCCGAATAGACAGGATAGATGCGATTGACTTGGTACGATTCCTCTTGTTTTATCTCTTGTACACGAGCATCTGCAAGTGCTTTTTCATCCGAAATATCTGTTTTTTTCACTTTTTCTACGATCGCGCCACCTTCAAAAATCAACTCCTCTTCTTGCGCTTCATCATTTTCTTCCTCGAGTATCTGTGTGGTATCTTCGGTGAGGATCATCTCTGGATGCCAAAACGACACCTTTCATTTGTCATTTTTCGGTTTTCAAATAACAAGATACCGTTGGTGTACTCTGATATGAGCCAACAAAAAAGGCGCAAAGAAAAAATTCACTGTCGCTTTTTGCTCAGTTTCATCATGCGTTTGAAAGACAATTATTTTTTTCCCTTTCCCAGTTCTAATAACACTCATTGAATCTATAAACAGTTTGACCGTATATTGTACTTGTTCACTTTGGATATCTTGTAGTAAAACAATATTTTTTCTATCCTCATAGGTTCTAGGAAAATTCAGAAAAAAATCACGAATCGTAGTGATTCAATTGGTTGCAAGTAATTGCAAATATTTTGGCGTAGTTCTAAGATATTTTTTCAAATCCTCCATACTCTAGGTGTATCTTTTCAGACGCAGAAAAAAAGAGATTTATTCCAGATAGATACAGGGAGAAAATTGTTGAATAAAATATTTAGGTGTAAACCGACGCCTTAAACAACGCCTGAACCTCGTACGATGTCCGATGGATATCGTTACAGGCTCTGTTAGGCGATTAGTCTCCTTTTTGTTTGTGAATTTTAGATACAGACCTTTCATTTCTATTCGTTCGCTTCTGTAGTTCCCAGAAACTTTTTTTGGTGGGTTTAGATTTGATTTGGGGATAGAATTCATCTATTCATTTTTCATTAGGCTGTTTTTTAAGTTCCATTATCCCAGATATTTGTTTTTTAATGTTTTAAAATCAACTTTATACCAAACTTTATTTTTTTATAAAACCAATATTCAAAATCTTTTACATCAAATCATTCTCTTAAATAACAGGAGAGCAAGATTTAAATTTTTTGAATAGACGAAGTTTGTTCTGCTTCTAAAATCTTTTTTTTATTCATAATGACAATTAAATCTTTTTCATAAATATCAAGATATTTTTTATATTCAGGATTATTTACTTCTATCTTGGTCATAGCATCTCATACTATGTTGACTCCTTCTACTTTGTCTTCAGACCTAATCGGTACTAGTAGGCTTCCGTCTTGTAATTTAGATATGTACATTTTGTTTCTTTAAAAGAATAAAACTATTTATCTTATATTATTCTATATTAGCTTTGATATAATCTGTAAATTCCTGGTCATATATTTTAGTGAATTTTTTCTCTCAATATTTGTAAAATTGAGCTATAGATTCTGCTCGAAATTCTTGGCATCATGCATATCATCAAGGGCCATTTTGTTGAAAATAAGAGGTTAGATTGTTATAAAATCTTTTATGAAATTCTTTAAATTTTGGGGAATTTGTAATATTAAAAATATTATCTATTGAATGTCATAATTCATGTAGGACAAGTGATTTACTACCATGTCTTCCTTCTCATGAATACACTCTATTTCATTTACTCGCTCAAGCAACACTATCTCGAGTATTTCATTTATCCCATCAACGTGGCTGGACTCATTTAAACTTTATGTTATCTTCTCGTCCAGTAAATGTTTGGTTTGATAAAAATATTACAATTTCACTTTTTCATATTTTTTTAAGGGTTTTATCTGATAATAAATTTAAGTCATCAAGATGCTCTTTCACTATTTTTTGCTCAAAGTTTCTAATGACCAAATTTTCTGAAATTACTCAAAGTCTAGGATATTCTATTATCACATCTTTTATGGTTGATTGATCCTTTAATCATTCTACAAAGAGACTTCTTTTCTCAGATAAACCAAGATCATGTCATGGGATTTCTTTTTTCAAAAAAACTTTTTTTTCTAATCGCTTATTGTATATTTCTTTTTTTATCGACCTGCTTTCTTTTATCAAATCTTTATTTGACTTGTCAAAAATTAATTGACTTTCAATATCTTTTATTTTTTTTTGAAGTATTATTATTTCTTCATTAATTTGTCTTATTTTTCTTTCTAATTCAGCATCTTTTAAAGCATTTTTCAAAGCATTACTTTTCAACTCCAATAACTTAATACTATTTTGATAATCAATTTCACTTATATTTAATTTTTTAAATCAAATTGGATTAATTTTCGGGTCATTTGCTTTCAGATGACTGAGCATATCATCTACAGGTAACTTGGCATGAAATCATCATGACACCATGAAAAATACTGTTGCCATCATTCATCATGCTCTGATCATTTGCAAAATATCTACGTTTTCTTGTTTATCAAACAATTCATTTACTCACATTTGTCTTACTCATTCTGCTGTTGCTCATACGGTTACATCAAGAAGATTAATTCATAAATTGGAAGTTATATATTTTACATCATTGAAAAATCAAGGACTTTTTTGGATAATTGGTCAAAAAACTTTCATACCAAGAAATGCCGTTGCTGTATCAAACACAAATTGACTTGATATATCTACTGCTCACTCTGCGAAACTGTTATAATCCATTTTCTTATAAAGCATTTGTGTCAATATTCATTGCGTTACTCAAACAGCTATTGCTGATGTTGTAACACTAGCAAGTGTCATTACTCATGCTGCACCAGCTGGCGGGAAAATCATCATAGATATCATTGTTCATCATAGCATAGCTCACATTTTTAATCATTCTTTGATATATCAAGTATACTTCATAATCTCATCATCCACTTCATCAGATAATTGTCCTGCCCAAAAACTATTGACTGCAAAATCTCTATATAAATTTAAAATTTCTGTGTCTGCTCATTGTAATCAGTATTCTTGTGCTGATTTTGCATAACTACTTAAATTATCCTTTCCCGCTTTCTTTATTTCTCCTTTAAACTTCTTTTTTTGAGTTTCAAATTTTACTTGTTGCATTTTTGCTTCCTTTGTTCACAAGTTTTTCAGTTCTTGAATATATTTAGCTTCAAACGGAACTTGTTTAAGGTCAGATTTTATTTTTTCAGAGATTTTTTTGAGTACAATAGTCCTTGCTTGTAATGTTGGTGATAATTGGGATATTTTTGTTTTTTCATCGACAGATATAAGATCTAAAATCCCAAATTCTCATGATAGTGGTCGTGGTATGTTTTGACTAACTTCCGCTATAAAACTTTCACATTTTTTATTTTTTAGAGTTGGTTCATCTTGCAATACATCTACTGGACTAATTTTATCTATTGTTCCGTTTATTTGCATCAAATTTTCTAAAATTTCTTTTGCTAATTCTGGATTATTAAACTTTTTATCATTGTCTTTTTGCTTCATTCTACCTGCACCTGTGCTATTGAATCTTCAAGTTAAAATGTTACATAACTTTATTAAGCTCTTTTTTGCTGTTTCTGGGTTCGTTTGTAGTTCTCCAAATCATTTTGCTTGTGCAAGTAGATAACAAGTATTTATAATTTCAATTCTCATACCTTCTTGATTGTCTACTGCTATTTTTAGTTCACTTCATTCTATTTTCTTTCAAGTTTTATTTGATCGTTTTTCATCTCATAAAGAACAATGAAACTTCCATACATAATTTATTACCTGAGTTGAATTGATGCTTGGATTACTAAAGACATTTTCGATAATTTTTTGTATTTTTTCTTTTTCGTTGTAGGTCATTTCTTTGATGTTATCGTTATATAGTATTCAATTTGGCACAGAAGTAAGTTCATCTAAAACACTAATTGTATTTTTGTTTTTCAATTCTTCTAATTTTTTAGATAAAGGTCTCGTAGTTATTTCTCTATTTTCTGTATGTTGTATTAATTTTTGTAAGGGGTTGTGTTTTTTTGCATTTTCTATTTGTTGAGGTATTTGCAATTGTTCACCATTCAATCGTTTTATATCTGGATGATTCATATTTATTGGTCAAGCAGGGTAGCTTATATCTTTCCCTTTGCTTTTATTGAAATTAAACATATTTCATTTGAATCATTTTTTGAATTCATTCCATCAATCTTGTCATAATCCATACCAGATTCCTTTTGATTTCATATACTTTTCAGCCATTTTCTGATTTGTTGTTTTTTCTCGATCTCCACTTCTATTTGCATTCATACCATAACTCATGAAGTATAGTTTTACTATCTTCATTTCATTTACAGATAATGATTGCTTATTCAAAAGATCTTTTTTTTGTATATTCTCAAAAATTGGTTTTTGTAATAAAGTCAAAAAATGCTGATCTTTCGCTTCTAGTCATTCACTGATTTTTTTATAATCTATCTGATCTAATTTACCAAAATTATCATTAAACTCTTTCTCAGAGATAACTCATTTTTGATTGTCAGTATCGAGTCTTGTTTTGATGGTATTGATGTCACTCATGTAGTAATTTATTATTAAATTTGTTCTAATATATCATCAATGTTCTTTATTTTTTCATTTTCTTCTTGTCCTTTAATTTTTTTAATTTTTTCTTTTATTAGTGTAAACTTCTGCTTACTTTTTTCAGTTGTTTGTTTTTTAACTTCATTTTCTATTAGTTTGATAATTCAATCTATAATATTATCATCTAATTCTGTTTCTTCTAATAACGCCAAAATCCCATCAGCAAGAGATCGATATTCTTTTAGTTTTTCCAAGATTTTTATGAGATATTCTTTTTTTGTCATATAAATGTACAAATTTATAAAAAGTATGCATATAAATTATATTCAAAAGCTTATTATAACAAAAAAAATCTACTCTAAAGATAGAAGATCGTTTTGACATTTTGTTTTTTTGTTGTTTTTTTTGCTTATTTTTGAAAAAGAAGATTGCTCGATTTAAAAAAAACCTCACCATAATTGCCTCGAGGATGTGAAAAAAGTTTCTGTGTCTTGAATAAGGATATGACAAAAAGGAGATTTTGCCTAATGACTGAATTGAGATGATGTGCGCAAGGGCTGATGCTTTGAACAAATTAATCAGCGCTAGGAGTTGCATCTCTTTTGGTATTCCAATTTTTTTCTTTTCTTGGATGAAATTATATAGGTTGAGATTCTCTTTCCTTTGTTTCGGCTCATTTATTGTTCATTTTTAGCTCAAGGGTTTGTCTAATTGTTTCATAGAGAAAAATTTCCCTCAATTTGCTTCGGAGAGACAAAAAAAATATTTATTTTTTAAAAGAATGGAAAAAACCATATGTTGCAAAAAAAATTGCCCGAAGGGCAACTTCCGAGAGGTCGTTGTATAGGTAGAAATGCACAGATAGGACGGAAGAAACAACAAATCACACTCATACAGAATAGCATAAAAAACTTTTTTTACTTGTGACTATAGAAATAAATTGTAGATCAAGTTTTCTCGTTGTGAATTTCTTTATCGGTTTTCCAATTAGAAAATGAAAACGTATTGCACACTATGATAGCAGAATTTTTCATGTTTTTTTGTAGCCAATCTTGAATTTTGTCGAGGTGTTCTGGCAAGAGAAAAAGATAAATATAATCATATGAAGAAATATCTATAGATTGCATATCTCAATAGATCAAATCAATCGAGTGGATTCCAAATAATTTGTTTTTTATTTTCCCCAAAAATATTGCCATACGATTGTTGTCTACTCATACAAGGGTGGAGAATGCATAATGTTTGTGTAAAAACCTCAATACTCAGCCACCTCCACATCACAAATCAATAAGCGACGTACCTGGTTCAAAATATATATTTTGTTTGATAAGTTGAAAATGACGAGCATAGCTTCCAACTGTTGGTGCTTCATGATTGTGATAATGTTTATATTCAGCCCGAAGATACATTCACAAAAAAATCATAATGCTTATGCAAACGATCATACCAAAGATAGTGGCTACAAACTCTATCATGCAAAACAACAAGTAATCTAAAACATGGGTATAGTATAGATTTTATCCGCGTAGTCAATCATATACAGTTCCACTTGCAAATCAGAGAGAAACAATCATTATAGAATCATGCAAAAAATGCATGAACCTTACTACAAAACATATTTTCCTGTTGTAGTAGTTGCGACTATTATTGCTTCTGTACTGCTCTTTTTGCTACCTTGGAAAACTATTGCAGAAAATAAATACGCACCAAAAAAAATCCCGAGCAACGCTTTTTCGTTCACACAAGAAACAAATCAAAAGCTTCCCGAAACGATTACACAACCGCCGAGTTTTCAAACGGTCGTTTTGATGTGAGATATTATGCTCAGCAGATCGATCGGAGCATGGAATAAAAAAGAGTGATACGAGCGCGCATTTGGTATTCTATCAGGAGTAAATCATGCAAATGTCGTCGGTTCTTGAATCACCTGAAATATCTATTACAATCCGATAGAAAGTATTGCAAACTGCAAAAGTGGATGATGCTTACTTTTTGGAAATCTAGAAAGTCCATTTTCGCCAAATGATTTGGACAAACACGAAAGAACTATGCGATTTAGGGCAAACACAGGCAATGTGGAATTCCTGACAACTCTTCGTGGAAAAAATAATCTTGTCTTATCTGTTGCAAACAATCACCTAAATAACGCTTGATGATTGTGAATTCAAACGACTGCTAGTTTGCTGGATGCTCACAATATTTTGCATGTCGGGTGATGAGATACCGAAGAAACAGCTAGTAAAATCCTTGTATATACATGAAATGGTATATCTCGATGCATTGCATGATATTCTTATGACGGGAATGGAGGAAGGTATTGATGAAAGCCACTCTACCGAAACAAAGTAGATCTAACAGGCATGGTCGCTGATTTATCAAAAATGAAAACCGAATTGAAATGCGATGTAAAAGCGATGATGTTGCATTGGGGAAGCGAATATCATATCAATCCTAATGAAACTCAAATCTCGCAAGCACATACACTTATCGACAATTGATTGGATTTACTCATTTGATCACACGCGCACATCCCATGAAAAATAGAAGTATATAGTGGCAAATATATATTTTATAGTTTGTGAAATGCGATATTTGATCAAGATCGAGGGATGCAAATGGGATCTGGAAAAGGCATGGACAGCATTTACGATGAGATACTATGAAAAAATGCAGTTCCAACATATATCGCTGTTTTCCCAGAGTTGCTCGTAGAAAAAATGTACTCATGAAATAATAGCACTCAAACGACTATCACACTAAAGGGAATCCATGGAGCGAGAATACTCAAAGGCGTATACACATGATTAGACGATAAAACATTGTGAAATGTGGTTGAAAAGGTCATGCAACCAGCAAAATAGTCATTTTACAAACAACTAAAATACCATTGACTTATTTTAGAAAAAACATAAACTCTCAAAAGTAAACAAATAAATAAACAAATAAAAAGAATATGAAAAGCTCAAAAGATTTTTTAAAAAACATCACAAGAGGCCTATTGAATGATCTCTTATTCCACTTCGTTCTTATGACATTTTTGATAGGAGTTGGAGTGTTTGTTGTTTATGTCTTGTACGCTACTGCGTCGGGAATATCATTGTTTCTTAGGGAAAACATGATCATCCCCATCATCCTTTATTTCATTGCATTGTGTTCATCTTTTGCTTTCACCAAAATGGTGAAATTCAAAAAAATACAATTAAGAGCAAACACGATAGTAACTATGGTAGTAAGTTTTTTACTACTGTTTATCTGCGTGGATTATTGGTGGGTAGTACCACTGATAGCTCTGTTGATCACGCTTACCTGTATTAAAAACAAATATACAGGAGTCGAAATCGAGGAATGCTATGTTACACCTACTGTTGAAGAGTAGGTAAATTATCTAAATAAGGGTTCTGTGTTTTCTATAGAACCTTTTGTTTTTTATGAAAACATGCGAATACTGCCATAGAAAGTGTCTCTTCTTTTATGCTTTCTTTTCTGTACACTTAGATACAAGCTTTAGTAAACACGACCATATAATGCAATACATCCTCACCTGTCCATTCAACACAACACAAATAGCGAAAAAAGAGTTAGAAATTTTGTGATACAAAGCCACTATCACCTCTCAAAGCACACTTTCATTTGAATGAGACGAAACCACAATAGCTCGTGTGAATATCAATTCTCGCGTAGGAAGCAAACTATACATTGTTCTTGGCACATGACGCGCAGATAATTTTGAAGAGCTTTTTACGATCGTTTCAAGCGTTAATCGAAGTTTTTACATTACCACAGGACAACGTATCCTTACAAGCGCTATTTCAAGACAAAGCAAACTAACTAGCACGCCAGCGATACAATCTATCACCAAAAAAGCTATCGTGCAAAAATTATCAGGCGTTGATCGACGAGCTGAGGACGAAGAAAAACAAGCAATAGATATTCTGATCACTATCGATCGTGGGGTGTGTTTTGTCCTTTTGAACACGACTGGTGAGTGACTTCACCAACGCTGATATCGCCAGCATGCTGGCGCTGCACCGCTCAAAGAGAATCTCGCTGCAGCACTGGTGCTTTCGTCCGGCTGGAAGTTCGGCACTCCCTTCGTTGACCCATTTTGCGGTGCAGGAACAATCGTAATCGAAGCAGCTCTTTTTGCAAAAAATATCGCTCCATGACTGATCCGTAATAAATATGTGTGATATGCTTTTTTGTGATTTGATCGGTTCGATAAAAAACTCTATGACGCTGAATTACAGCTTGCAGAACAAAAAGTTATGCTAGATAAGGAACATACTATCATCGGATACGATATCGATCCTACGATGATTGAAATTTCAAAAGACAATGCAAAAAATGCGTGAGTTGACGCGTATATACAATTTGAACAAAAAGACTTTCTACATACAGAAAACAATGTATATACAAAAGAGAAACATACAATTATAACCAATCCTCCCTATGGTGAAAGGATGAAAATCACAGAAAGCATAACGCTTTACAGAGAGCTTGTGTGAGTATTTGAAAACAACGCCACCATCAATGGGTGATTTATCAGCAACGCACCTGATGTCATAGATCTATATGATTGGCACCTTTGGAAAGAAACAAAATATTTTAACTGACCACTTGAGTGTGTGTTTTATAAAATTTCTAGGTTATAAAAAATGCCTCTGAACGAGGCTATTTTCTCTGCTCGCAGAAAGAAAAGAGATGAAGTGAAGAGCATAGGTAGATTATAGACACCATTATATTTTAATTTTCCTATAATCTAAAAAATTTCACAAAAAGAAAAACCCACTCTCGCAAGTAGGTTTTTTTGATATTTCTATATGTATATACTTCTATATTATACTGCCTGGTCTTCATCAAATTTATTGTGAACGTTGTGAGATGGAGTATTTTGAAAGCGATCTTTGCGAGCGGCATATCTCGCCTCTCTTTCTTCAGGATCTTCTGCTCTAGCCATTTCCACAGACATTTCCCTTTCCGTTCCATTGATTGATTTACCATTTGCCTCACTCAGAGCCTTTTCGGCTTCGCCATCGTTAACATACTCTACAAAGGCGAATCCTCTTCTTCTTTTGAATTTATCAAGAGGTAATTTAATTGATGCAATTTCTCCGAATTGTGAGAAATAGTCTTTTACATTGTCTTCTGTGAGATTCCAATCAAGGTTTTTCACATAGAGTTTTTTTGTTTCCAACTCTGCCATCCTTTTTTGATAGTAGTGATAAAGAACTCTACAAATAGAGCACTGGTATGATACTGATGTAAAAAAAAGATGCAAGAGAGAGTGAGTGAGGCATATTGACATTTTTAATTAGCACAAAGAAATCCTCTCTCTATCCATAATTTATCATCACCTCACCCCCTGCCCCTCTCCATCCCCTTGTAAAGCATTTTCACAAAAGTATAATTGAGCACATAAAAAATCACTAAGACTCTAGCGCCATGGATACTATTCTTATCTGAGAAGAACAAGCAATCCAGGAACACTATGATAAAATACCCTATCATAATTTTGAGCACGCACTGAAAGTAGCCGAAACTGCGATGAAAATCGCTGAAAAGGTCAAAAAAATTCTCCATCTCAGTGACGATGAGATCGAGCTTCTCAGAAAAGGCAGCTCTTTGGCACGATGCTTGATACAAAATCGATAGTAAAGAGCTGTTTTTTAAAACAAAGGAAGACTACTCAATCTATCTCATGAAGCAGTTTTACAAAAACACTCTTTCGAAAGAAAACATCGCGAATATCGCTTCTCTCATACAAGCGACGAAAATTGATTTTAGCACATATACGAACCATTTACAAAAAATACTAAGAGCTTCAGATATTTCAAATTTGTGAGGACCCTATGATGAGTTTGAAGACAATACGCGAAAAATAAAACAGGAGTATGAACTACTCCACCACACACCAATTGATGCAACAATATTTCTGAAAAAACAAATGGAAATACTATCTCACTTTTTACACCAAAAAGATGTCTTGAAAGAACTGTATTTCCAAAAAGAACATTATGATTTCTACAAAAATTTAGCAGATAATATACAAAAATTACAAAAAAAATATCAACTATCAAAAATATAATTTTTACTACGCAATTATTTTTTTAGTCTACCGTGAGGCGTTCCCTCTACAAATGCAGCAGTGGTTTGCACACCAATAACCGCTTTTTGAGAAAATTCTTCTAGATTTTTTGCTCAGACATATGTCATTGCGGACCTCAATCATGTCATATATTCATCAACAATATCGCCGACTGATTCCATCCCTGTTTTTACATAAATCCTTGATGATGATATCCCCTCACGAAACATTTGTTTTTGCGCTTGTGCAAATTTAGAGAGTTCTGCATTTCTGGCTATGACTGCTTTTTTGGATGCCATACCGTAATTTTCCTTATACATATTTCCATCTTCATCATATTTTACATCTCCAACTGCCTCTAGCGTTCCAGCAAAAATCGTGCCCATCATGACATGGGTCGCTCATGCTGCTAACGCGAGGATAAAATCTCTTGGTTCTTTAACACCACCATCCGCCCAGACAAATCCTCCGTGTTTTTTTGCCTCCAATGCACACTTATAGACAGCAGTAAATTGTGGTCTTCCTACGCCTGTTTTCATGCGAGTTGTACACATTGCTCAGGGTCATATACCCACTTTTACACCATCCGCACCCGCCATCAAAAGTTCACGAGTTGCCTCTTGTGTAACGACATTACCAGCAACAATAATTATATCTTTTCCATAAAGATTTCTTACATTTTTAATATTCTCAATCATGCTTTTTTGATATCCATGAGCGGTATCTAGCACAAACAACCTAATTCCTGCCTCATATAAGACTTTGATTTTTTCTTCCGTCCCACGCATTCAGATCGCAACGCCTACTTGTAATTTTTTTTGTTGATCAACCGCTGGCTTATAAAGGTCATTTCTTAGCGTGTTTTTTTTTGTTAATATTCCCTTCAATACACCTTGATCATCTACAATTGGTAACGATGAGATATTTTTCTCATCCATAAGATCAAACGCATCCTGATCACTAATTCATACTTTTCAGGTAATTAGATGATTTTTGGAGAGATCACCCAAAAGCGTAAACTGATCCATTCACTCTAAATCACTAGGTTTAAATATTGAAATAGCTCTATTTTGATCATCAACCATAATCACGCAATTGTGCGCTCTCTTTGTTATAATCCCCAACGCATCTCTGATTGTATTTGATTTCTGCACCGTTATAGGAGTATCATATTGTGTATTTGCAGATTTGATATATTTGATAATTCTAAGCATTGTATCGATGTGCATATCTTGCGGAAGAATAGAGACTCATCCATAACGAGCAATCGTTTCTGCCATCCTTTTACCACTCACCGCATTCATGTTTGCGATAATAAGAGGAATATTTGTCCCTATATTTTTGCTCGGCTTAATATCCGCCTCTAGTCTAGAGTTACCATCGAAATAGTCTTGAAACAAAAAAACATCCTCATATGTCAGTTCTTCCTCTTCATACCTTGGATTTTTAAATTACATCAGCACGCATTAAAAGCTAAAACACCAACGACTAGGATAGGCTTTCAAAGATAATTTACAATAGATTTTCCTGAGAGTAAATATTTTTGGAAAAGAAGAAAATTGCTTCGCGTGTTTAAACAGCACAACTTATTACAGTTCAAAACGCAATCACTAACATCTATATTATCTCTTTATATAACTCCTTCAAAGATACCATTTTTTTACAAAGGATTGACTTGAGCTTTGGGTTATTCTCTATTTTTTTGAGAAAATCTTTCATTACAGCATCGGTTTCTCTTCACTCGCCACCTCAAGCATATCCAACAAAAGTCCTAGAAGCCCCATTTCCATACTTAAGAATATAATATCTCCGAGATGTATTCCAAGCTGGAGTTATATAACGGTCAATTTCTGTCGGCAAAACAGTTCTTTGTTTTTTAGATAATTCTGTATCATGTACAAGATTGATAACGAGGATTTCTTTAAGTTGATTGATAGTCTTTCATTGACTTTCTGCCAGATTAATTTTCTGCATTTCTTGATCAACTAGGGATTGTGCAATTTGCTCACCTCCCATTCATGATCGCTGTGGATCATTAAAATGTTCATGTGGCCATGCAGGAATCTCGTCTGCTAATTTCTTATTCTTTTTGTGTTGGTTCTCCGATGGCATCTTTTTTGAAAAATATGTTATAAAAAACATCAACAAAATATCATATTTGTCTTACGTAAAGCATAATTGCAATAAGAATAACCCAGAAATCATAATTGTTAGATCTGTAATAAGGATATGGTGCACTACCTGCAGATACGTTAAAGCTTCTTTGTTGGTCAGTAAAGACAGTATTGGAGCGTTCTCAAACATTGTTATTTTGGTTAATAGGAGGAGCTGAATCTCGCCTTGTAGCGCCCATCTCTACTCAATTAGTCTGGGAACGAGCTGAAACTTTCATCATAACACCTGGCTCCATTATATCTTCCGAGCTATTTGTGAAGGTATTTCTTGTAGGCGTGCTTTGTGTTACATCTTTAGAGTCATTATTTGAATATGTCGAATCATATTTGTTTTTTTGATTTTCATATCTTTCTAAATCTCTATACTGTTGAACAGTTTCAAGCGCTATCATACTATTGAACTGATTAACTATTTTGTGTTGCTTAGCAATTTTTGATTGGCTAAGAGCTACAGTTATCCAGTCATTTGTGTTTTCAACTCATCCCAATAGCTGGTTTCAAACATATCATGCTATGATTTTTTGTATTCCAGTATTTGTTGTTTGGGTTTTTTCTCAAATATTTATTACTCAACCTGTTATCTGAGCATCTGACATAAATTTTTCTAAGCCCAAATCAAGAATAATTTTTTTGAATTCTGTCTTATCGTCTGGAGACAAAATACTATCTTGAGCCAAAAGCACATCTATATCTTCTTCTTCCAATGCACAGATCTCCATATATACAGGTTCATTCTCAAAAACATTTTCTAAGACAGATTGAGCATTATTCAATTTTACATTATACGTATAGATATTTCATTTGGTTGCCGAAATAAGATTTGTGAAATCTGATTTATAGGTTTTTATATCATCGCCAATCTTAATAACATCAATTTGATTGGAAAGTAGCAATTGAAAATTTCTATTTTTATTCTCCTCTACGGTCATATTAAAATTATCGTCATCAGTAAGAATTATTATCCTTTGATTTGTTATGTTGTTTTTTTCAATAAAATCAACAATAGTATCAACATCGGAATATCCTCGGAATTTTAAATCATCGATAGAAGATATTTTTTCTACAGCGAAATTATATGTATACAAATCAACATCTTGGATTTTTCAACCATAATTTTTTATTGTGTCAAACAATCTTTGATATCAAGCGAGTGTGTTGTTTCTTTTCGCACTCATTGAATTATCAAAGAATAGTGCAATTTTGTTTTTTTCTGTTTGTGCTGGAGAAAGGATGCTTTTTAATCATTTTGGCAAAGCCAAATTCCACTTATAAGAATTTTTTGATCATTCATATATAGGATAATTTTCTAGTAAACCACTAATAGTGCCTCTTCTTTTATTTGTAAGTTCATCATATATAGGATAATTTTCAAGCATACCATTGGTAGAGATGAATCTTCTATTTCCTAATTCATCATTATTGTTGCGAATAAGTCATTTAATTTCCAAATTAGCTATCATGCTTATCGGTATACAGTAGTCAGACAAATTTTTTGCAACAGAATCTTCTAAAATATTCGTTGGTAAGAGATGATCAGAATCCAGATATATTGCAACTTCATTTGATTTCGCTATGTCTTCTTTCAATAATGCATTGTTTTTATAGATCTTTGAAAGTAGTGTTGTCTCCTTTTCAACCTTTAGATTCGTCATTGAAATTTGTGGCGAATAGACAATTTTTGTTCACTTTTGCAATGGTGTTTGTATCGTCAACTGCACCAATTGCCTTCCTTGTGTCTTTGTGTCTTTCTTAGATAAAATTGGGAAAACACTAAGAGAATACGTTTTTAAACCTACTTTTTGAATCAATGCTGGATCTCTATTTATTCTCAAACTATCTGCATAAACTTGCGCAGCAGCGCCACGAGAAGCTATTATGCCTTGCAATTCTCAGTATAATCACAACTTCAAATCAGAAACCACACTATACAAACTTGGTGTTTCAAAATTTATTTTAACTTCTTGATTTGTGGTTGTTGTGTTTGTAAAGTGGAATTTGTAAGTTGTTTCCATCACATCCATCTCTCCTCCTGTTGATATGATATTGTTCGTTACTTCTGCCAACTTTAGAATTACTTGGGCATTTTTTCATACTTTGGTTGCATTTGTGCCCATTGAGTTTCTAGTTGAAATGTTGACTAGTTTTTCTCCAAAATAATTTTCTGGCGTAGCATCAAAAATCTTTGTAAAATATCATGCCGAATTTAGATTTTTTGTTTCATTAAAATAATTCAAATACGCCTTTCCCAAAAAAATAGTTTCTGCTTTTTTGAATGTGGTGTAATTCAATCATCAATTTTCTATAATCCTGCTTGACCTTGTGATTTGTCAGTCCAAAAATCTATTATAAAACGCTGGTACAAAAGTAGTTATTACAAACATTGCCACAAAAGCCAATACACCTGTCCAGATTTTTTTGTGATTTCTTTCTGATGCATTAAAATATGCTTTTAATGAAAACAAAGGATAGGCAAATAGAACTAGTATAAATATCAAAGATAAAGCTGATAGGAAAAAACTGTCACCATCAGCATACCACTGTGACCAAAAACTCGGATATACAAAAACATAAATTGTTCAAACAATACTTAAGATAAAATAATATCACAAATTATATGTACAAAAAATATTTTTTATTTTTTCTAACCATCAGTAACTTTGTAGTTTGGTCCGAACAGTTTGAAGTGTATCAATAAGTGGATAGATTAATAAAGCGCCAAATCCTACCAAATAGATCCAAGTTCAACCATCTCATAAAAGTTTTGCTAACAACTCTCTTAATCGTCCATATCCAATATTTGAAAACCCACCGAACCCCTCTATTATTAGAGTAGAGATTGAAAGCGATATGACTATAGCTGGAATATAAATCAAATGTGAGTTAGCAAGAAAATTTTCTTGTGTTTTACGAGCTTTAAATTTTCTTATCAGAGAAACAATGAGTAATAAAGAAAATAGCACAACAATTAGAGACATAACAAAGACTAGTATTCACTGAGTACTAAACGAACTTATACCAATACTACCTCTTCAAAAATCAGAAATAAAAAAGGACAATGTTGTCCTAAGACCAAAATAAGATAGAAAAATTAAAAACAAAAACAAAAGAACAAAAGTTGTATAGTCTGAAAATCATGATTTCTTTGAAGTCTGTCTCCTTGCCTTTAGTGTCTGGAAAAACGCGATGAAAAAATCTAGCATATGTGTATTATAACAAATAAAAAAGTCATACAATGTATGTATCAAAAAAAAAAGAATATGCAAACAATTTTCCCGATATTCCCGCTGGATAAAAAATGATCTAAAAAATCAAAAATATGATTATTATACAGGTGGAAAAAAACAATGATTTATGTAAAATACCCATACAATCACAATTTATAATTTATAATCAAAATGTACAACTCTCTCACTAAATCAGATTGGATAGCACATCTTTCTTTGCCGGAAGACTACAAAGTTGACGCCATGCTCTATTATGGTTGATACAATATACCAAAATATACCAAAATGTTTTTTGATACATTGGACAAATTAAACATTTCTTATGAAAAAGAAGAACTCTCATACCCTTTTTTGTATACGATATCCTCTTTAAAAATCTGAAACAAAAGAATTCGATTTAGTGTAAATTATGGATCTACAATGATAAGCGAGCTTGTCCATATCGGTTGTGTTCTATGATCAGAAAAAAACATTCTTTTGTGAACATGTGGCTGATTAGGAAAAAATTTACAATCGTGAGATATTATTATTCCACCATATACCTATGGAAATGAAAGCGCTATAAGAATGTATAATAGAACAGAAAATTATAAACAGTATAGTAATATTGGGCTTTCAGGCGCATTAAAAAACAGACTTCTCTCGCAAGGAATAGAGTGTTTTGGTGGGCCTTTGATCACGTGTAATGGAATGCTGGGGGAAACACAAGAAGATATTCATTGATGGTCTGCTGATGGATATTATTGAGTGGAAATGGAATCTGCAACGGTGTTTGCAGTTTCAAATCGCTTTTGAGTGCCTGCAAGTGCTATGGTATTTGTATCTGACAATCTCATACAAAATCAACTAGTTGGAGATGAAACTCACAAAAATCAGATAGGATTAAGAAAAGAAAAACACAATCTTTTAATGGAAACCGCTATAAAAGAACTTTTATCATAAGAAAACATACATATGAACAAGCCTACCAAAAAATTGTGACGGTGAGCTCTCTCTCTTCGGAGAGCAATAAAATCTGATGCGGTATTTTATTTCCGTGCTTTTTTACATAAAGATACGCCTTCTATTGCAAAAATTGCAATGATAGCAGTGATTTTTTATGCGCTGTCGCCGATTGATATTATTCCCGATCTCGTATTCGGACTTGGAATTATCGATGATGTTGGAATCATATTGCTTGCAGCAAAATATATAAAAACGCTAATTCCAGAGCGCGTGCAGATGTCTATTAACAAAAAAATTATCGATGCAGATGATCTTCCGTCTTCAAAAAATAAAAAATGCCTCTGAACGAGGCTCTTTTCTCTGCTTGCAGAAAGGAAAGAGACGAAGTGAAGAGCATAGAGTGGATTATAGACACCATTATATTTTGATTTTCCTATAATCCAAAAAAATCATAACGCGGGATCTAGACAACGAAGTTGCATGCCCGTCCTGTCTACGGACAGCTAGTTGCACAACGATAGTACGGGCATCCCCCGACTTCGTCGGGGGGACAAAAAACTATCTACACACTATATCAACAAAGAAAAATTTTATTTTTTTAATGCACAGCATGAAACTCCATCCTGCAACATTGCAGTTTCTGATAGCCATCAATGAGTATAACACGAGGAAGTATTTTGCAACAGTCAAAGATCTCTACCAAGAGATCCGAACAAATCTCCAAAATATAGTTACAGAATTGCTCGAAGAAGCAAAAGTATTCCACGATTGATATGAAGATGTACATCCAAGAGAGTATCTTTTCCGCATCTATCGCGACGCGAGAAGACTGAAAGAGTGAGATCAAATCTACAAATGAAACTTTGGAATGAGTATAGCGCCATGAGGAAAAAAATCCCAACTTCCAGCATACTACTTACATATCCAACCATGAAATGAATCACTTTTCTGTGCTGGTATTTATCGACCAGATGCAACGCAATTATGAAACCTTAGGAGATATATTGCGAAACATGGTGATGTATATACAAAACTAATCAATGATAAAAAAATCAAAAAAGCTTTTGGTGGATTAGAGGGAACGTCTTTAGTGAAGCCACCAAGATGATTTTCAGAAGAAGACAAGCGAATTGACCTCATAAAACGCAAACAGCACATGCTAATCGTCGGGATTTCAGACAAAGAACTCCTAGAAACCGACATAACAGTATTGATAAAAAAATACATGCATCTTACACACGAGTGGATGGAGTTTTTATATGAGTGATTAGAATATGCAGGAAAATAAAATATGCATCTGAACGAGACGAATTATTAATTATTAATTGTAAATTATTAATAAGAAAGGGACCATTAATCATTAATCATTAATAATTTATATTTAACAAATTTAAAAAATCTCTTGCAATTGTATTTTTTTTGGGTAATAATCAAATCACATCCACAACGTAACCGATATAAAACATATGTTGCCTATGGAAAAATCGAAATTCTAATCCGCGTTGTCACGCTGGTCTCGCAAGGTATCCCTTGCACCCATTCAAAAGCAAGGTTTCTTATAGACTTTGCTTTTTCTTATTCCAAAATTTATATTTTCATATTTGATTGTCTATTGTAAAATGGAACAGAAAAAGTACATTAGTAGATAAGTTTTATTTGACAAATATGATTCATGGAAAAACAACATCACGCAACAATTCAGACGAACAAATGATCAATTCGCGTTATTTTGTACCACGAAGAAGCACCACATACGGTCGCTAATTTTATTGCTCTTTCAAACAATAAGTTTTATGATGGACTATCATTCCACCGCGTAATAGATGATTTTATGATACAAGCATGATGCCCACATTGAGATGGAACTGGATGACCATGATATCACTTTCCAGATGAGTTTCACCCATCGCTAAAACATTCATGACCAGGTGTCCTCTCTATGGCAAATTCATGACCGAACACCAATGGTAGCCAATTTTTCATCACGCATATAGAAACTCCTCGGCTAGATGCTAGACACAGCGTCTTTGGGAAAATCGTTGATGAAACTGATCTAGAAATCGTAAATAATATCGTGCAGTGAGACACGATAGAAACAATTGAAATTCACGACATCCCAAAACTTCCAGAACAAGCAGAAAAATTTATGGAAGAAATAAACCAATTCCTACAAAGTAGCACCAATTAACAATTAACTATTTACAATTTATAATTAATAATTAATGATGTCACAATTGATTGATTTTATAATGCATATTGATGTTCATCTAGCAAACCTCATCGCATCATACGGCGGTCGAGTATACGGTATATTATTTGCGATCATATTCATTGAAACAGGGCTTGTGATCATGCCATTTTTGCCTGGAGACAGTCTTTTGTTCGCTGCGGGATCCTTTGCTGCTATTGGCTCTTTGAATATACGGTTGCTTGTATGATTACTTATGGTTGCAGCAATTTTATGAGACAATGTCAATTTTTACATCGGAAGATATTTTGGCGACAAGCTAACAAACCGAAAGATCAAATGACGCAAACTTATCAAACCTGAACACCTAGAAAAGACACATACTTTTTTCCAGAAGCATTGAGATATATCTATCGTTTTAGCCCGCTTCGTCCCTATCGTAAGGACGCTTGCTCCTTTTGTAGCTTGAATCGGGAAAATGAATCATATCAAATTTTTCATCTATAATATCGTTGGTTGAATTGTGTGGATTTCGCTTCTCACTTTTGCTGGTTATTTCTTTTGACAAAATCCACGAGTTCAACACAATTTTGAATTTGTCGTCATAGGTATAGTTTTCGTATCTATCCTCCCAATGATTATACCATATTTCATACACAAAATCAAAGAACGAAGGAAAAAATAAATAATTTTTGTTGATACGCCGAACGATCGTAGATAAAACTATGTCTTGTTTTACACTCAAGAAACCGTAGAAAAAGGAATGATTTTACATTTTTGTATATGGGATGAAAAAACATTTACAAATAAAAACATTCATTATTATTTTTCTAGGTGCATTATTTGTTTGGGCTGTTCCGCAAACGCACGCATACTCACTTGGATTAAAATCTCGAGACAATTCTATTACAAATATTCAACGAGTTGAAAAAACGCTCAAAACAGAGCTTCCGCTTGTATCTTTTATTTTCCATACGTGGGATGAGTTTGCTTATAATACGGTTGCAAAATTTCCATATGATTTAGGAAGAGAAAGAATTTACCATATAACATTGGCTCCAGAGCATTATACCGCTCAAGAAGTGGCAGATGGAAAAGCAGATGAAATATATAGCAATTTTTTTCTCCTAATAAAAGAAAATCGCCTAAAAGTAATTTTTAGAACGATGCATGAAATGAACTGATGATGGTATCCTCGATCATCCGACCCAACAGCATTTAAAAAAGCACGAATTCGCATCCGAGATCTTTCTAGAAAAGCATGATTGACCAAAAAGGAAATTCTTTTTGATATGTCACTAAACGCTTGGGATATGCCAACAAAAGATGCTAGACCAAATCAAAGTTCACCACTTATGTATTGTTATCCGGTGCAAAAACAGAAACTAAATTGCCCAACATTTGAGGACTACTATCCATGAGATGAGTATGTAGACATTCTTGGAGTCTCTTTTTATAATCGATGAAAAGGTAACACAAATCGTCTACGACAAGCTCCATATGAGATCATAAACAATTCACAATGGAAAACTCTTGATAGGATGAAAACGTTTAACAAACCTTTGTTCGTGGATGAAGTTGGGACAACAGCAGTGCGATATGATGAACAATATAATCAACAAAAGTCTATTGAAACATACCAGACAGATGCCCGAAGAAAAGATGCATGGCTAGATAGTTTAGGCGAGTTTTTGCAAAACGAATCAGATATCATTGGTAGTGTCTATTTCAATGTCGATCTCACCTATTGACTAACAAATCGAATTGTTGGGGAAGCAGATCGATCTATTTTCGATCCAGCGACAGGCAAAATCTATGAATGATGAAGGCGTCTTTTGAATAACGCCAACCACAATAAAGCTAACTACTCAGCACTTTTCAATGCTTTCTGAGTTCACAAAGCAAATCGATGATCTTGAAAAGTTTTTGTTTGAAACGCATACGGGAACAAAGCTCTTTCTCTTCTAAAAACACTTTCTATCACTGCCACTACCCCATTTGCAAACGCAAAAAAGAAACTTGAAAACTACAAACAATCGATAGACGCCTCTACGACACTCTCACGTTCACAAAAAGCAATCCTACGCAATATTATTTGAGAAGCTATGCGTATTATTTGAGGGTAAATCATACTCAATCCGACCTCATCGAAATTGTCTTTTAAAACTAGGATTCCTTTAAAAAATTTTGTATGTATTTGAACATCAATTATTCTTTTTCGTCAAAATAATTTTCTAGTTTTTCTTTTCATGCAACAGAATCAACAAAAACAACAGTTGCGTCGTCTCCATGGTGAGCGAGAATTGAGTCTAGCATATCATCAAAACTCATTTGATCTTTTTGCGCATTTAAAATATACGGTACGATAGACACATTTTTGTATGCTCTTATGTATGGAATCTGCGATTCTATATCTTTTGCGTACAGGGAAAACATATCAGCACTTTGTAAAAATCACGATGCATAGTTATTTTGTGCAATTGGAAGTACTCCAAAAAACGAATGCAATCACTCATGTGTTGTAATTATTCAATTAATATCTGGCGCGAATGAATCGATACTTATCAAAACAATTTCATCAGCATCGGGGGCGTTTGAAAAAACATATTTCCAGATCAGCGCTAACTCTCATCATACTCTAAATACAGGTCAGCTTGGAACAAACATAAATCATTCCTCAAAAATCGGCAAAATCCCAGCTGTGCGCACATACAACTCGAGCATCAATTGATGTAAAATTTGCGGATGCGTTGGGTACAGATGAAAATGAGGTAGATATATATTGTCTCTAGATATCACTTCGGTATTGAGTAATTGCAATAAGTTTTTGTCATTAGAATTATTAGATAGAACCATTTTGAGCACGCATTAATTGCAAAACAAATTTATCTGCTAGTCTGTAACGTCTTTGGAACTCATCAGTACTCATAAATGCAATCTGCGCAGTTGTGATGAAATATCACTCAAAAAGTTTTGTTATGCCTTCTTTGATTGCTTCTAGAGTAGGTTTTTCACAGTTTTTATGAATCACAACGAGATCAAGATCCATATTCTTTCCAAAGATGCGTCATAAAAAATGCTTTTCCAACACAAATTCATATTGCAAAAACAGCGCATTCAAGTCTGTTTCAAGCGCATATAGTAAAAGAGACTTAATATAAGGACTCGCAGAAGGATTAATAGTAATCGATCGTTTATTCGCATCCTTGTCTATTAGCACAATCTGGGCTTCTTCCAGCGAATCAACTTGTTTTTTGATTGCAGGGAAAGTCCACGGTATCTCATGGTCTAATGCTCTTATTGAAACGCCTTGTCTACGGAATACAAGGTATTTCAATATATCCACCTTTGCCTTACTTCATAAAAATTTATCAAGATTCATACTGTCAATATGTATAAATGTGATATCAATTTGCAACTAGAAATGCAAAAATAGAAAAATCATCATTATTTGAAAATATGTTTGCAAGTTACTGGTAGTTGATTATAGTGATTATATGCTTACAAAGGTGGCTCGTATTGTAAAAAACATTTGAATCATTCTCACGACATTGATAGCACTTAGTATCATCTCCTTTTTGATCATCAATTTTGCCATCATTCAAACTTCAAAAGATGATATATTTCAGATTCAAACAATTAACACTCCTCTTGAGATAGCAATCGTACTTGGTGCAAGTGTTGAGTGATTACAACTCAGCCCAATTCTGCAAGACAGGATTGAAACAGCTATCGAACTCTACCAAGGCAAAAAAGTTAAAAAAATTTTTGTTAGCTGAGACAACGGGAAAAAATATTATAATGAAGTAGACGCTATGCACAACTATCTACGCAATCGTGGAATCCCAGAAGAAGACATCATTACCGACACAAAATGATTCACAACATATGAAAGCCTCAAAAATTTCAATATATATTTACAACAAAATAATTTTTCACAAGTTGGAATTATCACTCAAGCGTTTCACCTACCTAGAGCAATTTTTATAGCAAAATCTATTTGAATTGACGCAACCGGAATAATAAGTGACCGCGCAATTTATAAGGAAGAAAAATATTACGAAAAAAGAGAAAGTCTCGCTCGTATCAAAGCAATTTATGACATTCTAGTACACCACTTAATCAAAAAATAAATATATAACTTATTTATTCCTTATCCCAATATACATGTCTCGCATACAAAAATTCTTTTCACAACGAAGTGCTTCACTAGGACAATTTCCTATCGCTCACGTCTTGTTAGCGTTTTTGACTACATTAGTCATCACCAATATTTATATCGGATACGACAATGCGTTTGAAGCAGAATCAAATAGACTTATGATTGCATCGTTTTTTGCACTGTCGCTCACGCTGATACCTGGTGTTTTGCAATGAATCATGAAAAAAAACATCGCAAAACCCATGAATTCATGACACACTATTGCAAATGAATGAGATCCAGTACCAATACCTAACCCAAAAAAACCTGCTGCAATATCAGCGGCTTTTCTATTACAGATATGTGGACTGGCAGTAGGTTTTTTATATTACACTCTCTTGCCAAATAATTTTGAAAACAGTCCTTATGCAAGTCGAGTTTGGATGATAGGAAGCATAATTCTTGGATATCTACTAATATTTTTTAGTATTGCTCGGACCAAAAAAAGCAATGAGGCATTTACCTGGACGCGGCGAAAAGGGATAATAGAATCAGTTCTTATTGGTTGAATTGCAGGGGCAATTATCTGGGGAGGTGTTTCTGCGTGTATCAAATCAATAGAGTTTTTATTCAACGTTGAATTTTCTTCAGGAAATATTTATGAGTATGTGGGAACCGTTTCAATGATTTTTATAACAGGTTCTATTGCGCTATTATACTTCACCAATCAAGAAAATGAGATGCCTGTATATACACGTCTTAATCGTATATTTTGACAATATATTTTTCTTCCTTTAACGATCGTCTACTGACTAATTCTAATAAGCTATGGTGTGAAAATCTTGCTTACCTGAATACGACCAACATGAACAGTGATTTATATGGTTATGGGATATATCGCTTTTGGGCTGCTTACTCGATTAACCACATACCCAGCGCTTCCCAATTCATTTATTAGTAGATCCCATTTCATTTTATTTGGTAGTTTCGTGCTAACTTCTTTGCTTATGATTCCAGCAATTCAAATGAGGATAGACCAATATGGGTGGACGATTGACAGATATTTTATTTGTGCAATCATTGTTCGGATTATACTCTTTAGTATTGGGGGGATGTTGTTCAGCAAACACAGGATGATAATCATCATATCGCTTCTGATTGTGTTGTGAGGATTTAGTGTATATTGAGGAAAATGGAATGCTAGTAGTATGAGTGCGAATAGTCAAAAAAATAAATTATTAACAGTGTTACATGAATACAACATTTCTCTTCCGCTTAATTCTTGATCAATTAGCAATCTAGGATATGAACAAAAAGAAACATTACTTAGTTCACTACAATATCTCACAAATTCAGTTGATACAAGCCGATTAGAAGGAATTTTAACACAAAAAGATCTCATCGAAATAAGAAACGCTGAAACGAGTTGGGAGAGAGAATGAATCATGTGTAAAGCAATCGGATTGTCATCATGCTACGAGATGAAAAACGCAGATCGGAACAGATGATATTTTAATTATTTTATTAAACAAAGACCAGCATCGATCGACGTAAATGGCTATTTAACACTTCATAACTTTAATTGTGTGAATTTAAATAACAGTGTAAAAATTGGCGATATCTCATTTGATTTTACTCCATATATGTCTGGAATTTATTTGCATGCCAACACACAAAAAAATAACAATATTCAACCTATGGTAACAAAAATGGATAGTTCAACCCAAATTTCCGAAGAAGATAAAACCAATAATAATGTATATACAATTGAAACAGATACTATAAAATTATACCTGTACGAAATGGGATGAAGACAAAACCAAAATGAAGATAATTCTATCTCTTACAAAATAGAATATTGTGACGGCATTGCGCTTGTTAAATAATATATACCACCAAAAGTATCTGTCTTAACAAAACAATTATCAGATGTATATACAAGACATATTACAATTTTTTTACGTGGACAATTAATCATTAATTATTACCAATCAATAGTTAGTTATTTAAAAAAATGCCCGCCCTGTCGTAGCATAACTAGCTAACCACAGATAGGACGGGCAACCCGGCTTCGCCGGAAGAGTTGACTCTCTTGTGTGATAAATTTTATACAATATCTATTTCCGACT
This sequence comes from uncultured Candidatus Peribacteria bacterium, assembly GCA_964642385.1. Classification (GTDB taxonomy): domain Bacteria; phylum Patescibacteriota; class Gracilibacteria; order Absconditabacterales; family Absconditicoccaceae; genus JBDHUW01. Next base: position 188,500 of record CAZXON010000001.1, read on the forward strand.
CCATTGAAACAGTGTACTCTCTTCGCATTTTTCTAAATACATTATCATTTGCAATAAGCGCATCAAACGAACCATGTTCCACTATACGTCATGCTTCGAAAACATAAATATGATCAAACAAAGGCAACAAGTGTAATTTGTGGATTGCCGCAATGATAGTTTTCTCATGAAATGCTTGAAATATATTTGTATAGATCTTTTTTTCATTGATACTATCTACGCTACTTGTTGACTCATCTAACAACAAAATCTCACTTTTTTCAGCTGCGAGCAACCCACGCGCCAATGCTAAACGTTGTTTTTGCCCTCATGAAAGGTTTACTCACTTTTCTTTTATGCTTGTTTGATACTCGTTTGGCAGACTCAATGCTATATCATGAAACAACGCAATTTTTGCATATTTTTCTATCGTTTCTTGGGATACGTCTGTTCACATTGCGATATTAAAAAGCATGGTTTCTTCAAATATTTCTGGTTCTTGTGGGACAAGAGATGTCTTATCTGATAAGACCTGGAGAGTATCAAAACCGCGACCATCTATACTCACCCTGACACTATCAACATCATACAATCCACGCATCAACGAAAGAAAGGTCGATTTTCCACTTCCCGATTCGCCAATTAGAGCTATCTTGTCACCAACATTCCATTGCAAAGAAATATCACTAAGGATCAATGCTGGCTTTTGAAGCGTTTTTGCTCATGGGTCTTCGTGCGATTCATTATTTTCTAGATCATCATTTACATGTTGGTCATCATAAGAGAAAAACAAATTATCAATGTTCACAAAATCTTTGGCTGAAACAGATCTATAATCTTTTATGTTTTTGGTATAAAGATTGTGCTCAGCTTCTATCGATTCAATAGCACTAATATTTGCACTAAATGTTAGGAGCTCTGAATACGACCAAGTTAGGTTATAAAAAGTATTTGCAAGACGTCCAGTATACCCAGAAATCATCGTCAAAACTCCAATCATAACAACTCCCTTACTTTGCCATTGTATAAGAACATATGCAATGATGATAGCAGCAGTAATGAATTCTAGTCATGAATCAGTCACAAACCACTTTTGTTCATTTCTTAGAATATGTTTTTTGAATGGCTCTTTTTGCTCTTGCATTGCCTTTGAAAGAGACATTTCGGTCGGTGAGAGAAATCTAAGTGTTATTAACGTTCTAATATTTGAAAGATAATCAAACAACAATCAACTTACTTTGTGCGCTAGTGTGTTTTCTTCTTTAATCCATGCAACAATTTTTTTATCAAATCGATTTATCACAAAAATCATACATATAAAAAGTACAAACATTCCAACGCTTAAAATGGGCCACAAAAGGATCAATGCAATTAATGCTCAAATAAATGATACGAATGTGCCTAGATTCTGTGATATATTTGAACCAAAACTTTTCAATGCACTGACTGCTTTATTTATTCTATCAATTGTTTCTCCCGAATGATTATTGGTATGCCAAACCATAGGAAGAACAATTGTTTTGTGATACAGATCTTCTCTGTATCTTTTTGCGGTATCAAAAGCTAGATTTTCCTCTCTCACACGTGCTGGGCCATGAAAAGCCCATTCCATAAATGGCAAAATTAATGTTGCAATGGCATAGGGCAACAAATTATGTATCATATTTTCTCATCCCTCTTGCACAATGACTAAAGACTTACCAAAAAGATATGGTCATAAAAGAGATATGGCACGCGAAGTAAACTGCATCAGCATGAATACAATCGCCTTCCTCTTAGAAGGAACATAGCGTCGATATTGGCGCAATAAAATTATATATGGGTTATTTTTTATCATTGATGTTTTTTACAAATAAAAATTCTTACCAAAAAATTGATGCTCATGCATCCTCCCTGAGTAGTAGCGAATTGCTACTAGTGCGTTTTTGTTCTCATTGTAATAAAAAACATCATAAAAATTGTTTGCTACAATAAGTTTACGAATATCTTGACATTTTGTGACAAATAAAGTCGCGAGACCGGTCTCTTATTTTTTTCTTCGCAGAGCATAACAAATCTTTCTTCATTCACCAATTGCTAGATTTTCATAGTGTGTCTGGATACCGAAATGGTCAGCGAGTAATTTTTCATCAGCATGTAAATCAATTGTTTTTTCAACCAATGTTCGTTGATCCTTTTGTAGATCAACCTGAGCAAGTGAATACGCAAACAACTCACTGTCATCAGTTTTCAATCTTAGGGATCATCAGCTTTTCAAAACAGAATGATACATTTGTAGAAATCTTGGATGTGTCAAACGTCTCTTTTCATCGCGTCATTTTGGTCTTGGATCTGGATGAACTATCCGAATTTCATCAATACTATTTGGCATAAACCATCTATCAAGATGATGTACGATACCACAGACAAAACGAACATTTTGCAACCCCAATGCATGTGTATTATCTAATCACACGCCAATTCTATCTCACTTACTATCAATACCGACGAAGAGAGTGTCTAGAAAATATTGCGCTAGTCACACAGTATACTCTCACCTTCCACAAGCAATTTCCAGAACCACACCAGCGTACTGTTTTTGCTCTTCTACAAAAATTTTATGTGGTTTATCTATCCCCTTTATCACCCGAGGATCAGCACTAATACGAGCATATCTATGTAATTTTTGACGAGGCATAATCGCAATCTAAACATACCATAAAGGAAATTTTTTGCATAATTCTTGTACTTCTAGAAGCAACGTAGACAGCATATTTTCATCACCATAATTTTCCCGTGCACGCGAAATGATAGATGCAATCTGCTTCATCTCAGCTTCTCACAATCATCTTGATGTAATTGCTGGCGTACCAATTCTCACTCAACTTGGATCCATTGGCGTGCGTTGATCAAATGGTAACAGATTTTTATTTATAGAAATACCAACTTTTTCTAGCGTTTGTTCTGCTATTTTCCCAGTTAATGGAGTGGGTTCCCATCCAGCTGCTGGTACTCTTTTCCTTGTCACATCAATCAATATCATATGATTTTCCGTAGTATCACTCAAGACATCCCATCCAAAAGCTCTTAGATAATCTGCCAATAATTTTGCGTTCTGTACAACTTTTTTGGCGTAACTCTTGAAAGTTGGTTGCAAAACTTCTTCTAGCGCGACTGCTTTTGCGTACATTTCATGTACATGTGGTCATCATTGCAATCATGGAAACACGCCGCGATTTATGGATTTTTCCAGATCTTTTTGTTCTACCGACATTTTTCATCATTGCAAAAAGTCCACTCCTATATTGTATTCTCATTCTACATTTCTTCGTCATCTTCTCATATAAATCATCGCTCCTCTTGGTCCACGAAGTGTTTTGTGTGTTGTTGTCGTAATAATATCAAAATATGGAAAAGGAGAAGATAAGACCTCCCCAGCGATCAGGCCAGCGATATGCGAGATATCAGCCATCAGAAGCGGACGGTACCCATGAATATTGCTGACTTCGTCAGCAATCGCAGCAAAGTTTTGCCAATCTATGTTTTTAGGGTATGCACTGAATCACGCAACTATCATTGCTGGTTTCTCTTGCAATGCTTTGCTGCGAAGTTCGTCATAATCTATCTGGAACGTTTCTGGTTTCACTCCATAGGGAATAAAATTGTAGTAAATTGTAGATGAATTTAATGGATGTCCATGTGAGAGATGTCAACCTGCATTTAATGACATCGCAAGGACGGTATCTCATGGTTTGAGAACTCACATATAGACAGCAAGATTAGCGGGAGAGCCACTCAGTGGTTGTACATTCACTCCCCACGTTTGCGTAAAAGCGTCAAACGCATTTGTTGTATGTATATCTTGAAAAATATTTTCTAGAGCCGTCGATTCTGGTTTTTCAAATGGATTTTCTTTCCATAGACCAAAAACTTGAAGTGCCAATTTCTGTGTATAACGCTCCAATTCATCAACATTTATCTGTCATCCATAATAACGGGCTCATGGATATCCTTCAGAGTATTTGTTGGTAAAAACATTTGCATATGCGCGCAGAACATCATCAGAAACATAGTTTTCTGAGGCAATCATTTCCAATTCATTTTCTTGGCGATTGCGCTCATTTGAAAGAATATGTGTTAGTTTATCTGAAACCATAGAAAAAATATTATTAGATAAAAATCCATTGAAAGAAAATGGAAAAGGTTGTTATATCATCATATTTTTTGAAAAATAAATATTTTCTGAGTATATCATTTATTCTGTTGATTTCCACCAAAAGCAATATTAAAAACGCAAATGTATCTTTTTGCCTTTCACGGTCACTGTTCTCTCCTTTTCCAATCAAGTCACAATTTTTACAATATCTTTTTCTGGAAAGTGAGTTTGAATTGCATCAAGAGAAAGTGATTTTGATTTTTTTCATTTTATTCCGATCGTCTTTAGCGTTTTATCGTCTACGAGTTGCTTCAAGATCCAGCCTCTCACCTCACGATCCGAACCGGTAAACGGCGATTGTTTTGCAGATTGGATTCCTGTTACTTTACTGTGTAAAACCATTGATCCATAATCCATTAAGGCATTGTGTCGCTCACGAGATCTTCAAAAGGGAACGAGCGATAGAGCAAACACTTGTAAATCAAACAACGAAATATTTTCTGCTAACCCAAAAGCATGGATAAGCACTCTTTTTATGTTAATATCTATCACAGGCACCTCAAAATTGTATGAGAAAGCCAAAATCGCATTCGCTGTATATTCACCAACTCATGGCAAAGTGCGCAAATATGAGTAATCTTGCATACTTTGAGCTATTAATTGTTCACATTTATCCCACATTTTGTCGGAAACTTGTGGAAAACTAGCTTGGTATAGGGATTTTTTAGAAACGATTGGGCGATTTACAGCTCTATTCATTCAATTATCAACTCAATTATTTTGAATGCGATTGTATCAAGCCACAGATAAAGCATCGTCAATTATTTTTTTACTCGCTTCATGGAGGTATATGGCTCTACGATTAAATCCCAACCCAGACCACTCTGACAGGACTTCTACGCGACTCGATTGCGCAAGCGCCAAAACAGTTGGCCATTTTTTCATCCATCCATTAAACTTTTGTATCACCCTTGATACTTGTGTTTGTTGTAACATTATCTCTGAAACAAGAATTTTATATGGATCTTGCGTTTTCCTCCACGGCAAATCTCTCTTGTTTTTCTCATACCATCCAAGAATTTTTTGTTGAAATTCTTTTTTCTCTACAGACGAGATAGTTTCTCATATATTCTGTTTTCTCATAAAATGGATAGTAGAAAAATGAATACAGAAAGCAATATAAGAACATACTTGATTTTTACACTACCAACAAGAAAACAATCCAAAAAAGTAGATTTACTTGATTTTATCATATGTGTTCTTATATATATCTGATGGTAAAAAAAATAACATGTACAATACGAGTTAATTAATGCTGTCTGAAAAAAATAGTGTTTCTATTTAGGTAAGACGGGGGAATGACGAATCTGGCAACAGAAAGATGTCAAACAACTAAAATAAAAATAAAATGAAAACAATTAAAATTTTATTACTAATTATTCTTTGTCTTGGAGGAATTGCAAAAACCTATTCTCAGAGTACTAATTTCCCAACATGTAGTTTCCCTTTCTCTGGGATACAAAAAAGTTGGGTTAGTGCAACTAGCTTGGCGCTGCCATTAGACAAAACGCATGATAAAAAGTATTATTGGAGGGGGCTAGTTGACAGACAAAATGCTGCTGGCAATATCACTTTCCAAGTGCGAATTACAAATAAGGTAAATTATCCTACAACAGTACGGGTTATTAAAGTAACTAGAAATCTATTAGGACAAGAATCGTATTTGGTATATCAATCATGTACAGATATAAATTCTACTGGTTCTTCTAAGTACTATGACTTTACTGTACCAGCAAACTGTTATGCCTATGATTTTGAGGTAATATATCCCAACACGACATCAGCAGGACAAACGGCGAGAATAAACGGAGTTATTGACATTACTGTTTGTAGATCGATAGGATCTGGGTGCTATTAAAATTAACTAAGTTTACATTATAAAATGATCCTATTTTTATGGGGTCATTTTTTTATTGATTTATGAACCAGAAAAGCATATATATAAACTTGTTTAAACTTATTTACTATAATGAAGTGGTATAAATTTATTTTACTCATATGTATCTTCTTAATCTTTGTTGGTTATCTCATTTTGTTATATGGATTTAAAATTAGTATACTAGCAGTAGAAGATAAATTTTTTCATAGAGAAGACAATTATCAATTTGCTCATATTGATAAAAACAATAGCAACATTTGAAATCTTATCTTTAAAACCGATAGTAGCGCCCCATCTATAATTTATCGTTTTCAGAGTTGAGTTAATAATGTATTAATACCTTCTAGCAAAAATAGCAATGTCTCAATTAGTGTTTGTGATTCACTATTTATTGAACGAATTTGATATAACTGTAAGACAAAAAAATACCCTTTAAGTCAATGTCTAGAGCTCAAGTTGCATGATACTTGAGTAAGTACAAACAGCTGTAATATAGTAGATGTTTCATGATGAAAACGAGAGAAAATATATTATATAGTTAAAAAACAACCCTAGAAACCTGCGTTTGTTGTAGCATCACCTCTGAAACAAGAATTTTATATGGATCGATGGTTTCTCTCCATGGCAAATCTCTCTTGTTCTGTTCGTATCGAGCAAGTACTTTTTGTTGAAATTGTTTTTTTTCTGCAGATCAGATAGAATCTCCTGTTTTCATGAAAAAAATAGTAGAGAATTTGACTCAAAAAGCAAAAGAAAAACCCGTCATAAAGACGAATCTCTCAGTTAAAAAAAAGCACGAATATTATTAAAACCCTGTCCCAAAATCCATTCCTCCACTCATAATAACATCAGTTCATGAAAGGACAAAATTCATATTTCATGTTAAATTTTGAAGTTGATTCATAAGTTCAGATGTTGGGAAGTTACCCAAAAGAGATGAAAACATCGCGATCATTGCAATCATCGGAATCGCCACCAAAGCCAACAACACAAAGAATATTAATGCTTGTATAAGACCATAATATCGTTTTACGCCACCAAGCTTTTTGTAATCATTATTTACATCAGCTCCATAGTTATTTGATCACTTCGTTCCTCATGCAAATAATAGGATAAGAAGAAAGACGATATTTACGAAAGGAATAATCAAGATCAAAAGCAACCAAGGATTCCAATTCATATCCTTCATCCTACCAATTCGCAATTTTACTGATACCACAAGAGAAAAGATTCCAAAGAGGGAACCAATATCTTGACCAAGAAAAAACACTCAGAACTGAAGGATCAACAATGTTATTAGGACATACTGATACTCGCTTACTGAGATCCTCCTTTTAAAATCCCAATTTGTAAAAATAGCTTTTAAGAGATTTAATTGAAAATCCCAAAAAGACTTATGTTTTAGTGTGGTGGTTGGTGCTGTTTGTTCAGTTTGCACTATTTCTGTAGGTTGAGTTGGCACCGAATGAATAGGTTCTAATGGATTAATTTGTTGTTCTGGAGTTTGGTTAGGTAAGTCTGTCATTTTGTTTGTGTTTAATAGTAAAATATATTTTTTTACTTCCCAATTACTACTTCAATAGCCGCAAATGCGCTATCTTCTGTCGCATTTACAATAATTGTTATTTCATTACCAATCATTCCCTTGAAGAAAGAAACAGCAGCTTGATTTAATGCGTATGTTTTGTTGTCCTCTGTAAGCGCAATAAACTTGCCATCTTCTGTTTTCGTGAGTTTGGCTTTGAGAAATTTTCTTGCAACAGGACCGATTACCTTATAGATGAGCTTTCCATCTTCCATGATTCTCAATTTGAGCATATCACCAGGGATAAGCTTAGTTTTGGAAGCATAGTTCATAGGAACAGGATACATTTTCCCATCTCCGGCTACCATAAAAGTACCATCGAACTTCCCTTCTACGGTTTGCATTCCTTCATCATTATCTTCAGAAGGATGATTTTGAGATACTGCTTCTGGGATAGATTGGAATGGTGATGGCGCTCCCGTTTCTTCAAACATTTTTTGTACCATAGCTTTTGCTTTGATAACATCATTTTCCAATTTATTTAATGTGTGAAGCAAAGAAATGAGTAAATCGTTGTTTTGAGTCATTTTGTTTTTGTATATGAGATAAATATGTTTTTATTATACTCTTTTTGTCAGGGAAAGCAAAAAAAACAGAATATTTTTCCACAGTATATCGATTCAAATGAAATGACTTTTAAACACTTCATATGGAATAAGGAATTTTTTTGGCAAAAATAAAATATGCCTGTGAGCGAGGCCCAGTTCTTTGTTCTCAAAAAGAAAAGAAACGAAGTGTGTGAATATGGGTAGATTTCTATATTATCCAAGGACTAGCTCTTCTCATATCACCAGCTTTGCTGATACAATTAATCATTAATCATTAACAATTTATAATTAATCATTATATCTTGATTTTCCTATGATCCAAGTAAACAGGTTATTAGAGATTATGAGGATAGATTGGCTCTACACAGAAATACAATCAGACATAACTTCCTCTTGCAAAATCCTATGGTATTTGGTATTCTTTAAGTGCTGTTTTTCTTTTATTTTTCTTTTATTTTTCTTGTATTTTACTTCTATGATACCAACTATTATTGTTTCAGTGCTCCTTTGAGTTGTTGTGGGTTATGCAGTATTTTACTTTAGATATGACAACAGGCATTTCATAGATGAATTAAGGAACAACCTCACCAACACAAGACAAGACTTAGAGACAGCAAGTGCTGATGCAGCCGAGTTTGAACAGCAAAATATTATCCTAAGAGATAAAGTAACAACTCTTATTTCCAAAAATGACGATCTTTCCAAAATTGTTTCTGAGCTCAGTAGATGATACTTCCGTATGAAACAAGCATCTGAAAAAGCCCAAGAGCTATCGACGCTCCTGAAAGTAAATGATAGTCAACTTGAAGAGAAGATACAATCGATGAGTATTGGCGAAAGGCTTGAAGAGAAAATGCACCCAGAAAACTCTTCCAACAAAAAACGATAAGAAACGTACACACTCTTACATTTATTATTTCAACTACGGTTATGTCTTACAAGAAAACCAAAATAGCTGTCGTTGATCCCAAAACCTGATACAATAAGGCAGCTAAGATATACAAAACTTTTCACCAGGGACTAGCGAGTTACGACAAGTGATTATTCCAAAGATTTCTTCCTAGAGACCTACAATCCAAAACAATTCTAGACGTATGATCTGGTGATGCAAGAATGCATTCGTATTTTGCAGATAAATGAATTGAGAAATATATTGGTTTTGATATCGCAGACGAACTGCTCAAACGCGCACCTTCTCGTGTTGAAAGAGTCATTGGTGATATTGAAGAAGAGCGACCTTTCCCAGATAATAGTGTTGACATCATCCTATGTTTCTTTGTTGTTCTTCACATTCGCGACATCAAACATCTTTTTGAAGAGGCACACAGAGTCCTGAAGGATGGCGGAACGATGGTTGTACTCCACAATGCTCAAAGACGTTCCTTTATATATACGCTTCCTTCAGACACATTTAAGATTGAAGACTATCATCGAAGAGACGCCGAGGTTGAAGAATCAGCATCAAATGCGTGATTTTCTATTGATAGCATCATCCTAGAAGAAGATTCTACACATATAGCAACATTATATAATATGAAAACATAAAAATAAATTTCACCTAGGCAACTGTAGACAACGAAGTTGTTGCCCGTCCTATCATTGCGCAACTAGCCAACCAAAGATAGTACGGGCACCCCGACTTCGTCGGGGAAAAAAGGCAAAGAAAAAAATATTTTATCTGCTTTTATTGTGGACCATGACCGATTCCTTAAACGAGAATCATAACTGAAACAAAACAATAAACGTAATGGAACTTATGCGTTCTTTGAAACATTGGATTTTGACCTTTTTAAGAAATGAGCATCCATGGAATTTAATTCTCGTAGACCACAATGCAAATAAACAAATAATTAAAAACGAATAAATATTTGAAAATAAAATCAAAAACATAAAACATTTCCTATCAAAACTATATTATCATTGAACAGCTTCGATGAAAGAATATTCAAAACAATTCCTTACAATATTAAAAAAACAAGATGCGTCTGCATTTTGAGAAATCTATGATACATATGTAGATGTCTTTTATCGTTACATAAAAGCCCATTATAAGATAGATGAAAATGATGCACAAGATATTCTTAGTGATATTTTTGTGAAAATATGGCAAACACTCCCTCGCATTGATCTAGATTGATCACTATCGTGATTTTTACGAACCATTGCGAAAAACCACATCATCGATCACTTCAAACGTCACAAAGAAATTCCATTCTGATCGCTTAGCGCAAGAAACACTGATACAGAAAAAGAAGAGCGTTGGGAGCTTACACTGCAAGACCCAGCAGACGTTCTTGAATCATGCAATATTTCTTTCACACATGAAAAAATTCAAGAAGCCCTAGAAAGATTAGATGAGAACTATAGAGATCCACTAGTGTTAAAATTCGTAGAAGATTTGTCATATGAAGAAATATCGCAAACATTAAATATTTCACAAGATACAGTGAGACAAAGAATTTCAAGATGACTCAAAAAGCTTATTGAAACCGCATGAAATATACAATAATTTCTCATTATGTCAACCCAAAAACAATAGGTCCCACCTACATTTAGCGACTTATTGGCTTTCTTAAGCTATTTTAAGAGGTTTGCGCAAAAGAATGGCTTATGTAAGTTTCTCTTGAAAACGGATTTCTAACGATTACATTGGTGGTACATTTATATCTTTACTTCTTTGTATAACATGACAAAGACACAACTTATTGCTCACCTAGCGAGCAAACTTGGTATCTCTAAGAGATTATCAAACGACGCAATCAAAGTACTAGTAGACGGAATCATCGCAACTGTTAAAAAAGGTGGTGAAGTAAGAATTCAAGGATTTGGTACATTCAAGAGTTCTAAAAGAGCTGCTAGAATGGGTGTTAATCCAAGAAATCCTTCTCAAAAAATCAAAATCCCTGCAATGAGAGTTGTTTCTTTCAAAGCTGGATCTGATTTCAAAAAGGCTGTTAGATAATTCAATATCTCACTATAGCCTTCCTAAAGCCCTTCTTCGGAAGGGTTTTTTGGTAATTAAATCTGCTTCTGAACGAGGCTCAATTCTTTGTTCGCAGAAAGAAAAAAAGTTTTGTATCTGTCAATCAAAAAGATATATATGATAGTATATTTATTTTGTCTTCTTCGATGATGATCTCCATAATCAAAAAAATTATCTTGTACAAGTATCGATTCCCATCTTTCTCTCAATCAACCATCTATCAGTGGTGGAAAAAAATGTATGCGAAGGTCGCCTGTGCATATTATGGAAATCCTGCAAAAAATATGTTTATCATAGGAGTAACAGGGACCGATGGTAAAACAACAACCTGTAACATCATCCATCACCTACTACAAAGCAATCTTGGCAATACCGCAATGATTAGCACTGCAACAATTAAAATAGGAACAGAAACTTTTCCTAACACATATAAAATGACGTCGTTGGATCCAATGAAAATGTGGAACATTATTGAAATAGCCAAAAACGCTTGATGTGAGTATTTGATTCTTGAAGTAGCTTCTCACGCACTTCATCAACACAGATTTGAAAACATAGATTTCGATATGGCAGTTCTAACGAATATCACGCCCGAACACCTCGATTATCACAAAACAATGGAACAATATGCCAGAACGAAATTACAACTCTTCATGCAAGTTATGAAAAATAAAAAACCAACGAAAATGGCTATTTTACCAAAAGATGATGAGTTCGGAAGAAAATGGATTGAAGAATTATTTTTTGACAAAATGCTTACATACAGCATAAATACATCATCAATGATCAAGTGAGAACACATTGAATTAAAATATAATCACACAACTTTTTCGTTCAACTATTTGGGAAATGAAACCACCATTCAGATGGATCTTCCAGGTGTTTACAATGTTTACAATACTCTTGCAGCAACAGGCGTAGCTCTTCTTTTATGAATACCACAAGAAAAAATTGCAAAAGATATGGCGGTTTTCCAACCCGTAGTATGACGTATGGAACCGATTGTACACAACAATGTTCGTTATTTTGTAGATTTCGCTCACACGCCAAATGCTCTCAAATCAGCACTCAACTATATAAACGCAATAAAAGAAAAATGAAGAACAATTTTGGTCTTTGGCGCACCGGGAAATAGAGATACATTTAAAAGACCAGAAATGTGAAGATTGGCTGATCAACTAGCTGATATTGTTATAGTAACTGATGACGACCCAGATACAGAACTTCGTTTGAATATCATCAAAGATATTAAAGCTGGAATAGGTAGACCTTTGGGTGAATCTTTTATGATTTTACCTGAAAGAGAAGAAGCTTTACGCATGGCATGTGAAATTGCACAAGCATGAGATATAGTACTCTGTGCAGGTAAGTGACATGAAAATATCCAACTCACGAACCAATGAAAAAGGCCTTGGAATGACAAAAAAAAGTTAGAAGAGATACTAAAAAGTTTGAAATAGCTTCTCGTATATACAATGTGTATACAACAGAATAAATAATTGTTTATCCTCTCTATAATGACTAAACGGCCACAGGTAAATTTTTATTGTTTTAAATCTTAGATGCTTGTCAAACAAATACTTTCTTTTTTTTCAACATCTAATTCGTACAGCATAGCTAGAGAAGAGTTACACGATATTAGAAACTATCAAAGCGGTGATGGCTTACGCGACATAAATTGGAAAAAAACTGCCACATTTGATTCGCTCATGACAAATACATTTGATGACGAAAATAAAATAGCATGATGCGTGGTTTTTGTTATAAATCAAAACATGAAAAAATGACTATATAAATCAACGGTAAAGCGACATAAAGAACTCATCGAACAAATCTCGACCAGTGCGAGGAAAGCTGAAGTTGGTACTATTAGAACGAAAATTCTATCCAAGCCACCAAGGGGATCAGATTATCAACTGGAAAAACAGGTTGTTATTAGTGATTTTTTTTGGGACTCCTCTGCGCTCCGTGACTTTCTTCAAGCATGCCAAAAATGAGTAGCGAGGGGTATCATACCGCAGTTATATACACAAACAGGAGCGTTTTTTCATCCATTACTCATTAAATATCCTCATTATTTTTTCTCTCAAGATCTTACCTAAGTTTTTTATCTAAAATTTTTGCAGAATTATAATGTAAAAAACACTACCCTTGCGAGTAATGTTTTTGGTGCCTGAAGGGGGAATCGAACCCCCACTCCCTTGCAGGAACCAGATTTTGAGTCTAGCGCGTCTACCAGTTCCGCCATCCAGGCATATATATTTCATAGATTTTTCTTGGTTTTGTCTTTGAGTTTTCATTTTTTTTCAGTACACTTCAGACACAACTGTGTTTAAACCTACTGAAATTGGAGGAAAAATCAATTGATTTTTCGATACAATCTGAGTATATAGACTATGTTGTGTGTTTTATTCGTTATTTAAGCAAAAATGGCAATTGATCTTAACAGAGTGATGATCCTTGGGAGATGCGCAAGTGACCTAGAAGTGAAAAAGATTGAATCAACTGGTTCTTCTGTTGTAAACTTCACAGTCGCAACAAACAGAAAGTACAAAAACAAAGATGGTAATCTTTTAGAAGAAGCTGAATATCATAGATGTGTAGCCTATGCCAATAGCGCTGATGTGCTTGGAAAATATCTTGTAAAAGGCAAAAAAATTTATGTAGAAGGTAGATTGAAAACCAGAAAACGACAAGATAGCAATGGTGCTGACAGATACTCAACTGAAATTATCGTTGAAAACTTCATCTTCTTAGATCCTAAGTGACCTCAAGGAGAAACCGAAACATTTGTAGCAGAACACGAAGAAGAAATTGCACATGATATCCCTACCGACGATCTACCATTCTAGTCTATGAAAACGGGAATTAACCGCTAATAACGGCATACCTGAAAAACAACCATAATGATCATTTATCTTACTATGCCAGATAGGTATGACCTCATTTATTTTTAAGACCTCAAATGAAAATCTCTGAGGACGGAAACGCTCTGTCCTTGAGATTTTTGATATATTTGCATTTCTCGTATTTATTGCAGGTGCCGCTTGAATCGTAAGGTTTTTTGTATTCATGCCATATACAGTGGAATGATCAAGCATGGCGAGTACTTTTCACAATAAAGACTTCATCCTTGTGGACAAAATAACACCAAGATATGGCACGCTCAATAGAGGAGATGTTATTGTTTTCATACCGCCATGAAAAGATGTACCTTTCATAAAAAGAATCGTTTGATTACCTGGAGAAAAAATTAAAATATTCGGAGGGAATGTATATATTTGCCCTAGCGGAACAGGAAACAATAATGATTGTATAGAACTCCCTGAGGGCTACCTTATCAATGAATGATGAAAAAAAAGTGAAACCGAAGCTAGATGCTGAATTTCCTCATTTGAAATAACTGGTGGATATTTCGTAATGTGAGACAATAGATGATACAGCACAGATTCCCGCTGTTGTTTTGGTTTATGATGTACAGCCAACAGTCAATATGTTGTAGCGACGGATCATATTATAGGCAAGGTATTTGCAAGAGTATTACCTACTCTTACTTCTTTCACAAATCAATCCATTTGGTATACTAAATAATCTACGTCATGTTCACAATCGCACATTATACATTCATAGAATATCTGAGAAAAAAAATGCTCTATATCATTGTGTGACTTGGAGCTCTTTTGATGGTTGGAACAGTACTAGCTGGATCTCTAGCTCTCTCAGAACAAACAAAAGTAATTAGAGATTTTAGTATTGGTCTGATAGAAATCGCCGGGCTAATTTTAGTTTTATTCTTCTGATCAAGCGTCTTACAACAAGAAATTTCTAATAACACTATTTTTCTTCTCAATGCAAAAAACGTTAAAAGAAGCAATATAATTTTAGGCAAATTTTTGGGATTCAGCTTGGTAATATGGATTTTTATCGCTCTTATGACAGCGGTTTTTCTGATCATATCGTTTTTGTACAAAGTACCACTTACCTGAATGTATTTTTTGGCGATAATTGGTATTGGTATAAAATTAGAAGTGCTCCTTGCGATTTGTTTGTTTTTTTCTTCGTTTGTTTCATCTTTCGTAAGTTTGTTAGTCTCTCTTCTCATATATTTTCTAGCACATACGCTAAGTTTTGTCGTGTATTATACAACCGTTCTAAAAAAAGAAAATTATGGTCCTGTATTCACTCTTGCTATACAATGATTTTATCATATCTTCCCAAACTTTACTGCGTTAAGTATTCAGGATTTTTTTGATGTGCCGTTTCTCCCTACTGCACTATCGGGATCTTTTGCATGGACGGTCGCATTTCACATTATCTATATAATCATTCTCTTGTTTCTGACTGTCCGTATTTTTAACAAAAAACAATTTTAATAGAAGATTTTTTTTATATACTTAAAAGTGATTTTATAAGATAACATACCTTGTATGGTAAAAGTATTCTCTAATTTTGACACCAAGGCACCAATCAAAAATTACGCAAATGCCGTACAGGAATATGGTTTTGATAGGGTCGTGTTTGTGCGTAGATATGGCATATATCTTTTACTTCATGTGTTTGTTCCTATTATTGGTGCTTTATTAAGCGGGTTTTGAGCCATCAATTTTTTTCTTCAAACATGAGATGAAGGAGTATCTAGACTACTAAACACAGCTACTGGCATATTTTTGTCTGTTATAACACTAGTTCTTTTGTTTTTTGCTCTAGCAAGATATTTAAATTATCTCTTGGATTACACTATAATCACTCCTGAATTTGTAGCTGAATACAATCAATCAGGGATTCTCCATAGAACTATCACAACAATTGAAATAGACAAGATCAAAACTATTAACTTTTCAAGTGGCGGATTGTTATGAAGTCTTTTTAACTATTGAAGAGTGGATATTCTTTTGGAATGAGATGAATCAGGGAGAGGCGACCTAACTATTGATTTCGTATTCAATCCTGAAGAAATAAAGTATAAAATATTGGATATGATGGGAAGGGTTGAGTATAAAAAAACGACAGAGAAAGAAGCATAGGATTTTTTTGCAATTATGTGGATGAGAAAAAAACGTATTTCCTATTAAATGAATGAGATTTTTAAGCAAGTCTTGGGTCTGATTTTTTTTAATTATATTGGCTGAATGTTGGCATAATAGAAAAAAAGAGGTCAAGATATGTTTCTTGCCTCAATTTCGGTAAATACCCGATTATTTGTTTTCTTTGATTGTTACCGTACCATTTAGCATTCCGAAGGAAGATATCTTCCTGTAACGTGTAGGTTTCTACATCTTCACCCTCTTTCATTGGTCGCGACAAATACCAAAGATTATCTTCTTTCCACGTTACCATGACCAATTTTTGTCCTTTAGGTAGTGTGTAAGTTGCATTTCCACCGAAGTTTCTTGCCCTTTGATTTTGAGTGCAACTTACGGTAAGAACAACACAAAGAAACATAAATCCTGCAATTAGCAGGTTGTGGCCTCTATTAATAATAGTGAGCCAACTTGATTTCGTATTCATTTTGTTATGTTTTATGTGTTTATAATATATGCTTAATGCAAAAAGTCAACACATTTTGGCTTCAAGCTAGAAAAAAACGAGGTATAATCTAACTATCTTTCTGTCTACGTTCTTTATCTAGAAAAAATTTATTCTATTTTTCTATCATATAATTCTTTAAAAATTTTTGATCAATCGCCGACGCATTTTTTGTTTAAAAAAACTAGGAAATCCAATCGGGTAAAGATAATTCTTATGAGTCGTAATTTTTATGAAAATCAAGATTTACCAAAATTTTATACATACATGAGCGCATCATCGCTACTCGCCTTATTTCGTTGCATTTTACCACATGTTTGATTGGCAAATAGTATTTTGTTATGCTATTTTAGGCGCTTATTTTAAAAATTTTAACTTTTTTGTAAATTTGGATTTACCAAAGAAGCATCTAAATTCATTAGTTCGTCATCGACGCTCGCTTTATTCCAATGTTGTTTGCCACATTTTTCGCACACAAACAATATCTTTGTCATACCATTTTTGATCTCATACATTTTGGGATTCATTTTTCATCCACAACTCTCTTGTGCTTTCCTATCTCAAGGAATATCCGCATCTACATGTTGTGATACAAAACAGAAGGGACAGTGATTGCGACAGGTTTTATCTGCTAGTGGTACCTTTTTCCCACATCCCAAACATATAAATGCTTCGTTAATTTTTTGCATCTTTCACATCCTATATGATTTTTTAATCTAAAATAATTTTTTATAAAAAAAATCCAAAGTGCCGTGGAAGCGGAGATCTCTACCCCCTGAAGCTTAAGTGGTAGGCTCAGCATCATCCGAACGATGACACATAATCAGCCCCCTAGCGAATACGATGGGAAGGAGATGAAGGTTCTCACAAACATCTTAGATTTATGCCTACCTTATAAAGAAATTTTTTGGATTTGCAAGAGACAAAATTTCAAATCATCCAACCAAATGTTATCGCAATAAGTGCATTTTAACAAAAAACATGATGACAAATTTCAAAAAAAAGATAATTTAAAAAAATGACGAAATAATATTATTTGTGAATATATGTTACTCTATGCTCTTTTGAGAGTCAATATTTTTGTATGGCTTGAAAGTGCCCTTTGGTTCAATAACCTTTATGAAGATGGAAATCATACTGTGGTAAACGCTTTGCTACACGATACATGTACGCATCACGTTCGACCTTCGCAATAATAGAAGCCGCAGAAATCATTGGTATCTTTGCATCGCCATCTATCACGGGGACAACGGTAATTCAAAGGGCCTTTTTTAATCCAAAATCACTTGGTCCATCAATAACGAGTGTTATCTGGTATTCTATGGTTTGTATCCATTGGGTAAGCGAAATTACGCTATATTTTCCACCCACGAAATGTGCGTGCAAAGCACGCATTATCCCCTGGCGTAACGCCCAAACTATTCAATACCTATCGATATCTTTGGCTGAAATCTTCGCGGTGGATCGTTGAATTTTTTTGTTATCCTGTAATTCTTTAAAAAGTCTATTTCTTGCGCCCTCAGACAGTATTTTGCTGTCCTTATATGAAATATAATCAGCAATATCGCGAGCTGGGAAAACATGTCAAATATTCCAAACAGTAATCTTCGCGGGAACGTTTTCAATAATCAACCCCACTTGGACTGGTCAAGCCAAAGGTCCACGACCGGCTTCATCTATGTAGATGTAATACATGGTAATATGTTATCAAATAGATTGCAATTGCACCAAATTCCAAAACAAACTTGCTACCGTAACTGGTCAAACCCCTCATGGAACAGGAGTCAATGCTTGCACTTTTCATATAACCTTTTCTGTATACACATCTCATGCTGGTTTGCCTTCTCGTATACCCCATCACGCATCCACAATAATTTGATTTTTTCACAAAAACCTTTCATCTACTAGGTGTAAACTTCCTGTACAAGCCATGATATAATCGCTTTTTCTGCAAATTTCGCGCATATCTTCTTGATTTGAAAACTCGTTAAATGTATATACATTTGCTCATAGATCGTGAAGTTTTTGTGCCAATGGTTTTCAAATCAATCAACTTTCTCCAAGTACTGCAATATTTTTGCCCACGTACTTACCGTATCAATAAAATGATAATATTGTCATTATCGCACTTGGCGTTGCAGGAAGTAACAAAGCATGATCTGATAAACCGTCTGTATCTTTTTTCGGTGAAACAGCGTTCAATATTTCTGTTTGATGTTCTTGTAAATCTGCTGGCAATGGAAGTTGCACGATAACTCCAAGGCACATTTCATCGTGATTACATACCGCAATTTGTGCAAGAACATCTGAAAGATTTGCGTAATCTGTGTATACTTGCGCACTCAGTCACAACTTCTGTGCATACTCTATTTTTTTGCGAACATAGACCATAGATGGATGATCGAGACCACTTTCTCTTAGCGCGAAAATTGCAAGATATCAAGCAACTTGATTATCTAGGATATATTGGTGTGTTTTCAAAAACAATTGTTCTGCAACCGGTGCGCCGTATAGTAGTTGAGTCATCTATCTTATGTAAAAAAACATATATTCTTGCTCTATTTTGGACAACAATACCACAAGAAGTATATATTTCCAAGTATGATTTTCCATAGATTAAAGAAACAATAAAATAATCCGTTTCTTCCAAAGATATTATGATTACAAGATTTATTGCAAATGAAATCGCGTTTGGTATACTTTAACGTATGCAATCATACAAACCAGACTTCCCTATCTTTGCACAAGATCCATGATTAATTTTTTTGGATTCTGCGGCTTCCACACAAAAACCATCGTATGTGATAGACAACATGGCGGATTTTTTGCGTAGATCATATGCAAATATTCATCGTGGTTCGTACTCTTTGAGCGAGAAAGCAGAAGACATATACTATAAATCAAAAGAAAAGTATGCGAGTGTTGTGTGATTTTCAAGCGATGAAATCATCTATACATACAATGCTACATATGCCTATAATTTATTGACACAAACATTGCGATACTCAGGAGTTTTGAAAGAAGGAGATGTTGTGCTTGTGGATATCGCAGAACATCATGCAAATCTAGTGCCATGGCAAATGCTTTCGGAGCGCCATGGAATTATCATTGAATGGATTGATCTAGACGCAAATTTCGAGTATGATATGGACGATTTCAAAAAAAAATACATCCATGCCTCAGATGCTAATCGTGTAAAAGTTGTTTCAATAAGCGCCGCCTCAAACGTCACTGGAAGAATCTACAATCTTGAAGGCATTGCTAGTTTGCTTCGTCCTGAAACATTTTTTGTCGTTGATGGATCACAGGCAATTCCTCACGTATCAGTTGCAGATTACGCTTGTAATGCTCGTATTGATGCACTGATTGCAACAGGACACAAAATAATGAGCGACACAGGCATCGGCATGTTAGCTCTTAGAAAGCCACATATCAAAGCTCTCAAACCAGCTCGAGGAGGATGAGGAATGATAGATAATGTAACGACGCAAGGCTACACGCTCACGAGCGGTTGGGAAAAATTCGAACCAGGAACGCCTCACATAGTTGGCTCTGCTTCGTTACTATTCGCATTGGAATACATAGAATCAATCGGCGGATATCCAGCGATGCAAAAACACGAAAATCAGCTTATTGAATACGCATTGGATCGCATTCACCAAAACAATAATATTGATTTATTTGGTCCAACGACTACAAAAAACAGACTTGGCATATTTTCTTTTCGTCTCAAAAACCAAGGAAATGCAAAAAGAATTTGAGAAATGTTAGCCAACGAAAATATCTGTATCAGATGCTGATGACACTGTACTCATCCGCTCTTTCAGTCGCATGGATGAAAAGGCGCATGTAGAATATCCACATACATATACAATGATATTGCTGATCTAGAAAAAACATTTGATGCACTAGAAAATATTACATAAAACTATTTTTTTAATTTCACACTCTAAAAAACAGACTCAGCAAAATCATTTATCTAATTGGAAGTTGGTTGTAGTTTTGGTATAATTTTGTGGTAGAAAAACCTAATCTAACTGGTAAAAAAACTGCATTTTAATAAATAAATATTATATTAGCCAATATTGACTTGTTTATATAAATGTTTATAATATATAATATATTTATTCGTTTTTTTTGTTACCTATGAATAGGAAAATTATTTGAACTGCTTTGATCGTGGGAAGTGTTTTATGATGTTCACCAAGCACACCAAATACCAAATCTGCACCACCTAGGGAAACAGTTGAAACGACGATTTCTGGAGATTCGGCAAAAGAAAAGAAAAAGATACCACAGCTCGTGAAATAACAAAGACAATCGACGAGGAAGTTTTTTCTTACAATATCAAAGATCTTATCAAAAAAAATGACCCATTAATAACAACATCAAAAAGTTATAGTATGATTTACGCCTTGGGGACACAAGACTTAGAACCAATATTAAAAAATTACAATCCTCACTTGATGAAAAAAGGTAAAACAATTGAGCAACAAAAGAGACAAGTTATAAAAACATAGATAAATTAGAGGTACCATCAATCTTTCCTAGTGTAAAAGAGTTTTTCTTGCCCAATATAGATAATTTCCTAGCTGACAAGCCACATATCCAACAAATTATGAGGGATTTTTTCAGCAAATATCCAGAAGCCAAAAAAAAGTTTGATATAGACAAAACATGCGTAATCACAACCAAGCTACCAAACGGGAAAATGGGAACTGCCTATTATGAAAATGGTCAAGTACAACTTGCTTGACCAACATCAATTGGCAATGGAAAGCGATATAGAAACAAATACAGAAATGGTTGAGAAGATAGTTATTTTCACGCACGCTCACCACAAGGATGATTCTTTTTTAGAACATATGTACCAAAAAAAAGGAACAAAGATAGAGATGCCATGACAAACTATTTGGAATTAAACGCGACAAATAAACATGGAAATATGCGTGGGTTGTGATATCACTGATGACAAAGAGTGACTGGAGATCCAGCGTCTCATGGTTGTTTTAGATTTATCAATATGCTGAGTGATCAACTTACAAAAAAAGTAAAAATAACAAAATGGGAAAATGGTGAAATAAAAACTTATGGAACACCATGCTTTGCTGGATGGGAACCATATACGCAAGAGCTTGACAGCGTTGACTATTATACAAAGTGGCATCCGAATCTCGCGAAAAATCGGCTAGAAAAACAAGATAAGATTGCACTAAAAGATAAAAGCAAAGTCAATCCGTATAAAGAAAAAATAGAAAAAATTATAAAGTGACAAACTACTATCCAAAAAGAAACCACAAAAAATGTATGAATAGACTCTAGAAAGATAGAAGACGAAAAAAAAGATACTATCAAGAAAAAGGAAATTGATAGCATCGTAACAAACGCTTTTTTAAATGATACTACACAAGGTGTTTCAAAATAATTTTCTTTAGGTCTTCTACGCCCTCGCTTGTGATAGCTGAAACAAAAAATGGATTCAAATGAGCATAGTTTTCTTGTATCGCTGTTTTTTGTTCCTCACTAATAGCGTCAATTTTGTTGAAAACATAGAGCTTTGGTTGGTCGGCATGAATGCTTTTGAGTATCTCATCAACGATGTCAATTTTTTCTGAAAAATGTGGATCAGACGCATCAACAACATGCAACAGAAGTTGCGAATAAATACTATCTTCCAGCGTTGACCTAAAAGCTTCAATCAGCTCAGGTGGCAATTCGCGGATAAATCAAATAGTATCATTCACAAGAATTTTTTGATGTACATACGGCGTATGCGCGAAAACATTATCTGTTGTAGTTTGTCAATATTTCTCATCATCTAGGTGAGGTGGTTTCATCTCTCCTACCGATGTTCCTAGCGTCGCAAACAATTTGTTCTCGATCAATATATCTTTTCCTGTTAGATTGTGCATCAGTGCGGATTTCCCAGCATTTGTATATCCTACGATTCCAACAGTAAATAAATCTTTGCGAGCTCTTCACGCACGATGCAATCAACGAGTTTTTTGGTATTTCTCTAACTCTTTTTTGATAACTAGCGTTTTGTCTTTTAGATGTCTACGCATACGCTCCGTATTAGTTTCACCGATTCATCTTCCCGCTCTTCAACCAGCTCATCATGTTCATCATCACTGACGCGATAACTCCATCCCCATACCAAAAATACGAGGTCACATATGGTGAATCGCTGCGAGTTCTATTTGCAATCTGGCTTCAGTGCTTTGTGCATGACGTTCAAATATCTTCAAAATAAGATCTACACGATCCCATACTTGAATATTGTCTTTACGAAACAATTCTGAAACATTATAAACCTGTCATGGTTTCATGATATTTCAAATAATGAGCAGATGAGCATCGTTTGCAATCATATCTTCCCTGATTTCTTCTAGTTTTCCTTTTCACACATAGGTACGATAATCGGGTTGCGTGCGCTTTTGCAATGTTTTGACAATCACTACTCATTTGTATGTCGTAACCAAACTTTCTAACTCTATTAAACGAGTTTCAATTTGTTCAGCAGGAAATGTTGGCGGAACTATATCAACTATGTATACACGGAGTTGATCAGAAATTTTGGATGTATCTTTTTCTATCATATGAAGATGAGATATCTAGTAAAATATGCCTCTAAACAATGCTCTTTTTTCTGCTTACAGAAAGAAAAAAAAAAAACAAAGCGAAGAGTATAGACAGATTATAGACACCATTAGATGTTGACTTTTCTACAATCTTAATAAAATCTATTGTATATGCACAGTATATACAAGCAGCTACTAGAATCTCATTTATTTTCAGCTAGAGAATATTATTTTACTTTTTTGAGTATCCACTTCCCTATCATTGTCTGATATGGAACACCCTTTTTTTCTGCTTTCGCTTTTACACGCTGAAGTGTCTTTGATGAGATTCTTATGCTAATCACTGCGTCTTTAACCTCTTCTGGTTTAGAATCTGTCACTTTAGTCACTGGAAGTTTTTTTGTTACAGAGCTTTTCGCTACTAATTTTTTTGCAGGTTTTTTTGCAGGTTTTTTCGCTACTAATTTTTTTGCAGGCTTTTTTGTTGTAATTTTTTTGGTAGGTTTTTTGGTTTTCATTGGTATAGTATAAATAATTAAAAGATAACTGTTCGTAAACATAATGCCAAAAATTTTTAATGTAGTACCGATATATTATACAAAGATTATATGTATATACAAGAGATTTTTATAATAAAAAACTCTCATGTTACAAAAACACAAGAGTTAAATTCGATTCGTTTTACGGATGCAAAACCCAATCGTTTTGAAAAATGTTTTCAACTGTATCCTCATATTTTGCAAGATAATATTCCATTATCTCTTCTTTTGTAAGGACGGTTTTTTGTACAGGCGTTGTCGGTACTGTGATTGTTTCTAGAGCAACAAAGTACTCTATACTGAATCTTTTTTTTAGTGCCGGAACGAAATCTTCGGATTTTTTCACAAGGCCAATTGTGAGCGTATCCGGCGTGACAATATAAACCACTTTTTCTTTTATTCCATTTGGTGGATATAAAATGTTGAGACGCTTTTCAAAGCCAATCATGAGTGGCTTAATTTCATCGCCAAAAACTTCTGTTTTGTACAACCAGTGCACATAGCTAAACGGCCATGTAGAATAAATTAGGTCATAGTCGTGCCTAAATTTCCTTACGTGCATAATCTGGTCGTATGGAAATCTTTCATAGTACATCGCATACGGGATGGTTTTTTCATCCTGTTGACATAGTGAGTGCAACAACTGATACGGTAGCCACCACAAGCCATCATTTTCACGACAGATTTTTTGCCCCTCCTTCTCGATAGCCTCAGCCACCACACGATACCCCGTACAGTTTTTACTGTACCAACAAGTTGTTTTCAACCGCCGGTATGCCGTTGGAAGAAGCTCAATCAACGCATTGTAATAGTAGTTTTCTTCAACTACTTTGGTGGCGGCTCCATTTGTGGATTGGGAGCGTACTTGTGAAAGACCATCAATTTCCGATTTTTTCTTTTTTTTCCAAAATGTTGTTTTCATAGTCAATTTTTTTATTTATTTGTTTATTGTTTGTTTACTTATGCGATTTTCTATTCCCTAAACGAAACACCAAAA
Source organism: uncultured Candidatus Peribacteria bacterium (assembly GCA_964642385.1). Taxonomy (GTDB): domain Bacteria; phylum Patescibacteriota; class Gracilibacteria; order Absconditabacterales; family Absconditicoccaceae; genus JBDHUW01. The sequence continues at coordinate 213,312 of CAZXON010000001.1, forward strand.
ACGCAGTATGTCAAGTATACCAAAATACAATTGTTTTGCAAGATAGATTTGTAGTCAAATTCGCACTTAAAATTCTCTCCCAAACAAGCGGAATCGTGCTTTTATGATTAGAATTGGCCTGTTGATCGTGGTATAAGTAAAACATTTCTAATACAAAATTTTGTCCGGAAAAAGAACTAGCAAAAAACCTAATAAGCACAAAGAACTACCAAGAAATATTACAGCGCCGTATAATCCACGAGATTGCTCTCTCCGGTTGCTCTTTTGACAACCTCTACCATATTTTCTCCTTCTGCAAGAGTTTTATCAGAGATAATTATTTGATATGCATATCCTATCAAGTCAGCATCTTTCAATTTCATTCATGGAGAAATCGCTCTATCGTCAAGCATCACTTGATCACTTTCAGAACCAACTTCCACTCAGTGTAATAAATGGTCATATATCTCTTGTGCTTTCTGAGTCGCTTTTTCGCCGATAGGGATGATGATATATGTAAATGGCGCAAGTGCTTCTGGCCAACAAATTCCTTTTTCATCGTGATACGCTTCTACAACCGTTCCCATCAATCTGCCAATACCGATACCATAACATCCCATGTAAACATGGTTTTTTTCGCCTTGCGAGTTTGTATATACAACATCAAACGGTTGAGAAAATTTGGTATTTAATTTAAATATATTTCCCACTTCGATAGTTTTGAGCTCTTTGAGTTGTTTAGCGTCAAGGTCGAACTCTACTCTTACTTCTGGGTCGTTGATTATCTCATCATTGAAAGCAATATTGGTAGTTTCATCCAAATAGATAGTATCCTCTCATGCAGCACATACTGTTTGAAATTCATGAGAAAATTTGCTAAAAGTTCATCCAGATGCATATGTCAAAAATGTTCTATCTGCAATTCACATCTTGTCAAAAATATTGATATATGCTTGCTTTTGGATTTCATAGTATCTATCAAGATCTTCAGCTGATGTATGAAAACTATAACAATCTTTCATCAAAAACTCACGTCCTCTCAACAATCACGACTTCGCTCTTTTTTCGTCACGAAATTTGCTTTGAAACTGATAGACAGCAAGTGGCAAATCTTGATACGATCAAATAAATTTTTTGATAAGCGGAGTTACAACCTCCTCATGCGTAGGGCCCAATGCGTACTCTATTTTAGAATAAAACGACGTAAATTTAAAAAGATTGTCCATATTATCCCAACGATCAGTCGTTACCCAGTTCGCTTTGGGCTGTAATGCTGGCATATAGATTTCGTTTGCGCCAGCCATATTCATCTGTGCACGAACGATATTTTCTATCTTTTTCATAACCCTCAACCCCAATGGCAACAATGTATATGCACCAGCCATCAATTGATCAACAAATCATCATCTAATCAGATACTGTGCGTTGATAGATTTCTCCTCAGAGGAGATCTCTTTGTAGGTTTTCAACAGGTAGTTTGAGAGTTTCATACAATAATTCAGAAAATATAAATAGAAACAACGAGTGCATTATACTTATTTAGAACACAAAAGGCAATGTTTTTTAACCAACCAATAATACCATTTGATATAGTATCAAATTCAAAAAAACGGATTGCGGAAACAGACATGGGAAAAGGTAAAAAACAAATACGCCACACTGCTCGCAGACAATTCGACGAATCTCCCCGTCCTATCCAAGTTAACTTAGACGCGCAACGACTTCTCGGGGAGTCCCGACAAATCGGGACAAAAAAACACTAGGCAAGAAGCCAAGTGTTCTATGTGTATGTACTATGTATATACAAATTATTTTCTTTTTGTGAATTTAGCAACTCCTATATTTTCTCACTTATTTGTCCTGAGAGTAAGGATGTATATACCTTCTGGAAGATCATCAACTGGAAGGACAATTTGGTTACCTATATTTTCCTGGATAGTTGCTTTGAATTGTTGTCATGTTATAGAATTCACCTGCACGCCAACACTTGACACATTTGCAGGGATCGGAATGTGAAGCTCTCTGGCCACTGGATTCGGTCGTACTTGTATTTTTGGAACAGAAATATCACTTGCCGAACTATTTTGATCCACCACATTTACTGTTCTTGTCAGCACGTTACTTTTGTTACCTGCTT
>CAZXON010000002.1:0-33984 GCA_964642385.1 uncultured Candidatus Peribacteria bacterium
CCTAAAAACCCATTGATTATCCTAGCAAAAACAGCAAAATATACATTGTAGTCAAATACAAATGTGTTTTTATCAAAAAAATATTTTTTATGACATCAACCAACTACCAAAACGGCATAGAATCCTGACGTATCAGACCAGTGAAATGAGTCTTCTCTTGGACGCAATCTAAAGAGTTACTCAGTGCCGAACTGTACAAAAATCTCCAAAGAGCATTGTCGCCAAAGGATGCTTTGTTCGTGGGAAACCCAGAACTATTCAAAAGAAATGATAGCAAACACAATAAATCGATATACCAAGAATTCCTTTCATATGTCCAGATTGATCCACACAGACTACCTGAAAAGTTTGTAGAATTATTTAATCTCGATCCAAAATCTCCAACCATCCAAAATGATGTTGAAGAGATATTTCAAAGAGCTAGGTTACTGGATCCGACTTCTGCAAGAGTGATTTTCGTCGATGGTAAAATTATTATTTTTAGAAATGAAGAACGCTTAGTACACCAAAAAGAAACTAGAAAATTGACGCAATGAGAGAAAAGACGCACGGAGATCAAAACGACATTCAATACCTTTGACAATATCTATGATGCTATTAGAAGTCAGTATTATGCTATCGAGTGATCCGAAGATAGGCAAGACGAATACAAACAACTACAAAAAGATATTATTCTGCTTGCGCAAGATATCAAAGTGTCGTGATATGGCCAAAAGGATGCGTCATTCCAAAGGAAGCTCAATGAGATCGTAGAACAGATACAACATGCTACGAATGCAAAAGTGTTGGCAGCCAACTTGCAAAATTTACAAGCACTCACGACTACAAACAAGGCCGTTGATTTTAATATTCTTCATGGAGCCAAAAATAAGTTTACAACAAGATTTCAAGATTTGCAAAAGATTATCGGAATCATAAAAAATCACCTCAATGCAATGGAAAATATTCTCGCTCAACATGAAGGAGCACTAGATATGTTTCTGGCTCAAATCACTTTTGCAAACCAAACTCTTGCTTTCAATAATTATGATAATGCAATTCGTAGTATCACCGAGGATTTTAGAGATATAAGTCCTTTTGGTGATTTTCAAAAAGCTATCAACAATACATACAGAAAATCTCCCGCAAAACTCAAAGATATCGCTCACCAAATCGCAGAAATATACAATGAATACAAAACTGAACACACTCAAAAATTAACAATCAATAATTAATAATTTCAATCACTCGCTGGTGTGTTCGTCTTTATATGTGCTACCACTTTGTGTGCAATTTTCCGTTCGCTCTGACATCTCGGAATAAAAACGGCTCTCCTCATATCACCAACTTCGCTCATACCATTACCAATCAACAATTAATCATTAATAATTGCTTCTCTTGTAATTTTCCCCCAATTTGTTTATACTGTAAGCGTTAAACAGATGGATTCTAGTTCTTCTTAACAAGAAAATGGTCTGTTCTCCTATCTAATCAGGAGTTTTTTTATCCGCTTATATTTCAACAGCATGCCAAAAATTATAGCATTAAATGCATTGGAAGTATTGGATTCAAGAGGGAATCCTACCGTAGAAGTTCATCTAACTGTAGAGTGATGAAAACCAGCAAGAGCAATTGTTCCTTCTGGAGCGTCAACTGGTGCTCATGAAGCACTGGAACTTCGTGATGGTGACAAAACCAGATACCTTGGAAAAGGAGTTTTGAAAGCAGTTTCTCATGTAAACGATAACATAGCACAAGAAATAATTGGGAAAGAATTTGCAACTGTAGCCCAGTTGGATGCTGCTTTGATCGCATTAGATGGCACAGTAAACAAATCTACATTTGGTGCAAATGCAATCCTTGGTGTCTCTATGGCATTTTGCCAAGCAATGGCAGCGGGAGAAAATAAACCATTGTATAGGTATTTGGGAAATGGAACAATTCTTCCAACACCAATGATGAATGTTATCAATGGATGAGCGCATGCCGACAATAGTTTGGATTTCCAAGAGTTTATGATTGTGCCTGTTGGTGCGAGTACATTTGCACAAGCATTGAGAATGGGAGCAGAAGTATTTCACAACCTAAAAGCAATTTTGAAAGCCAAAGGACATCTCACTGCAGTGGGTGATGAGGGAGGTTTTGCACCTAACTTGGCAAGCAACAAAGAAGCTTTAGATACTCTCGTTTCAGCAATTGAAAAAGCTGGATATACAACTGACCAAATCAAGATCGCACTTGATGTAGCTTCTTCAGAGTTTTTCAAAGATGGAAAGTATGTTTTGGAAAGCGAAGGAAAGAGTTTTTCTTCTGCCGAAATGGTTGCATATTACGCAGATCTTATTGCAAACTATCCAATTATTTCTATCGAAGATGGATGTGCGGAGGATGATTTTGAGTGACGAAAAATGCTTACAGCACAACTTGGAGACAAAATTATGACAGTCGGAGATGATTTATATGTAACCAATATTGAGCGCTTGCAAAAAGGGATCGAAGAAAAACAAGCAAACGCAATCCTTATCAAACTGAATCAAATTGGTTCTGTATCAGAGACGCTTGCTGCGATTAAGATGGCGCAAGAAAATGGTATGAATGCAATTATCTCACATAGATCAGGAGAGACAGAAGATACTTTTATCGCAGATCTAGCGGTTGCCGTAAATGCAGGTTTCATCAAAACTGGTTCGTTGAGTAGAACTGATCGTATCGCAAAATACAATCAACTTCTTAGAATTGAAGCAGAACTTTGAAATGAAGCAACATACGGGAAATAGATCATCGAAGATGATGGCCCGAACAATCTGCGGTTGCTTAGATTGCAACGATAGGACGGGCCATGAGTTCGTTCCCACTCACTCATTTTGCACTTTTGTGAGCTTTGAAAAAATCATATACTAAAAACCTTTTTAATACTATATTACGCGACAATGAACCCATTTAAAAAAACAAAAATGATTGCGACAGTTGGTCCCGCAACAGACAATGAAGAAAAGATTATTGCACTATATAAAGCTGGAATTAATGTGTTGAGATTCAATTTTTCTCATGCAGATTATGAAAATACAGCAAGAGTTGCCAAGTTAGTAAAAAGATTAAACGAAGAGAAAAAAACGAAACTATGACTGCTGTTAGATACCAAAGGTCCTGAAATTAGAACAGGAGATTATGAATGAATCAAGTCATATAAAAAATGAGATAGTTTTAACATATATATCGATGCTTCTAAAGTTACAGGTGAGCAAGACCAGTTTTGTGATTACCCGTACCTTGTTGAAGATATCAATGTTGGAGATATTATTAGAATAGAATCGGGGCTTTTTGATGTTATCGTAAAAGAAAAGCAATCAGATCACGTGCTCGTTGAAGCTATGCATAGTATCTGAATCAAACAGCGTAGACATATCAATTTGCCAGGTATGAAGCTACGTATGCCTTGATTGATTGAACAAGATAAAAAAGATGTTCTGTTCGCTATAGAAAATGATTTCGATTATATCGCAATGAGTTTTGTGAGAAACAAAGCAAATATCCAAGAATTGAGAACGATACTCAAAGAAAAAAATGCAGAAAATATTCAAATTATTTCAAAAGTCGAAAATCAAGAAGCGCTTGATAACCTTCTAGAAATTGTTGATGAGTCAGATTGAGTAATGGTTGCAAGAGGCGATTTGGGAATTGAGGTGCCAATCGAAGATCTGCCCATCTACCAAAGACAAATTGTAAAAGCGTGTCAGGCAAGGTGAAAATTTGTGATCGTTGCAACGCATCTTTTGGAAACGATGATAGAAAATCCATTTCCAACACGCGCGGAGGTCTCAGATATTTTTAATGCAGTAGAACAAAAAGCAGATGCAGTGATGCTTTCTGGAGAAACAACAATTGGGAAATTTCCAATTCAATCAGCAGAAATGATGAAAGCGGTTATCAAAAAATCTGAATCAGTATTAGATTATTCTCATCATAATGATTTTGAAGCACCTTGATGTACTGCAAGAGATATTGAAAAAAAATATCTAATTAGAAGTGCAATTACTATCGCAGAAAGTAGTTGATTGGATGCAATCGTGATTTTCACAAAACATGGAAAACTCGCAAAGATGGCTGCTGCATTCAAACCCAACGTAAGGATTTTTGCAATCACTAACAATTTGAAAACCTTTACAAATACAACATTGTTGTTCGGAGTGACTTCTAGATATTTAGAATATGAAGATCACTCAGTTGCGCTTGAAGAAACCCTAAAAAAAATGATAGAAGCTGGAGATGTTACTATAACAGATAGAGTAATTGTTGTGACTGATTTTAAGAAATGAGATAAAGAAATTCCATCTTTGGAGATCATTACATTGCAGGATTTGATTGGATAAATTTGATTATGCTCTCAGAAACAATATGTAAAAAGCGAATAAATCGCAAATAGACCTTGTTAGTATCCTTGCTACCATTCTATTTGCTTTTTTTTTAAGAAATCGTAGAGTATTTTGGGTTATGGGAAAATTGCCCCACATTAATGATTAATGCTCCTTTTTATTAATAATTCATAATTAGTTAACTCCCACTACTTCGCTTTTTTACAAGCATATAAAAGAGTTTCGCTCAGAGACATAGCTTGCGGGGCATTATAAAAAATACTATAAAAAATTAGACCGATTTTATATCTTGAAATTCTACCAGACATATGGATATCAAAACATATAAAAAAAATATTGATAAACAGATGGCGTGTATCATAAAAAAGAAAATTTCATTTGCTCAAAAAGTGGCGATTTGGCCAAGACCACAACAAATTATTGCTTATGTAGAAGATGCACTTTTAGCAGGCGGGAAGCGCCTTAGACCATATCTTATTTATTTGTGATATAGGTTGTATGGATGATGATTGGAAAAAGACATTTATACTTTCTCAATTATTGCAGAGCTTATACATAGTTTTGCGCTTGTTCATGATGATATTATTGACAAAGGAATTATGAGGCATGGGAGACCGTGTGTTCATATTTTTGCCAAAGAACTTATTGGGTGAAAGTGACAAGAGCATCTGGGAATGTCGCAAGCTATTTTGATAGGGGATCTATTGCAATCGTGGGCGTATGACTTGATGTACAATACCGCTTATGCTTTTCCAACTCACTACCTGAAAGATGCACAAAAAAACATGCAAACAATGATAGAAGAGGTCATTGCCTGACAAATGTTAGATGTAGATATCATGACTGGTGATCATGTCGATTTAGAAAAAATAGAGACTAAGAATCATTTTAAATCTGGTCAATATTCTTTTACGAGACCAATGATGACCTGAGCAATCCTTGCTTGAGCAGACAAAAAGATGCTTCTGCAAATAGAAAAAATAACGACACTTCTAGGAAAAGCATATCAAATGCGTGATGATATTTTGGATGTGACATTTACCGAAGAGCAGGATCCTGCACATTATGACAACAAGACAAAGTTTTCCGATATTCAAGATGGACAACAAACATATCTTACAAATTATATTTATGAACATGGCAAGTATGCTGATCGTCTTGCATTAAGTAGAGCAATGGGCAAAAAATTATCACTCAATGAGATAGAGTCACTTCGTACTCTTTTTCTAACATCTTGAGCAATTTCCCACGCACAAGATATGTTGAAGAGTTATTTAGCATCAGCAAAAAGTCTCATTGATAAACTTACGGTTCCTGCACCAGAATATAAAAAAAACCTCTATGAAATTTTAGTTTTGTTAGAAACATTATAAATGTATAGGTGTAATAATTGTGATTATGCGACCGCAACAAAACTAGGAAAATGCCCTGATTGTAATGCATTTGGCAGTTTTGAACTTGTTCCCGGAAGTGAGAAAAGCACGAAAAAAAGCCAACACGCAACAGTCTTAAAAAAAACCACAACGAGTGTAGATAGTCCTTCCAGTGCTCAGATAGCTTATTTTTATCCTTGTAAAGATGTTGCATATCATAGAGTTTTTTCTTGATGAATAAAACAGTGAGGTGTTTATCTATTGGGAGGAGAGCCATGAATAGGGAAGTCTACCTTGGTGTTGCAAATCTTACATCAACTTCCAAACAACTTTACAATTTCTTATTTTTCAGGAGAGGAGCAGGAAAATGAGATCGTACGTAGATCCCAAAGAGTTGGCGTTGAAAATATTGATATTTCGATTTATCACACAACATCCCTAGAAGATATTATCCTCACCGCAAGAGAAGAGAAGCCACAAGCCATGGTTATAGATAGTATTCAAACGATTTCTTCGCATCTACACGAAGGGATTGCTTGATCACCTGCGCAGATAAAAGTGTGCGCTGATGAGTTGATCTCTTTTGCGCGCAAAAATAATATTACGTTGATCTGCTTGTGACATGTCACAAAATGATGAGAGATAGCTTGACCTAAATATTTAGAGCATATCGTTGATGTCGTATGTTATATGGATGGAGACCGTTTTGGTAATTATCGTACGTTAAGATTAACCAAAAATAGATTTTGAAATACAGATGATGCAATTGTTTTTGCCATGACACCAATGGGATTACAAATAGTTGGCAATGACTTTCGTCTACAAACAGATATGCAAAGCCACGTTGGAAGAGCATTGACGGTGTGATTAGAAAATGGTCGTCCAATTCTCGTGCACGTAGAATCACTGCTTACAAAAAACTATAACAATCATCCACAAAGAAATAGTTTGGGGATCGATCCCAAAAGACTACAACTGATTATCGCGATCTTAGAAAAATACTGCAAATGTAGATTATATCAGTATGATATATTTGTGAATATTCCATGAGAATTTCTTTTTTACGATAGCGGAGTAGATCTAGCAATAGCAGCTACGATATACAGTCAGTATAAAAATATCCCATTAGATGCATCATTAGTTTATATAGGTGAGATATGACTTTCTGGACAGATTGTTAAACCGAAACTCTATGAAAAAAGGATAGGAATTATAGATGGTGGGTTACAAGTTGTTGATATCTCATGATTAAAAATTCAACAAATATTAAGCCAGTAACAGTAAATATAGACGATTTTCTCTCTTCCGTCCCATCGACTTTTTTTAGTTATTTATATGTGTGCGGAAGTTGCCCTACGGGCAAATAAAATTTTGTCAGTATGTTGTCTGAAGCCTAGCAGTCAGAAGGGTATATACTCGCCAGCGTGTTCGAATAGCTCCGAGCTCTTCGGTCATTTACTAGAGGCAGTTAGGTTCATTTGCCCGTAAGACATACCTCTGAGCAAGACTTTTTTCCCTGCTTGCAGAAGGAAGAGGGTCGCAGCGAAGAGTATGGATAGATTATACTTATAATCTAAGAACGGACTATTCTCACACTACTAGCTTCGTATATCACTGTAGTCAATAAATCCCTGCAAGTCCGCTTTCATTCGTGCAAAACCCAACAAATGCAACACAAATAATGTACTTGAAAAACAAACCAGCAAACATATAATACGAAAATGTCAACCATATTGTTGTAAAAAAAAACATAATGAGTTGAAAATGTTGCAAGAAATGAACAAGAGAGTATAATGAGGTATAGAAATTTTATATTGTATCTAGTAACCAGATGCCAACAAAAAAACCAGTAACAAATTTTTTACCAGAGGGAGTAGCAAAAGGAAGACATGAGAGAGCAAAAGAGATAATGGAGTATAGAAAGAGCGAATCAGCACAAAAGATTCTCAGAGCGATGACAGATGAGAAAGAGTATGAGGTAGACGGGAAAAAATATAAACGAAGAGTAGCAAAATCACCATATACAGGTGAAGATTTTCCAGCGAACAAAAAATATGGAACAGATCCAGAATCAGGCAAGAGAGCAAAGGCGATGTATGAAACCCACAAAGATATAGTAATAGAAAGATGAGAACTAGCAAAAAGAGATTTTGCAGAAGAGGAGGATTATGAATTGTATAACCTAGGAAAAGGGAAGAGAAAGTTTTTAGAAGCGAAGCAATCACTGGTAGAAGAAGAAAAAAAATTATTAGAAGCACAAGAAAAAGTAACAGCACTCAAAACAAAGTTGTGATTAGGAGAAAAAGCACCCCAAGACAAATCATGACAAGTAGAGCAACATAGAGAAGAATGGGAAAGAGCAATGAACGACTGTACAATGCCAAATATGGGAACAGCAATACACTACTATAGACAAGCAAGTGAAGAAGATAAAGCATATCTTCGTAAGATATTAAGACGATGAGAGAAAACGCTGTCATGATATAATGAAGACTGAGAGTTAATCTTTACATCACACTGAATGCTCCAACCAAAATGATTAAAGAACTTTAAGCAAGAAACATATAGTACAGAAGCATGAGAACAAACGAATATAGAAGCACAATGGATAGATTGGTTTGAAGCAGATAGAAAATCTCCAGTTGGAAGCTATGAGTTAAAGAAAGAGGTACTAAAGGCAAGTAGAATGAAAGATACTATAACAGCAGGTGATGATTCAGAATGGAATAAGATATACAACCTATTTGCGAAACGTACGAATAATGCTTGAGGTCAGAAAATACCATGACAGCAAGTAGCAAGACAAATGTTATGAATATCATGATATATATGGACAAATCAGAAATTTTCTTCAGATGGCGCTCGTTGCTTCATGATGAGGCCAGAGGATTGTTACCGAGACAACTTCGATATTGGTACTAATAGTTTGAGCGTTGTCGGTCTTGAGAGACTGCACACAGACTCTTAGTCTCTTTGTCCCTTTGACTCTTTGTCACAGAACTATGCGCGAAAAAAAAATTGCAAAGCAATTTTTTTTTCTATTTGTAGTATATATACTGCTAGAGTCATGTATCTCAAGAGATATATGAGAATGCATATATGTGTGCAGTTCAGAAGCAAACTAGTAGAGATTGTATACTACTAGTAGTAAAAGATCACTATAAGATGTTTCTTATAATGACAAAGTATTATTGCTTCTATTCTTCTTTCTTCAGATAACGCTCGTAACTACAAAATGAAACCAGAAAATTGTAACCGAAACAACAACAATATTGATAATAATAGAATGAGCGTTGTCGGTCTTGAGCACTGCATTATCCATCTCCATGTGAGAGGGTTTATTGTTACTCATTCAGATATATGATAGATAGGCAAAATTTATTGCAACAGTTGTTTATAGCGTACTATGATGCACGTCGTCACAAAAGAATTAAAAATACATCATTGCAATTTGAGTTATCATATGAGTCACATCTTTTTTCTTTATATGAAGAATTGGTAGCAAAAACATATAAACCATGAACAACAACATGTTTTATTATCCATGATCCAGTACAAAGAGAGATATTTACATGAGCATTTCGTGATAGAGTTGTTCACCATCTGATTTATAATTATATATACGATATTTTTGATACATGGTTTATTCATGATGCGTATAGTTGTAGAATAGGGAAATGAATACATTACGGAGTGCAAAGGGTAAATCATTTTATTCGTTCTTGTTCACAAAATTATACAAAGGAGTGTTATGTACTGAAATTGGATATAAAATGATTTTTTATGGCGATAGATAAACAGATACTCTGGGAGTTATTGGTGCATAGATTACAAGCAATGAAAGAGAAACTTTCTGTAGAGTATGAGTGGTTATTATGGGTGGTTCATAGAGTATTATTTCATAATCCGTTATATGATATTCATATTCAAGGTAATAAAAATGATTGGGCATGATTACCACAAGATAAAAGCCTTTTCTATTCACCACAAAATAAGTGATTACCAATAGGGAACTTAACGAGTCAGTTGTTTGCAAATGTGTATTTACATCCATTAGATATATATATCAAGAAAACATTACAATGTAGATATTATGGAAGATATGTAGATGATTTCCTGATAGTACATCATCATAAAGAGTATTTGTTATCGTGTATTCCTCGTATTAGGGATTTTCTTCAAAAAAAGTTACAACTCACATTACATCCTAAAAAGATATACCTGCAACATTATACAAAATGAGTAAAATTTTTGGGAGCATATATCAAACCGTTTAGGATATATCCTAATCGTAGAACAATAGGAAATTTTGAAAAGAAAATATTGGCACTACAAAACAAACCTGAAAATAGAGATAGTATGAAAGTTATTGGTGTAATAAACTCATATCTTGGATTGGTTAGACATTATAAATCATATATGATAAGAAAAAAAATAGTGAAACAATTACCAAAACAGGTTTTACAAAGAATATATTTTAACAAAGCATATACAAAAGCATCACCATACAGTAAGAAAGTGAAACTCAAAGATCTCCGTATGTTTATTAGTTTATATAAATATCAGTACAATGCTTTATCAAGAATTGCCAGTGTATAAAAGTAGTTATGAGTTATTATTATGTGTTTTTTCTTTGACAAAACAATTTCCAAGAGAGTATAGATATAGTTTATGAGAGAAGTTGCATAGTTTGTGTGTAGATGTAATTATATCAATATATCAAGCAAATAGTGACAAGGAGAAAAGAAAAACGTTGTTAGCACATATAAGAACTCGTATAGAAACAATAAGATTACTTGTGAGAGTGAGCAAAGATATGGGGATATTATCGCTAATATGATTTATCCAGATTTCAGAAAAAATAGAAAATATCTCAAAACAGGTAGTTTGATGGGAGAAAACAGTAAATATATAATTTTGCCCTACGGGCAAAGTTGCGAGGAGATGAGACGGTGAATGGTATGTTGATAGGACGTAACACGATGCGATATGTTGGAAGAGCTTTTTATACATTTTCACTTGCAGTTTGTCCTCAATCAACTATTATGCATATAGAAAAGATGTTATTTTCGTATTTATTATTTCATCATAATCACATGGTTTTAGAGAGCACAGACCAAGCTACAAAAAGATGAAGATGAAGACCTAGAAAAACACCTTTACCTGAAAGCAAAGCTTCTGTCGTAGAGAAAAAGCCGAAACACGTAACTATGAAACAAGGTCTTACTCGAGAAGAGGAGCTAGAAGCGTTTGAAAATCGTAGCAATAAATCTGGATTTTTGACACTGCTTATTTTGGTATTGGGAATTGCGCTTATTGGATATGGTATGTACCAAAAGATACATCAGGATGAACTCCCATTAGAAAATGATATACCAATAATAAATGAAACTGTTATTGATACAACTTCAGGTAAAAATATCAATCCTGACACACAAAACAACACAGCTACTGGTACGCAAAAAACACTTCCTACAAACGATACTAGCAACCTAATTTGAAAGTATTTTGATCTTGTAAACAAATCTGATACAACAGCATTCATAAAATTACAAGATAATTCTTTCAACACACTTGCACCATTGAGAAATTATTTTGGAAGTACTCGTTTAGCAACTTTTATCAAAAATACGGTTGATGGAATTCATATTGCTGATCTTAAACAAGTGACTAATGATCCAGCAATTCAAAGAAATTCAACAGCAAAAGTGTATGATTTTAATATGAAATATGTGTTGAAGTCAGATGGGAAAGAGTATTCAGATGCTTGGAGATGATACACTGTTGTAAAATGAACGTGAGATACTGCCACTACAGTAATCAATGGTTTTGTATACGAGTGAAATTCGTCATCTACAAGTCCATTTTTCCAGTTTGCTAAATACAACATTAAATAGCAATTTAATCACGTATGAAAAAATATCTTCTCTTAATAGCAACAATTTGTTTACTAGGGATTTCTGCAGTTACTTCGGCTACTGATTTTTCAACGCTTTTGAAGTCCAAAAATATTGATGTAAATAAGATCATTGAAGCACCTACGATTTCTAGAGAAAGAGTTGTTGAGCTTATAAATTTCATTGAATGTCATGATTGTCATAGATCTCCCAAAGATATCGTCAATTCACTAACAGAATCTCGATGGAATGACTTTCGTAAACTTCCCGGAAAAAATTTTGATGATGTATCATACGATGCTACTGTTTCAAGTTGAAATAACTATTACTGTATAGCATATGTTGCAAATAAGTTCTATGTAAACTGATTTCCTAGAACGGGTAGTCCATTTTGTCCTTGACTGTTTTGTGCACAGGTAGATATAACAAATGCAGATTTTTTACAAGCGGTTTTTAATGTCCTTACCCCAATTGCATATTCTCAGTACGCTCTTCCTCGAAAAGAAGTGAGCGATCGAATTGCAAATCAACCTCAACCAATTAGAAACGTTTTTACATTAGCAGATTATAAAGAGATTGTAGATGGATTGCGTGATTGTCCAGCTTGAGTATGTCCACTACAAAAACCAGAACAACTTTCTGTCTATACAAAATATTGCAGACGAAATACAAAGAACTGTAACATGCAAAATACATTACAATCGTATAGTTGGCTTAAAGAGTGATTTTGGCCAACTTCAGAGGTTGCAATCCTTTTGGAGCAGTGAATGTTTTTGCCAAACGAACTTGAAAAAATAAATATTGAAAATTACGCATCTGGTAAGCTCGTTTTTGATGTATTAAGTCGTCTTAAAATGCGTATGCAATGTGTTGATACCGACGATCAAGATGGTGATGGAATTCTGGACTATGAAGATAATGCATATTTGACTCCAAATGCATCACAGAAAGATACAGACAATGATGGCATAGGAGATGTTATTGACGATGACTTAGACAACGATACCATAAAAAATCCAGTAGGTGTTGTAGATGACCAAGGCAATATTGTTTATTCGTCATTTAAACCTTGAGTGGTATATGATAATTGTATTTTTACACACAATCGCGATCAAAAAGATGACCAAAAAGATGGAATAGGAAATGCATGTGAGGTGGATGAAGAAGTTTGATTGCGTATTTTCCCTAAACAATTATTAGACACTCGTTTTGCATTCTTCTCTGAATACTCAGGGAAACTAACTGATTTCGTGCGATATTTTGGAGATAACGAAACTGCTTTTGGAGATAAAACAAATCACACGTATAAAGAACCATGAATCTATAATGTCCGTTTAGAAGCCAAAACAGAAAATGGGAAAACAGTAGTAGCATATTTAACTCTGAATACTGCCAATATAATTGCATCTGCATCGTTGATTCCAAACGTTCTGGTACAAAATGTCTGAGAAAAAGTTCCGTATGCGATAAAATTCCAAAATATTTCCGTGAATGAAATTGATTATGTTGTATTATATCGATGAGATTGACGCTCGCGTGAATTGCGTGGAGAAGAGATCACAAATTTTGTTGACTCATATCCTGAAGGATGATGATACACGATTAGGTGAACAGTCTTTACAAATGATGAAAGGCAACTATCTATCTGATCTTATGTAACAATCCTTTGATTGAATTTATGTTTGCCTACACAAAAAAAATATCGAGCTGATCATTGTGACATGGATAAAGATTCTATTCCAGATCTGTGCGACGATGATATTGATGGTGATGGAGTTAAAAATCCTTTATGATTGATCCGTTATGAAGATCAAACGTGTACATACAGCCCTGAGAATATTATAATTCCATCCCCACCAACTACGGGTACAATTGTGCCAAAATTTGATGTTTGTGTATTTGAACGAAATCCAGAGCAAAACGAGTGCAAACTACCAGATGGAGATATAGATAAAGATGGTATTGTAGATTCAAAAGATGCCTGTCCTACTGTTCCTGAGGACATCAATGGTGTAAACGATTCAGACGGTTGCCCTGAAGGAGAAATCCCCAAAGCGCCACCTGAGAATAATTCTTTAAAACCAGGAGCTTGTAACTCGTGCCCATGTCAATACGCCAAAAATGATTCGGCTGTGCTAGAATGAGATATTGTAAAAGCAGTCTTGTATGACTTTGGTAGCAACAAAGAAGTTTCAACATCAAACATATATATAGTACAATAAGTGTTTGACAAAAAATAACCGAATACGTTTTTTTAAATTGATAAATTTTTCTTATGGATTTTTTGAAAAAGTTTCTTTCCCCCCTGAAAGCTGCAAAAAAACAGTCTTTTTGGCTTTTTCTTAGAAGTTTATGGCGAGGTATTCAGTGAGTAATTCGAGCTACTGGCATGAAGTATGTGATAGATTTTTTGCAGGTTTCTGATTGGCAGATGACAAAAAAATATATTTTTCTGCTCGGGTTAATATGAGTAATAAATATTCTTGTTATGTTTTTAGGTAGGTTGGCTTCAATTACTTTGCGCAACAAAATGCTTGTATCTTTGTATGAAAAATATCTGGTTACATTCATAGTTGCCGATAATAATAAAATTGAACTACTGGGAACAGGAAAAACCAATAATATTATTTGAAAAGGTGTTGATCACTGGGCGCAAAGACTCATAGATGTAAACTGGTCTTTTTTTGAAATATTCGTAGGTATCGTCGTTGCGCTGGGCGCTATTATATTTCAGATATGATGGCTCTGGGGCTGAATTGCTGGTATATTATTTGCACTATCCGCATTGATAAATCAATTTGGCAATAAACTCGTTGCCAATCTTAGAATAAAAAAAAGAGACATTATTACACAAATAGATAGAGGAATCATAAAGATAATAATGTCAAAACTTGAGATACTACAAAATCAAAAAATACATCATGAGATGCAAAAGTTAAAAAACAAGTTTAATGAAACAAAAGAATTATCAATAAAAGAAAACTATAAACGTATATGGTCTGTTGATCTGCAACAGTTAACTTTTATAATTATACAAATTTGATTGCTATTAATAATGTGACGGGGCGTATATAATGGAAAATACACTATTGGTACAATCTCTATGGTGCGGATGCTAATAAATCAAATCAACAATCGTACTTGGATGTTTAATACCTTTATGACGGACTATTATCAATCTATGGTTTTCATTGAGAAACTACGAGATACGTTTGACAAAATTCCTCAAATTCTAGGATATGAAGAATGAGTTGAATTCGTTTTTAAGAATTGAGATATTGTATTCGAAAATGTATCATATAAGTATGATCAAAGTGAGATCGTGAAAAAATTGAACTTGCATATTGAAGGAGGGAAAAAAACCGCATTTGTAGGCGTATCAGGAAGTGGTAAATCAACACTTATTAAACTTATCTGATGATATTTACATGCTACCAGTGGTCGTGTTTTAATTGATGATCAGCCTCTTCCAGCAGAAGGCAAGGTGAAAAAAAATAGCACTATTGCTCTAAAAACATATTATCCTTCTGTTGGCTATCTTACCCAAGAACCGAATGTGTTTGATTGAACAGTCAGAGAAAATCTTTTATATGGTGCAAGTGAACAACAAATCACTGAAGAACAAATCAATCAATCACTAAAAGATGCACAGTGCAATTTTGTATTTGCTTTAAAAGATGGTATAGATACTGAAATTGGTGAGAAAGGAGTTCGTCTTTCTGGATGAGAGCGTCAGCGTTTAGCGATCGCAAAAATTATGCTCAAAAACCCTCGTATTGTATTGTTAGATGAACCGACATCAGCATTGGATTCTTTTAGCGAAGAGGAAGTCACAAAAGCTCTAAGCGCATTGTTCATCTGACGCACTGTTGTTATAATTGCACACAGGTTACAAACGGTTAAAAATGCAGATGAAATAATAGTTTTACAAGAATGATCCGTAATAGAGAGGTGAACACACAAAGAACTCGCACAAAAAAAGTCAATATATGCACATATGCTTGAGTTACAAAGTTGATTTTAAGTGATGAAGCCATACGACAAATAGATATTTTTTCCTCATTAGGACTAGTAAATAGCACAAAAATATATATTATACTAGCATTCAAATTGTTTTTTCTATCGTATGGGAAAGGGACAAAGAATCTTTCGAGAAAAAGCTACATTGCTTGGACAATTGCCTCTTATTGTGGGAGTTATTATCGTATATGCGCTCTTCCATATTTTTCTTGTGCATGGGTATGAAGAGATATTCGCTATTTGATGGATACAAAGCGCATATAATTTCCTACACAATAGTCCTGCGTTACTCTGAAAAATAACTCCTGGAGAGTATCCATTTTTATTTACGACCTCATGGTTGGGAGATACATTGATGTTTTCGGTGGCAATATTTTTTAATCTACTTATAGGTAGTGCAATTAAGTTTCTTTTTTTTAAAGAACGCCCAGCTCCACAAACATATTCTAATCGGTTTCAAAAAATCGATGCATCGTCATTTCCGAGTATCCATACAGCTAATGGCTTCACAATTTCATTTTTTGGTGTGGCATTATGTTTACATATGTTTCAATACGCGTTTGTTTTCAATAAAATATTTCGGTTATCTCTCGGAGCACTCTGGTTCTTGGTGTATATCACAGTTGGCCTATCGCGTATAGTCTTAAAAAAACATTATCCAATAGATGTTCTTGTGTGAACTATTTTATCTATGGCGTGTATCTGACTTACACTTTCATTATTCCTTACTTTTTGAGGGCTTCAAGCGCAAATTTTATCTGGCGGTATGTAATAAATATTGTCTTTTGCCACATTATTCTAAGGCTATTGCTTTTTCTTCCGTCCTATCGTTGTATGTATAGAAGACAAAAGCCTTCTCGGAAGTTGCTCTACGAGCAAATCCCTCTTGCAATCGCGCGCACAAAACATATAATAAACAATATGTCAACTATATTTTAGTAAAAGAAAGCATATAGAGTTTTATGATTTGTGCGAAAGGAACGAGAGAGCATAATCAAGTATAGGAAAATATTTTAGATTATAGGAAAATTAAAATATAATGGTACCTATAATCTAACTAAGCTCTTCACTTCGTCTCTTTTCTTTCTGCAAGCAGATAAAAGAAACTCGTTCAGAGGCATATTTTATATTATGTATAGGAACCCCATGAAAAAACCAGTAACAAACTTTTTACCAGAAGGGTTAGTTAAAGAAAGAAATGAACAAGCTAAAGAGATAATGAATAACAGAAACTCTCCACAAAGACAGAGTATTCTGCAAGCACTAACACGAGAGAAGGAGTATGAAGTAGATGGGAAAAAACATAAAGGAAGAGTAGCGCGATCGCCATATACAGGCACAGATTTTCCAGTGAACAGAGAATATGAAAGGGATCCAGCATCATGAAAGAAAGCAAAAACAGTATATAAGAAACATAAAGATGTGGTAACGGGAGAATGAGAACTAACAGTATTTGATTTTGCAGAACAGCAGGATTATGATTTATACCAGCTAGGGAAAGGGAAGGCAGAATTTTTTGATGCAAAGAAATCACTGGTAGAAGAAGAAAAAAAACTTGCAGAACAACAGCAAAGAGTAACAAAACTCAAAGAAAAATTGTGACTAGAAGAAAAAGTAAACCAGGACAAGCTGGGGCGAGTGGAGCAAGCGAAAGAAGAATGGGAAAAATCAATGAACAAATGTGCCATGCCAAATATATGAACAGCGATAAGATATTATAACAAAGCAAATGTAGAAGATAAAGCCCAATTAAGAGAGGTGCTAAGATATGAACAGAAAAGCGTGGTAATTGTAGATGACACTGGGAAAGATATTTTTAGGTCACACTGAATGCTACAACCAGAATTACTATTATGAAGGGAATTTAAGAAAGAACCATATAATACAGAAGCATGAAGCCAAACGAATGTGGGGGCACAATGGCAAGATTGGTTTGAAGTGGATACACACGCCCCAGATGGAAGCTATGAGTTAAAGCAAGATGTGCTAAAAGCAACTGGAATGAAAGATATTATAACAGCAGGTAATGATTTAGAATGGAATAAGATATTCAACTTATTTGCAAAGTTTACGAATAATGCTGGAAGTCAGGAGATACCATGACAACAAGTAGCTAGACAAATGTTATGAATGTCATGATATGTATGGACAAATCAGAAGGTTTCTTCAGATCACGCTCGTAACTACGAAATGCTACCAGAACTTTGTCGCCGGGACGACTACTGTATTGATTCTAGTAGTCTGAGCGTTGTCGGTCTTGAGAGACTGCACACAGACTATTAGTCTCTTTGCCCCTTTGCCTCTTTGTCACAGAACTACGCGCGAAAAAAATTGCCTATACTGGTGATTTTTCCCAATTCATATTTCTTGAGAAAAGATGGAGTATATTTTAGATTAGAGGGCAGGTAATGCTCCATCTGTATTCTTCACTTCTTCGGTCGAAGACCGATTTGCGCGGATGCTGGGATGTATAGCTAGGCCCCAATAGGACGCAAAACACATAGAATAAAGTTATTTCGTCATAAGATTTGTTATTCTTTCCTCTTGCAAATAAACATAACTCTAATACTATTCTTGTATGCGTATCACTGATTTACAACAGTTTTTCAACTACCATCCTGTCTATGGAGACGCACAATTTCTGGTCGATGAAATCATTGCTCGTACTAGCAAATACTTACAGCCCAAAGATTATGTAAAAATTCAGGAAACATACGAATTTGCTAAACTTGCGCATGGCGGATGATTGAGGTTGTCTGGGGAACCATATATCGTGCATCCGCTTCAAGCGACACTTTTTTTGGTTGACTTGATGCCTGATTTGCCGACAATTCAAGCGTGTATCTTGCACGATGTGATTGAAGATACGAAGGTCTCATCTGAAGAGATAGAAAAAATATTTTGAAAAGAAGTTGCAGATCTGTGTGAAGGTATGGTAAAAGTTTCAAAAGTGAAATATCGTGGAGAAGAGCGCCAGATAGAAACTCTAAAAAAAACATTTTTAGCAATGTGAAAAGATTTGCGTGTTATCTTTATCAAACTAGTTGACCGTATACACAATATCCAAACCTTACAATATCATCCGAAAGAAGAAAAACGCACGCGTATTGCAAACGAAACTCTAAAAATATATGTCGCCATCGCCAAGAGACTAGGGCTTTTCTCATTTCAACAACTATTGGAAAATGGTGCATTTCGCGTTTTGCATCCCAAAGAATTTGCTGCAATTATGCAATTTTTAGAAAAGAAGTTCGCAAATGAAGATGTGATCCAATCAGGAATAAAAAAATTACAAAACCTTCTTTCATTGGAGCAGGTGCCATTTTTCTCTATTGTATGAAGATTCAAAAGTCCGTATAGGATCTGGGAAAAAATGATAAACAAATATCACTCTATGGACTTTGAAAATATCAATGATGTGATCGCTTTCCGCGTGCTTACCAAAACAGTAGGTGATTGTTACAATATTTTAGGGGTAATTCATCACCATTACATACCGCTCATCAAAAAAATCAAAGATTATATAGCTGTTCCGAAGTTTAATGGATATCAAAGTTTGCATACAACCGTCCTTGGGCTGTATGATTTCCCAGCAGAGATTCAAATTCGCACCAAAGAAATGGACGAAATTGCTGATCGATGAGTCGCAGCTCATTTTGCTTATGCAGAAAATAAATGACCCGCATCCGTTTCGGAGAGACAATCAAGATGGATAAAAAAATTGCAAGAGTTGGTTTCTGCTTATACGACAAATGACGATAAAGAGTGATTCAAAAACGAGTTAAATATAGAGTTGCTCGAGCATAACATTTTCATTTACACACAAAAATGAGATGTTATTGAATTGCCAGAATGAAGCACGGTACTTGATTTTGCTTTTCGTGTACACTCAGAACTTTGATTAAAATTTCAAAGTGCTTTGGTGAACGGTTCTATTGTGCCGATTTCACATAAATTAAAAACTGGGGATATCGTGCTGGTCCACGCATTCAAAAACAAATGGAGTGCATCGGGAAATTGGCTTGAATATCTTCACACTCCTTCTGCGAAGTCCAAATTAACCAGGTTTTTGAAATCAAAGGAAAAGACTCAATTAATCAACAAATCGCTCAAACTTTTGGAGGAGAAACTCAAAGAGTTTAAACTACCTGCTTTGTATTCGAAGTGAGACCTGATCACAAAAGAGCATAAATGAGAGGCGTTTGATCGTTTGTTATTACAGCTCCTTGATAAACAAATGTGATATACAACATTTATTAAAAAAATATATCATAAAATACTGCCTCCAGATGAAAAATCTCCTCACAAAAAGATATCCGCAGGAGAGAAAATGCCAGAGGTGATGATTGACGGAGGATTGCGCCTGGGGTATCTTTTGTGTCCCGAGTGTAAACCCACACCAGCAGACAAAATAATTGCTCGCTCGGGGAAAGATGGTATCAAAATTCATACACTTTCGTGTCGTGGCGTCGCATCTGTTGCTCCTGAAAAGTTCCTTGAAGCGCATCGAGAAGCACAGGAATCCACCATGTATAATTGTTATATGAGACTTTGGACATTTGATAATTCTTCCGCTGTTCTGCTAAAAATATTTGATGTCTACGCGTCATTGGGATTCAATTTAGAAAAGATAGAGTATGTGCGTGATACAGATGGCACAAGCAAATATGTTGACATAAATAGTGTCACCTCATATCCAGCCAAAATTGCATATTTATTACAAGAGTTGAAAAAGCATTCTAAAATAGTAAAAGTAATAAAAAGGGAAATATCATAAAAAATTCCTTTTCAAATAATTTTATTTTTTTCTTACAATTTATCAGATGCAACAAATGCGAGAAACTATTTGGTGATTTATTTCGCAAAAATTACTTCTAAATTGAACGCTTATCCAAAACCCACTTATTTTTGTAATAGGAATTTTGGTCGTATTCTATTGGATCATTGCCATCCTTCGAACAATCAAAGATGTATCATCTAGGACAAACAATCTTTTTGGTCAGATACTCGCTATTTTAGTGGTTGGGGTATGAACACCTTTCATTTGACTACCTATTTATCTATTGCTTAGACCAATAAAATTCAAATGGGAACGTATAGGGTGGAGAGAATCAATGGTTGTTCAGACCGCGACATGTCCTGCGTGTGGTATGAAAAATCCACTTCATCATGATTTTTGTGTGACGTGTGGGCAGAAAATGGTTGTTGTGTGTAAGGAGTGTAAAGCGCCATATCATTGGGCATATGATTACTGTCCTCAGTGTGGTGCGCCAAATATTGAATAATAGTGTAAAAATTTATTTTTTTGTCAATATGTATATTTTTTTCTGACTTGATTTTTATAGTGGTTTCAATTAGATTATACGGTAAATGTACTTTATCTTTTATTATATAATTACAATGAACAAGATGGAACATGAATTTATAGAAAAAAAGAATGGAAATTGCAAAAGTTGCAGCTGTCAACCATTGCCAGTAGTAATGATTCTACTCCTTCTTGGAGTTTTGGCATCACTTATTTACATGATTACTGTTCTTCCAAACATCGTAAGATCAGAAGTGCAAAGAGAACCAGCTCTCAAAGCTTGATGAGTTGAAAACTATGAAAGGATTCTCAATGAGGTTTATAATACTCCTGAGTATCAAAAAATGATGACAGAACAATTAGAAGCAGCACTTGTGCAAAACAAGCAAATGATGCAAATGTATTCAGAACAAGCAGCTTCTGGTGATGTTTCACAAGAGCCAGCTTTGGAAGAAACAGACGTTGTTCCAACTACTGATGAGCTTAGTGGCGAAATCCCTGCGGTAGTAGAATCTGGTGTGGCAAATTAATATTCTTATTATAAACAGCATAGATAGGGGAGCATAGCTTCTCTTTTCTTCTTTACTATTTTATAGTCAATATCTATGTCAAACTCATTATTAACGAAAATAACAGCATTATTGGCTGCTATAACAACTCTTGTAGTTCTCATAAGCGCACGGTGGATTCATAGTGCAATGCAAGAAGGATTCGCTTTACAATTCGGTGGTTTGCAAAATTATAAATTAGCTAAACAATTGTATTCAACTCCAACAGTGATTGAACAACAACAAAAAAGTTTACAACAAGCTATAGATAGTGTAAAAAATCAACCGGCAGATGGAACAACAACTGCGCCGACTGATCAACAACCAACTGACAACACTGCTACTAATGGAGTAAAAGTTGATGCAACTGGAACTTTAAGCGCTGAACAAATTGCAAGCGTGACAAAAGACGCATATATCGTTGGAAACAAAGATGCTACAATTACAATAATTGAATATACTGATCCAGAATGTCCTTATTGTGTTGTACAATATCAAAATGGAACATTAAAGGGAATGGTTTCAACTTTTAATGGTTCTGTAAGTACTATTACGAAACCTGTACAATGAGTAAATCATCCTGGAACACAATTTAAATCATTTGCAATCCTTTGTGCTGGTAAAATAGGTGGACAAGACGCGTATGAGGGCATGTATGAAAAAATCTATAGTAATTCAACACCTGAGACAGTTGTACCTACTTCAGCTATTGCAGATTATGCAAAAGAGTTAAAATTAAACGCAGATAAATTTGATAGTTGTATTGAAAACAAGGAAATGGCAGCTACTTATGATGCAAACTGGAATGAATTTGCTATCTTCGCATGAGCTAGCAATCGTGGGACTCCTGGAAATGTTATTCTCAATACAAAAACAGGAGAGTGGAGATTGCTTCTTGGAGCATATCCAGCAAGTGAATTTCAAAAAAATATTGATGAAATGCTTGCGGCAGCAAAATAAGTTTTTGCAAAAAATCACTTGAAAATCGTATTCAAATCATCATTATAGTACATGCCTGAATGGCATAAACATCCTAGAGAAGATCGGCACTCCCATGCTGGTCTTTTTTTATATTATAGGAAAATCAAACCAATGATTAATGATTAGTGGTTAATGATTCGTCTTTTTTCTTTCTGCAAGCGAAGAATTGAGCCTAATTCAGAGATATTTTTTAGATTATTGGTAGAAAAAATAATCTATTTGAAACTACTAAGAAACACTCATTATCTTTCTAGTTGCAAAAACTTTTTCGTTTCCTATATTCGTCATATTATTTATTAGTAAAATTGAATATTATATGCCAACTTCAAAAACGCGTTCAACCCATAGCGCTGCGAAAGCAAAAAAGGGAGAAACAAACTCAGAAATCAAATCTATAAAAAAAACACCAGTAAAAAAAGCAAGCAAACCCAAAACAACAAAAGCAACAAAAGCAAAAAAATCCTTAGCGAAAAAGCAAACAGGGAGTACTGCTATTGCAAAAACATCTTCTGCAAAATTAAGAACCACATTTTTATCTGACATATCCAAAGGGAGTCATCTTGTTATCGTTGAGTCTCCTGCGAAAGCCAAGACAATCAAAGGTTTTTTGGGAGGGCATGTAGATGTACAAGCATCTTTTTGACATGTTGCAGATTTACCAAATAAGACACTTGGTGTGGATATAAAAGATAACTTCAAACCAACATATGAAATCGCACCAGAAAAAAAGAAAGTAATCAGTGAACTAAAAAGACGTGCTGTTGGTATGGATGGAATCTGGTTAGCAACTGATGAGGATCGTGAATGAGAAGCTATTGCGTGGCATGTTGCTAATGCGCTAGGACTTGATGTAAAAGAAGTTCCTCGTATCGTTTTTCATGAGATAACAAAAGAAGCTATTAAATCTGCAGTTTCAACTCCAAGGAAATTAGATATAGATTTAGTTGACGCACAACAAGCAAGACGTGTTCTTGATAGGATCGTGTGATTTTCTGTTTCACCAATATTGTGGACCAAAATCAAACGTGGCTTATCAGCAGGACGTGTACAATCTGTTGCAGTCAAACTTGTTGTTGAAAGAGAAAGAGAAATCCAAAACTTCAAACCAGAAGAGTCACGAAAAGTGTTTTCAGAACTGGCACATGAAGACTATTCTCTTTCTGTTGAACTAACCAAAATCAAAGGTAAAACGCCACATTTGAAAACATTCCCAGATATAGAAAAACTTCTTGCAGAATATAAAATCTCTCTTTCGCAGAAAGATATCGGTTTTGATAAAAAAAACTGAAATCAATTGGTTAATCTAAACTATACACACCCATTTACATTATCAAACATAACTGTTAAGTCTTGAAAGAAAAATCCATCTCCACCATTTATAACTTCTACATTACAACAAGAAGCTTCTAGGCGTTTCGGATGGACTGTAAAACAAGTAATGAGTGTAGCACAAAGATTGTATGAAGCTTGATATATTACATACATGAGAACGGATAGTACAAATCTTTCATCTCTCGCTTTAGGTGCCGCAAAAGGATACATCACAAGTACATTTGGAGAAAAATATCATCAAGTTAGACAATTTACCTCAAAAATCAAAAATGCACAAGAGGCACATGAGGCAATCAGGCCATCATATATAGATCGTACGCCAGAAAAAAGCAACCTTGCTGGACAAGAACTGTCACTATACCGTTTGATTTGGTTGCGTACAGTAGCTTCACAGATGGCAAGTGCTGAGTATGAAGAAACGACATATGATTTTGCGCCAGAGGGCATCGATCACACTCGAAGTATAAAAGGTGAAATTATAACATTCCCTTGATTTCTCACATTATATGGTGAAAAGCCCGCGCCTAAAAAACCAGCAAAATCACTTGATGACGAAAATAACACGCAAGATGAAGATGAGGAAATCATTCAAGAAATAACATTACCGAAGATAAAAAAATGAACTATTTGTTCTGCTAGTTCGTTGCTTGCAAAACAATTATTTTCGCAACCGCCATCTCGTTATACAGAAAGTGGGCTTGTAAAGGCGTTGGAATCACGCGCTATTTGACGTCCTTCTACATACGCTCCTACTATTGCTACGATACAAGATAGATGATATGTTGAAAAAAAAGAAGACAAAAAAATCTATCCTTTAGAGATTTCTTTTCATGTCCAAGATTATCTGGAAAAATATTTTACAAAGCTCATGAATTATGAGTTTACGGCAAAAATGGAAGATAAGTTGGATGATGTCGCAATAGGCAAGGTAAAGCGGGAGAGTATGATGCAACAATTTTATGATTGATTTGAGACTCAACTTTTGGAAGCAAAGAAATGAGAAAAGACTACTATGCCAGTAGGAAGACATTGCCCAAAATGCAAAGATTGAAATCTTATTTTTAAGTTTACTAAGTTTGGAAAATTTATCGGTTGCGATGCCTATCCTGAGTGTGATTACACCGAAAAAACACAAGAGGAAAACGATACTTTGGCGCCACTCAAAGAAAAATACGAAGGCAAACCTTGTCCAGAATGAGGGACAATCGTTGTTAAAATAGGAAGATTCGGACCATTCCTCACATCATCATTATACCCAGAGGTGAAACGAATATCGTCAATTCCAGATGATATAAAAATAGATTTAGAAGCAAAACATTGAGGTGGAGTTTGCCCTGATTGTAAAGAGGGGACTTTAGTCGTAAAAAAAGCTCGTCGTGGTAATTATTTCTTGGCTTGCTCTCGTTATCCAGATTGCAAACATGCAGAGAATATCCCATGACAGGAAAACAGCTCATGAGCATGAAGTTCAGGTGCGAAAAAGCGATTTCGTAAAAAAGCAATTAGCAAGAAAAAATAATTTTTACTGTACAGTTATCGTCTCGTCCCATATATTCATTTCTTGAAGTTGCGACGCGTGTGTTACTAAATACAAAGATATATTTGTAAATTTTAGATAATCTTTCAACATATCTGTTACTTGTCCAATTGTATCTTGGTCAATATTGTTGATTGTTTCATCCAGAAACAATTGTTTGGTGCCGGTCATCTGAGCGACAGCGAGTATCCAAGCGACTCTTAAGATAGCTTTTTGTCAGCCAGATAGTGATTTTGCTGTTCTTTCACCATGAGAGTCTTGTATGGAAATATCCAATTCTAATTTGTCAGTTGTCGTTTTTTTAGGTTGAAAACGCACCGTAAAGGGCACCATTTTGCTAAGCAGGTTGTTGATGTATTCAGCAAAGAAAGGCAACGCATCTTCGAGTACCTTTATCATGATCTCTTTGCTAAAAATACGATACAAATCGGTCAATAATTTTTCCCTTTCTTGAAGTCTGAGTATCTCTCGTTGAAGATCCTTATGTGTGTGAATTAGATCGTTAATGCGTTCGACGTTCTGTGAAATTTTGGTTAGGGTCGCAAGCCTACTTTCAGCAGTTTTTAGAGTGCGCTGCAGTTCTTCAAACGTATTTTTATCTATATTTTTTTGTAGCTCTTGTTGTTTTTCATTTGCTTGCAAAAGAGCTTTTTCTAATAGCGATAGTTTTTCCTCAAGCTGTGCTTTTTTGATTATATTATTTTGACGTTCTTGCGCTTGTAGTTCAAATGTACTATCTTCGCGTTGAAGAGTTTGTAGTTGTTCCTGATAGGCATCAAACTGTTTTTTTGTGGCATCTATTTCTTTGCTAAAACGGATCGTTGCTAATTCTCTCAATGATTTTATTTCTTTTGCAATAGCGTCTAGTTTCTCTTGTTGTGCAAGTATACTTCAATGTGTGTTTATCGTATCAAATTTTTTCTTGTAGCTGTCTAGTGTGGTTTGTGTTTGAAGGATGTTCTTTTGCAGTGTGGCAAAAAATCCCGTATTGATAAGCTCTATAAAAGGGCACTCAGCTCCTGTTTTCTCACAATAATATATTTTTTTGTTCTGATAATCTGTTTGTAGTTGTGCCAGAATTTTCTCTTGATGGAGTATCGTTTCCTCTTCTTCTTGTTTTTTTTGTTCCAGTTGTGAAAGGGTTTTTTCTGCGAAATTTTGTTGTTCAACAACCATTTTCCCTTGTTGGATATCTTCTTGTAATTTGTTTCGCAGAGCTATTAGGTTGCCCTCCAATTGCTTATTTTCCGCAAACCGCTCTTGTGGCAATCAGTTCCTGAGCGCATCAATATCCGATTGTAACTGTTTTTTTCTTGCGTTATGTTTTTCCAGAATTTCCAATCACGTGTTTTTTAGTGTATGCTCAATATCTATAATCTCCCTGTTGGTTTGTGCAATAGTTGTTTGTAATGATCTGATTTCTGTAGCACCTCTGTCTAGAAGAGTTTGTTGCTGTTCAATTGTTCCAAGATCTTTTTGGAGTTGATCACGTCTAGCATTTTCTTCCGTTGTTACCTCATTGATGATCGCCGTTCGTTCGTCTCCCAAAGAAAATCCATTGATGCTGATCTTCTCATAGACAAGCTCTATTTCTTCGATTAGATTTTTCAGTATATCTGTTTTTTTGTTTGTGGGTGAGCGTTCAAGTGAAATCAATGTTTTTCAAAACGCAATAAGATTGTATAAATATTCTTGCAATCTTTTGTCTACGGTATTTGTATCTCACTTGGCTTTTAGCGTGGCGGTAGCGTTTCTTCTCTCATCATTGATGCGATCTGTTGCGCTATCGATACTGAGCAATCCAAATATTTCTTTGAAAAGTGAAATTCTCTCTGTCGGTTGTAATTCAAAAACATTTGTGCTATCCTGCAAGAGCATTGTCGTGCTCAAAAACACCTCTTTGGGCGGGAGAAATGACTCAAGTGTCGCTTGCACATCCGTTTCGTTTTTGGATACAATTGCCTCTGTATGTGTCTTTTTAACCAACGTTTCAAGCAGATCTATATCTCGAAGAATAATTTTATTGCTGGTATCTGTGTTACTTTGGTTGTTCATTGCTTTTTCAGCTTCCCCAGAGAGGATAGTTTGTACTGCAGAAATCTCATCTTCGATGAGAAAAATTGATGATTTTACCGTATCATTTCAGCTTTTGGTCCTTGCGATATCTCTCACGCAGAGCAATATTTTATCGTTGTGTGCAAACAAAATTTTTATCCATCCACTTTCAGCTTTTACAGAAAGCATAGGACGAGAGCTATATTTGTACAAGCCAAACAGCGGACCATCAAAAAACAAAAAACTTTTTCCAGATCATATCGGTGCTTTGATTAAATATTTTCCATCAAGAAAATGAACCGTCGTTGTGCGGTTAAAGAATGGGCCAATATTGTTACAAGAAAAAGCAAGAAGTTGCATATACAGGAGTATAGAGAATAGACACGAGAAAACAAGAAGGTTGTAGCTAAACAGGTGTTGAGTTGTATCACCAGGGCTCACGATTACGCATGATTATATCATTTTTTTCTATTATCGGGGCCTGATTGTGTTGTATTTCAAACACTGTTCATTTTTTTTTGTTGTTATATCGCTTCTGATTATAATTAGTATGCATGGATTTATTTTTATTAACATAACTAAATGGAAAAAAAAGAAACCATTTCATCGCCTGATAATCTTCTTCTCAAAGATCCTGATGACAAAAAAGGCAAACTAAAAAAATCTTTAGACAACCTTGAGATTACTCTAAAAAATAGGATCAAAAAAACACCAAAGATGATAAAAAAATGATTGCTTTCAGGTGTTATTGTTTTCCAATTACTTACTGGATGTGCACCAAAAGAAAAAGAGTATATTGTCAATTCAGGGGAAACATTTTCTTCAATTGTGACTGCTCATGTAAAACAAACAATTGATAGTACGTATGCGCCAACGACTGATTATGATTTTCATCAAAAATTATTGACTGCGATCCAAGAAGATAATCAAGATGATGGTAGGCTTAAAAATCCAGCAAGCATTCACCCTTGAGATAAAATAGTTATAAATAATAAAGTAGTTGCTCAAGTTTTTGAAGATGCATTGAAAGAGAAAAAGAAAGAGGAAAAGATAGAAAAAGTAGAAGAGACCAAGAATGTTTCTGCGTGGCCAACAGTTGAGCAATCTCGTCAAAGATTTATGAGTTGAAAAAAATATTTTCTAGAAGAGTATGAGACACAATGAAATAAGAAGATATTAGATATTTATAATGGTGTTCCTTCTCCAAAAATGCATATTATTGAGAGTGGAAAAAAATCATGAAATGTAATTCAAAGTGTTGGAAAAGTTATTCTTCATAGCACTGCTTGAGCGTATGATGAGTCAAAAATTGAACAACAAGCTAAGTGAATCTATGCCCATTTTCTCATAAGTGAATGAGGAAAAATAATCCAAATAAAAAGAAATTGAGCACTCAGGAGCATGACGCATGCGGGTTCTGCCCTTTGGTGAGATCTAAATTCACAATACTTTGCTAACCATTCAATCGGAATTGAAGTTGAAGCGGATGCTGGGAAAGAATGGTCAAATGATCAGTATAATGCAATTCAATCTTTATTAAAATGGATTGCACAAAGATATAATCCAGAACTAAAAGTATCTGATATTTTAACCCATAGCCAGATAGGGTATGAGCCGAAATTTAATACAAGAGGGCGCAAATCTGATCCATATTTTGTAAATCGGCCGAAATTAAAATTGCCAAATAATTATGTCTTGTATGACCCAAATGTTGCAAAGGGTAAAGTTAATTCTAACCTTAGTGCAATAGAAAAATCATATCCAAAAACTCATTGTACAAATATGACAATTTGATTACGTGAATCTAAAAAGATAGCCGAAAAGAAAAAATAAATTATAAAAATTATATTTTGTAACAGTATATAAATGCAAGAAAAAGAGCCAGAGTTTTCAAAGCATACAAAAATATTAAAAAATGCTACAATAGCACTTGCGCTTTCCTGATTGTTGCAAACTGTTTCTTGCCAACCATGAACAGAAAAAAAACAAGCGACACAAGATAAGAATGGCATAGAAATAGTAAATAAAAACACAATTGTGGAACCACGAGAATATAAGATATATAAGCTTGATATAAATTTAATAAGTACAATTAAATATGATCTTTTAAAGGCAAAGAAAAAAACACAATCAAGTGATGTTTTGAAAAAATACCTGACGATGGATGATTTCTCTTATGGAAAAATCTTACCAAAAATAACCAAAGAAAGCTCGTTAGACAATAATCGCACAAGTCGTACTGGTGCTGTTGGGTATATGCAACTCACTGACAGAGCGGTTCAGGAAATAAACAGGATATATGATTTTAACGGTTTGGTATTAGACAAAAATAACGCTGTTGATAATATCATTTTGTGAGTTTTATATAGAAAACTTACAGAAAAAAACCTTAAAAGTTCTTTGGAAAAAAATGGATTGCAATTTTCCCAAAAAGACCGCGAAGCCTTGATGATTTTTTCATATAATGTGTGAGAGAGTAGAGCGATGAATTATTTAAAATCCGCCCACCAAAATTGAGTAAAAACAATGGAATGATTTATAAAATGGCTTGTTGAAAAAAAATGTAATATGGTTTACAATCCTGTACAAAAAATTGATCCTACATATCGCACACCTTATACAGATTATTTCTGATGAAAGAAATTACCTTCTAATGCGAGTTGAGAATTGAAAAAATTGGAAGAGTGAATTAGGTATGTTTCTATTATCTTATCGTTACAGAAATATCTAGAGACCGACGAAACAATAAAAATAATAAGTATAATTCATCTAAAATGAAAAGAGACTCTTTTCTCAAAAGTCAAAGAGATGAGAGATACCTGAATATTCAAAGAGACGGCCTCTATAAATCAAATATGTGAGATTATTTTGAAAACAAATTGATTTGATGAAAAACAAACTCCCCAAGATGTAGATCTTTTCCTAATAAAAGAAGAATTACAACAGTTTCAAAAATAATTATTTACACATTGCTATCTTTTTCTTTTGCTACTTTGTATTCCATAGGTAGTTTCTTTATCCAGAAAAGATAGATATTTACGCCAAAAAATATGATTGCCATAAGTGAGAATATTATGATTTTGTTGGTTCTGGCTGTGCCTTGTAACATCATGAGTACCATTGAAAAGAACGACCATCACCATACAAATCGTCTTACCTCTCATCTGGACCATCATAGTGCCATGAGTCTGTAATGCAAGTGGGTGAAATCTCATTTCATAGGATTCTTTTTCATGATGAAAATCCTGTTTATAAATACCCAGATTGCATCAAAAATAGGCAGAGAAAGGACAACTAACACTGTCCCAATTTTGGCTCATCACATCAAAGCAAGATATGCTAGCGCGTATCCATAAAAAAGTATTCCAATATCTCTGAGTAATCAGACGGGTTTATATTCTATCGTAGTGTAGATAACTCCTCAAAGCGCTAACACAAAAGATATATTTGTCGCGATTGTGAGGATTGATAAATTTTCCGCAGAGATAACATCAATGTAATAAGGGACCACTACACCTTGCAATAAAAAGTATATTGTTATAAATCAAATCGTTGAAACTCAGCTAGCTAAGCCATATATTCAGTCAAACCGGTTTATGGAATTCATAAATCACAAAAACCATAGCACAGTTACAAAAACCACGAAAAAGCTAGATAGTTGCAAAATATTTCATCAGGAAATAACAATTTCTTGGATCCCGACTCATCAAACCCCCAACGCAATGAGAGCAGTCAAAACTTGGAGAACGAGCCTGTATTTTGCTTTTATTCATTTTTTTCCACGAGATTCTAACCGTGTATCAATGAGTGAGAAGATCATAATAAACGCTCATCCTATAGCTAGTCATTGGAACTCTGGCGTGTCAAAATATGTCGGAAATATAATTGCACTTACAGCAAAAAATCCGATGATGAGAAATAATCCTTGGAGTGTAGGGACGCGTGGTCTTGCGGGAACATCGGGTCCTGGTTTATCCAAAATTTTCCATTTTTTGCATATTTCCAAACCTGCTATAGCGATAACAATATATATCGCAGCACTACCGATAAACGGGATGATTGTTTCCATGGGTATATATTATTGGAGTCAAGTTGTGTTTCAAGGGAAAAATAATGTGGCTAATCGAATATAATGTAAGCGCGTTTGCAGAAAATTCATTGTTTCTTCCGTCCTGTCTCTGTGTTTCTAGCTATACAAAGATTTCTCGGAAGTTGCCCTTCGGGCAAAACCCCCACTTGCAATTATGCACATAAAACATATAATATAAAATATGTCAACTATGGCGTTGTAAAAAAAAACATAATGAGTTTCAAAATTTGCAAGAAAAGGACAAGAGAGTATAATTAAGTATAGAAAAATATTTTGGATTATAGTACAATCAACATAAAATGGCGTCTATAATCCGACTATACTCTTCGCTTCGTCTCTTTTCTTTCTGCAAGCAGAGAAAAGAGCCTTGTTCAGAGGCATATTTTATATTATTCATATGGAGACAATGGCAACAAAAAAGCAAAACAATTACCCTTTTTCAAAAGACACACAATCGTATATTGATGATGTCAAAACAAAGTATAAGGGGATGAAAAAATTATGAGTTGATAAGCAAGCGAAAGAGTATCTAACGGATATATTGTATGGTAGTTGAAAAGAAAAGGTTACCGAAGTGAGAGAAGAGGCACAAATGTTGTGACAACAAAAAACAGCAGATGAATCTTGGGTGTCTGAGTATGAAGCCAAGAGACAATTTGTGAGTACTAATGAAGTAAGATATGATGAACTCAAAGTAAAACTATGACAAAAAGAGGATATAAACTATGATCCAGATATATGACCAGTAGATTTGACTGAATGGAGAGATGGAATAGAAACGTGGAACGAAAAAGAAAATCCTAAGAAATATATCAAGTATCTAAAGGAATTGCATAATTTTATAAAAGATAAAACAAAGTTTGAGGAAACAGCTAGAGATGTAACGATCAAAGAAGCATGAATAAAAATAGATAAAAAGCCAGTATGACTAGATATCCTAAAGCATCCAAAGAATACAGACGGTGATGTATTCATTTATGAATGGCCTGATTATAATGGAGTAACAAAAAAAATGGTAGGGATAAGACAGAAAGTATTAAACGATCCAAAACACCCAATGTATGAACCGATACAAGATATTATAAAACAGAGAAAGAAGGAGTGATATAGACTAGCAACAACACAAGATTTAAAGAAAACTATAGGAGTACTTCCAACGAAGAAAGAAGAAGAATGATTATTGTGAATAGAAATGCTTGCGTGATTATTTGGATGGTGAGTACTTGAACCCACAAGACTAGATAAAAGTTGAAATGTCAATGTTGCTCGTTCTTTTGTTCTATTGTTCAACTACGGCACTGATAGGCTCTTTCACGAGTTCAATCTTGGAGAACGTAGTGGTTCTTTGTTCTTCGTCCAGGACTGCTAAAGCTGTCTGAAAGACAGATACGATAACAGAGCGAAGCGATGCCCCGATGAAATCGGGGTTTGTCTATTGGGATATCTTTGTTGTCGTGATGAAGCAGGGAATGACTGAAAAAAAATCGGCGCAGTTGGATTTTTGCAAGGCAAAAATCCAACTCTTTTTTATACTTCAATTTGCCAGCGTCACATGTATCTAATGAACATGCGAGAGAGCATATGCAGTCCAGTCATACACTGGTTTTATGTCTAATGACAAAGCTAGTAGTAAAAGATAATAGTGTATGAGATATAATACTATTACAAATATCAGTATGACAATTATTTTTGCTCGTTCTTTTGTTAAATTGAACAAAAACGACAATAATAGGAACTTTAACGAGAACAATAATGAAGAAAATAATGGTTCTTTGTTCTTCGTCCAGCACTGCACCAGTCCTTTGTGGCTGGTTTTCTTTTAAACAACTATTTTATTATATGGAAAATAAATTTCTTTATGATGTCTTTAATGCATATTATGATGCACGTAGAAATAAAAGAAACACAAACAGTCAGTTAGAATTTGAGGTAGATTATGAGAGTAATCTTCTAAAATTATATAAAGAGCTTTTAGATGGTACATATAAGATATGATCAAGCACATGTTTTCTCATTTGTGATACAGTGCCAAGGGAAATATTTGCTGCAGATTTTCGTGATAGGATAGTGCATCACTTAGTTTATAATTATATTTACAATATTTGTGATACCCAATTTATTCATGATAGTTATAGTTGTAGAATAGGAAAAGGTACTCATTATGGAGTTAGGAGGGTAGAACATTATGAGAACAAATAAAAAAAGATAGTCTTGCATTGATAGCGACAGTATACAAAGCAAATATCATTTTAGAGAAGTTACCAATTATACAAGAGGCAAGATGATATTTACAGTCTTTGAGAGTATTATTGAGATTATCAAAAGATTTACATATAATAAATATAGAAAAATTTATTCAATTACAGGAAAGTATTGAAGTTATATCAAAACAGTTAGTTGCTCGAGAAAAATCGCAAAAAACAAAGGTATTAAAATAAGAATTTTCTTATCCTAAAATATCTTCTACATGTCATGCTGCTTTGATTGATGGGCG
>CAZXON010000002.1:34084-162007 GCA_964642385.1 uncultured Candidatus Peribacteria bacterium
AATTTTCTTATCCTAAAATATCTTCTACATGTCATGCTGCTTTGATTGATGGGCGTAGAATTGGCATATTGCTTTCCCAGCTTGCTGGACAAGCCGTGCCTGGATTTGAAGATACAAAATACAGACCAGCTAGTTTTCTAACAAGTTCAGCGGCACTTCTTCCTACTGCATCAGTGCTTATTTCGATCATTTTCAATACTCCTTCCGGTGAGATAATATATGTCCCTCTTTCTGCATTCCCAGTTGTCGTATTTACGATATCAAAATAACTTGCAAGCTCAGTTGTTCTATCTGCTACCATACAATAAGGAAATCATTTCATAATTGGTTCTGTATCTATCCATGCTTTGTGCACAAATACTGAGTCAACGCTTACCGCCAATATTTCTATGTTTCCCATCGCCTTGATCTCATCGTATCTTTTTGCAAGGTCTTTGAGCTCTGTTGGACAAACAAACGAAAAGTCAGCTGGATAGAAAAATAACACGAGCCATTTCCCTCTGTAATCACCGATGGTTTTTTCCTCTACTGCATCAGTTGATGGGTTATACATAGTTAATTTTATATCTGTTGGTAGTTGCTCTTCAAGTTTTGCGAAGAAAGATCCTTCAGTGTTGCAATCTTCTCAACCTTCGCAATTTTCACAAGTTTTTGTCATGGTGCTGTTTTTACGAATAAAACGTATACAAAGTATAGATATCTGATTGAGTAATACCAATAAAAAGTTGCATTTTTCTTTGGGGTTAGTATAACACACATATGTTTATCGTTCGTGAAGTGGATGCAGGAAAGCAGAGTTTTTTTACAGCATGTGTTTTCGGTGAAAATACAAGTAGGTTTTTGCATGCATCAGGAGACTATCAAAATCTCCTAGAGATGGTCAAAAAAAGCGATAAAAAAAGGAAACTTCTCTTGTTAGACGAGAAGAAATTTTTGTGGGTTAGCGCACCAGTTGTTGCGCATTTTGATAGGCCATGCACCGTGAGTGCGATGAAAGCTATTATTGATCCTATTTTTGATGCACATCTGAGAAGTGATACACAGAGATTGTTTTATCACATGGATGATATTTGTGTAAATTGAGAGCCGACTGATTACTATATTTGAAAAACAGGGGAGTTCCATTTTTCGTTGCAAATGGTAGCAATACGACGCGATAACTGGTATGATACAAAAGCAGTTCTTTGAGATAGAATCCAGAACGTTCATATCTATCCAGCGTCTTTTTTTACGCTCCATCATATCAAAGATACACTAAAAAAACAAAATGGAACGATCCTGACGTTGGGTCAGCACTATACCAAGCGTATTGTATTTGAAAATGGGGTTTACAAAAATTCAGAAGTTGTAGATCTAGGATGGCAAGTACTCAAAGATGTCTATGCAGAAAATAACATAACTGATTTTTTTGATGCGACAAGTGAGACGCTAGAAAACAATCCGTATGCCAAAAATCTCGTGGAACAGTCTGTTGTGTTTTATGTGGATATGTTGATACGTCGATTGCGTACTTACAATATGAAGGGCGATGTTTTTCTTGTATCTTCCCTAACAAATAACGAATATTTCATGAAAGAGTTTAATAGCAAATATCAACAATATTCTTTTTCATTTGTCGTGCCGTTGATGCACATGAAGTGACTGAAAACATTTGGTCGCACGCGGGCACCAGATGATATTGATATTCAAACCTCAGCACATTATTTTATCTAGGCGTGGTGTTTTTTCTTCTATTTTTTTGGTTGCTGTTGAAATTTCTAGCTTCCCGCAGGGGAACGATTTTGAGTATTTGTAGTGGGAGTTTTCCCTTTTTTTTTCACTGAAAAATTAGCCATCTATAAACTAAAAAAAATCTTTATGGTGAAATATTGATGATCTCCTGATAGCTTATTATTCTCTTTTTTCTCTTGCGTAGAACACTGGGAACATTCGCGTCGCTGGAAGTTCTTGTATATAAAAACATCATTTTTCCGCAGTAGAAGTCTTCCCATTCTGTTGTTCTGTTGGTGTTCATTTTTCTATACAAAAAGCTTTGCCATCTTCGCATCGGAAGCCTAAAAAATCTCCCCCTCAGCCAGGTTTTCTTTTGCTATTTAGCGCTCCATAAAATTGAATTCCCTCTTTTTCTAAAAACTCTTGATGGTTTTCTAGATTGCTTTGATTGGTCTCCTGAAACATCATTCGCGTTCTTGGTCTATATTTTTTTTCTATTTGGACTCTACAATCTTTCGCGGTCTTCATAAGCTTTTTCCCATGTTCCATTGTTTCTCTCTTTGCCGCTTCAAGTGTGAAATATTGGATTCATCTATTTGGTCAATCCAAATACTCTATTACATCATTCTCTGGATTATACAAAATTTTGTTGCCATCTATGTCTTTGCCCACAGTCCAGCCAGTAATATCAATATGAAATGGTTCGTTTTCTCGGTCCAAAACAATTGTTTCATCAATATTTTCGCTAGACGCCAAGGTGTTTGCAATCTTGTTGGCATACTCACGTACCTTTTCAGCTCACGGTCTGGTGGTTTTATCAATGCGATTTTTGATTGACGCAACAATAGGATCAAAAATATGAGTGGAGTTATGATCGTTTATGATTTTTTTGTCCTTTTTTCAAAAGATTCACATTTCTACGATGAGTTCAAAAAAATATAAAAAAGAGAGTATATCTTATCTAAAAAGGAAGTCAATATTTTGATGTGAGACCGGTCTCCATCAGTTACCCTCAGCAGTCTTCCGTCCTATCGACGCGCACCTAGACAATCACAAGCTCTCGGAAGTTGCCCTTCGGGCAAACAAAGTTACTCACTACGGTTTCCTACATACCAACAGTTCCCAAAAAAAACCTCCGGTCACCGACCGACCGTCGGTAAAAAAATCGCAAGGCGATTTTTTTATATATTCGTATAGATAGAAATACTATCAATACGAGAAAATCTATCTTGCAATCGTTGCGAGATTCTATAATACAAATGTAAACAATTAGAATCGCTCGCTGGTGTATTCGGACCCGCCGGAGCTCTTCGGTCTTTATATGTGCTACTACTTTGTGTTCATTTGCCCGTAAGACATATCTCTGAGCAAGGTTCTTTTTGTTCTCTGAACAAGTAAAAGAGCCGAAGCGAAGAGTATGGCTAGATTATATTTATAATCTAAGAAACGGCTCTCCTCATATCACCAGCTTCGCTCATACAATTAAACATTAACAATTTATAATTAACTTTATTTTCATGTCCCACTCTACATTTAACTTACCAACGGTAACCAAACTGACGAAAGCAAACAAATCATTTACCCTGATAGAGATGCTTGTTGTTGTAGTGATTATTGGTATCCTCGCAGGTGTACTGGTCCCAAGACTCGTAGGAGCAAGAGAAAGAGCAAGTGATTCTGCACGTATAGTGAAGGTATGACAGATCTCTAGCGCAATAGAACTATATGCCCAAGAAAATGGAACCACCTATCCACTAGCACCACTGACAACCACAGGAACAAGTATCGCAAGACAAGATATAACAGATGCGATATCACCATACTTAACAACTATCCCAACCGATCCAGGGAAGTGAACAGTAGCTATTTCAACTGCCCCAGGAAACATACAAGTGACAGGAGACTCATTCGCATACTGGACAAACGCAGGATGAACAGTCTATGCAATCACTGCACTGATGGAATCGAAGAAAGGCAACACAACAAATGGTACAGGAGTAATAGACTCAGATAAACAAGGATGATACCAAAAAGTAGGAAAGGGATTGATAACAACTATAGTAGCAGGATGAGGATGAGGTGGAGGTAGCTACGCAATAGTTTCTGGAGTAACAATTTATTGAACTGACATAATGGTATCTGATGGGACCCCTGCAAATACATATGTGATAGCAGATAGAAATGTAGGAGCAACGGAAGCAGGGTTGTGAACAACATCATATGGATACCACTTCCAGTGGGGGAATAATTATGGATTTCCATCATCTCCTGCATTATATACACCAAATAGTACATGACTAGTAGACACCAGTACATATAATTGAACGAATCCGTACAGTAACAGTACATGGATTTATGGAATATGACTACAAAGATATGATTGGTCACTCTATCAGAACGACAATTTACGATGAAATACAACCAATACAAATGTAGCAAGAAAATGACCATGTGATCCATGATATCACATACCAACACAAGCAGAACGACAATGATTGTATAATACATGGCTATCACTAAACCCATGACAAGGAGCTAACTGAAATCTCTTTAGAGATACTCTTAAATTGCCACTGGCAGGTCTCCGCGATTACGATTCAGCATCGTCAGTCAACGTTCAGGGGTCCTACGGCTACTACTGGTCGTCTACTCCAAATGGTCAGTACGCTCGTACTCTGCTCTTCTTCGCTTCGTATTTGAATCCTGGCCTTACGTATTACCGTGCCCTCGGCTTCTCTGTCCGCTGCTTCAAGAATTCCTATTAGTAACCCTTGCCCCTTTCCCCTTGTCCCCTTGACCCTTTCGCGCTTGTAGCGAGCGAGAGGAGTAGGCGAGAGACGGTTAACCCACCATCGAGATTTTTTTTACAACATAGCGACTCTTTGTATGCAAGTGTTTTTCCGTTCTCGCTTGCAATTTTCCCTGTATTGTCTATATAATAGAATATTTGCTTTTTTCTTATTCACCTATGGTTTCCAAAAAAACAAAACTAGACGCACTTAGCGAGAATGGAGAACTCAAAAAAAAGAGCACTGTTCGTGCTCCAAAAGAAAACGACATTCTCCCAATCGATCAAGATATACCGCAATCACCCAAGAGAAGATCCTCTTCTCGTGCTTGAGATGAGGCATCAGGGGGAAGTATTATTTTGTCGCCAGTATCAAAATCTAAGAAAGAGTTGCCCATTTCTTCGGATATTTCAGCGCTAGATACAAAAGGGTCTCGTGTAAGAGCAAAAGTGAAACTTGAAGAATCGTTGAAAGTAACTCGCACGACATGAGTTGATGTTTCTGCGCTCAAACATCTGCATGATAAAATAGAAAAAACAAACATCTATGAGCCAGAAGGAGACAAGATTGTTTTCCGTGGCGTGAGAACAAACAACCTCAAAGATATTGATGTGTCTATCCCAAAAGGCAAGATAACAACCGTTGTTTGAGTGTCTGGTTCTGGAAAATCATCCTTCGCGTTTGATACAATCTATAAAGAAGGACAATATCGTTACATAGAATCGCTTTCTTCGTATTTAAGACAATTTTTCAATTTGGGTGAGAGACCTGAGATCGATTATACAGAATGACTTTCACCGGCGATTGCCATAGAGCAAAATAAACGTGTTGGAAATGCACGTTCAACTGTTGGGACTATCACAGAAATCGACGATTATATGAGATTGCTTTTTGCGAAACTTGGTGATATCTATAGTTATGGAAGTGGAAAGATGGTGAAACCCCAGAATGTTGAGCAGATCGTTGATGCATTGAAAAAAGAATATTTTGGTAAAAGGGTCTATCTAGTACAGGAAGCAGGGAAGTATGATACTGAAAGAGACTTTCTAAAATTTGTAAAAAAGAACCGTCTCAAGGTAGAAAACAATGATTGATTTACAAGATATTTGATTATGACCTCACCAGT
The DNA here is from genome assembly GCA_964642385.1 of uncultured Candidatus Peribacteria bacterium. Taxonomy (GTDB): domain Bacteria; phylum Patescibacteriota; class Gracilibacteria; order Absconditabacterales; family Absconditicoccaceae; genus JBDHUW01. The sequence continues at coordinate 39,713 of CAZXON010000002.1, forward strand.
GAATTGAGCTGGCGTGCCAGCTCCTGAGCAAAGCTCAGATCTAGATGGTGACGACCCAAGTTATGGTTCATTCGAAAGAGCGCAGGAAGTCTATAATTCCGACGGTACCATCAATACAAATTCTAAGAAAAAATGAACGAAAGCATCTAACCAAGAACAGGTTGATGAGGTAGAAACCTATGGCCCAAATGTAAATATCATCGCCAAAGCGCGCGTAGCTGACAAAAAACAAGCTATTGCGAAAGCACAGCAAGATGCAACCGTAGTAGAGTACTTCTATCTGGAATCACCACACATTCCGGAGAAATTTTTTCCAATAAAAGTATATGGAATTTATGACCGTGTGACAATCGATGATGAGAAATTATCCAGAATAAAAGAGGATATTATCAAAATTCTTGCAACGACCAAAAAATTCGGTGTCTATCAAGTCTTGGGTGAAAAGCTAGAAAACGATACGGACTTGGCAAAGGCAGTTGATAAAGATGTATTCAATGTTGCAGGAGCCATCCAGCGGTATACTGACAAAAATTATGATCCAGATTCAGATATTTCGTATCCTGATTTTACGACACAGCATTTTTCACCGAATCGTCCCGAATGAGCGTGTCAACACTGTCATGGGTTAGGTGAGATTTTGCAGGTTGATATGAGTCGCATTATCGATCAAACGTCGCCATTTGAAAATGCGATTATCCCGTGGCGTGACGGAGTGATGTGACAAACCATCCTCAAGAAGCTCGCACAAAAATATAGCATGGATGAAAAGAGACAGTGGAATGACCTGCCAAAGTGGTTTCAGGAAGTTGTTATAAATGGTGATAAGGAACTGTTGCACATCGGTATGTGATGAAAATATACAAGCATATACTACAACGGTATTCAAGATGTTCTCACAAGCCAGTACAACAAAGGGATTTTGTGAGTTGACTTCCAGGCGATGTTTCAAATGCAACCGTGTCCAGAGTGTCATGGCGCGAAACTTCGCAAAGAATCAATGTATGTTTTCCTGTACACGTGAGCTACCAAAGATCAACCAGCAAATATTTTTTCTGATAACACCGCAAACCTCTATACGATCTTCGACTTCCAAAGAATGAGTGTGGACGAGTTGATCCAAGCGTATGCGGACTTTCAACAGAATACAAAAAAAGCGCACGAGCTAGTCAAAAGGATTATGACGCCACTGCTTGATAGACTTCAGACAATTTCCAATTTATGATTGGGGCATTTGAGTTTATATAGACAGGTTGATACTCTTTCAGGAGGGGAAATTCAGCGTTTGAGATTGGCAAAACAACTCGGAAATAAACTAACTGGTATTATCTATGTGCTTGATGAACCCACGATTTGATTGGACGACAAGGAGATTAATCGTACTATACAAGCGATTAAAACACTAAAAGATATGGGAAATACTATCGTTGTTGTGGAACATAACGATTCGTTTATCAAAACTTCTGATTGGATTGTTGAAATCGGTCCAGGGGCTGGAGATTTCGGTGGGAAGCTCCTTTTCAACGGACCATTTGAAAAATTTGCAAAATCTGATACACTAACGGCACAGTACTTGATAGGGAAGAAAAAAATTCACGTGAATTTTGAACATCACCCAGCTGATAAGCGAGTAAAAATCAAGAAAGCAAGCCAAAATAATCTGAAAGATATAGATGTAAATATCCGTCTGGGCGCATTTACAATCATAACAGGGCCGTCGGGAGCAGGAAAAACAACATTGATGTATTCGACGCTCTATTCGTTTTTTGAAGAAAAAGAAAAATATGTGCAGTGATATATTAGATTACAATTGCTCAAACAATGACTTTCGTGGAATGAGATTGTCGCTTCGCCAGTCATGAAAAGAGATCAATACGAAGCGTTGAGTAATATCGCATTACAGGAATTTTATAAGTCTATTGGTGTAGAAACAATTGTTGGTCATGAAACTGTTGATAATGTTGTTTATGTTGATCAGTCAAGTATCGGGAAAACGCCTCGTAGTTGTCCTGCGACATTCATCGGTGTATTTGATAATATCCGCAAAATTTTTGCAGGGTTAAATGAATCCAAATTTTTGGGATTAAATTCTGGGCATTTCTCTTTTAACTCTTGAAAAGGTGCTTGTCCAGCCTGTGATGGATATGGTTACAAAAAAGTAGAATTGCAGTTCTTGCCTGATACATATGTGCCATGTGATCTTTGCCAAGGGAAAAGATATAAATCAGAGATACTGGGAATCCGTTGGCATAACTACAATATCGCAGATATCCTGGGGATGTATGTGTATGAAGCATTAGAGTTGTTCAAAGATATTGAATTTATAGCAGAAGAACTACAGTTGATGTGCGATATCGGCCTTGGATATTTGAAGATGGGGCAACCGGCTCATACTCTCTCCGGATGAGAATCACAGCGTATAAAACTCGTCAAACATTTATTAAAACAATATAGAGGGCACTCAATGTATTTCTTGGATGAGCCGACAGTCGGCTTGCATCCACAGGATATAGAAAAATTATTGCTTGTACTTAAATCATTTTTGGATAGGGGAGATACCATCTTGATGATTGAACATGACAAAACACTCTTGGAGTTCGCAGATGATGTCGTGTATTTAGACAATGGGAAAGTGAAGAGATAGAAATTTTGAGTAACGTTTTTGCTATCTGATATTGTGGAAAACTCCGAGAATTTCTGATGATAAACTATCAGGAACAATTTAAAAAGCATGGTATGATGAAAATAATCGGTAACAGACCATTTATTCAAAGATACGATGTTGCTAAAATGATATATCAAATCTATTATGATCCCACTTTCGTTCCAACAACCGAATGATTTGTAACTCAGTACAAATAACACCAACCACCATAAAACTCTATTAAAACGGCTTCTCCTGGCCGTTTTTTTTCTTTAAGATTCATTTAAGGTCGATACATATACTAGTGGCGTTCTTGAGAGAGAAGTGTCTATATCATGTGATTTTGCTTTTTGTTCGCTATCCATATATAAGACACGACTCTCTTCAGCAAAGAACCCATTGTCTTCAATGGCTTTATAACTAATGTAGAAACAAATGGAAAACGAAAAAACATCACAAAATTGTGCCACTCAAAAAGGGGATTCTGTTGGTGGTCTTGGAACTAACAAAACTTTACTTATCGCATGAGTAGGTTCAATTTTGGCTATTACAGCTTTGGCTATAGGGGGCATGAGTTTTGCAGGAAATGTTAATAAAGCATGAATATCTATGCAAAATGGCTCAGGAATGCAAGCAGGTTATGGTAGTGGAAAAGCAGGTATGATGAGAGGTGAAGGAAAACAAGGGAAATGAATGTGAAAGGAGAGGTGAGAAATGAAATGAGTAGGAATATGATTGGGAATGGGAGGAAATTTGGGTAGAGGTGACATGATGTGATTTGGAAAACAAAATACTGGCGTGCAAGCAGCGCTTGCAGCAAATGACTATAATGCATTCTTAAAAGAATGGAATGCACAAACTCATAAAAGTGAAGATGCTACTGCACCGACACAGGATCAATTTACAAGGATGGTAGAGGTCTACAAAAAACGCGAAGCTGCCCAGTCTGCTATTGAAGCAAATGATTATGATGCGTATGTAAAAGCAAACACAATTACGAAAGAGGAGTTTGCTGATATTGTTACACAGCACAAAAACCGTACAGCTATAGAAAATGCAGTTGAAAAAAATGATTACAACGCATTTGTAAGTGCATGGAATGCAAATCCGAATAAACCAACAAATGCAACTGTTCCTACCAAAGAACAATTTGCACAGATGGTTACTAGACATCAGGAAATGAATACAACGACTGAAAAATAATTCTATATGTGACGTGTGGAAAACACTATAAAAAAACGACCCTCTTACGCGTAGCGAAAAAAACACCACGCTCTTGCAAGAGGGTCTTCTTTTATATACAATATGCAGATGAAAACATCAAATCGTATTAGTATGTGGTTTACAATCTTCGTCGGCGTGTTGATGATGTTTTTTATTGTACTCTTAAATATTGGTTTTTTCGCATCGTGGCATAATGATCGAGGAAATGGTATGATGAGAGGACAATGAAAGATGGCGCGCCAATTTGTATCTGGAGGACTGGCTGACCAGCCTGATGCGTTTCCAAATGATACGCCAATTGGGGCTTTGCAATCAACAGAAGGGGAATTGCCAAATCATTTCCCAATGCTACAAGTGCAAAGGTCTTTTAGATTAAGCACGGAAGACTTTACTCGTATAGAAGAGGTACCAAGACTTTGGTATAGCCGTGACGTTTATCAAATTGATGAAAATCGATTTTTGGCAAAACCTGTACTTGATGGTTATGTTCTCACTGATGTGACACAAAATATAAGTCGTCAAAATGAATTGTTGTTCGTAAGTGGCTTTCTGTGGGTGTGCTTTTTGGTATTAACATACTTATTGTCTCGTATATTTGTCTCTCGATCATTGCGTGATTTATACGCACTTTCTGATAGTGTCCGTGATACAAATATTGATACATTATGAAAGAAACATGTTTTTTCTCACCTTCCTGCGGATGACGAGATAAATATTGTTGCTTCTTCTATTGATCAGATGCAAGATACAATCAGCACGCAAGTTGACTCTATGAGAGATTTCGTTTCGCATGTATCCCACGAATTTAAAACACCATTGATGGTCTTGCAGTCTACAACAGACCTTGCACAAAAAACTGGTAATATCGCTAGCGTTATACCTCAGTATAAAAAAACGATTGATCAAATGAAAAATATTTTGGATGCGTTAACAGTAGTCGCTCGCTCGCAGTCAGGATCTGCTATTCACTCTGAAAAAGTAAATATAAACGAATTAGTTGACCAAATTGTAGGTGCAATGAGTGAGAAATATAGCATCAAAAAAATCTCCTGCATAGTGCACAAAAGTGATACGGCGATCTTGCAATCACATACAGGTAGTGCTGAAATCGTCTTAACAAATATTGTTGAAAATGCCTACAAATATACCGCAGAAAATGGAAAGATTGAAATCACTATCACTCCTGATTGAATAATCATACAAGACAATGGCGAGTGAATTTCTCAGCAAGCACAAAAGCATATTCGAGAGCCGTTTTGGCAAGTTGATAAAAATAGAGAAGACGGTGTGGGATTGTGACTTCATATTGTAAAAAGATTGGTTGAAATATTGGGATGGAGTATTAAATTGGAAAGCACAGAATGAGAGTGAACTACTGTTTCTTTGGAATGGGAGAAGTAATTAAATACGGCAATTTGGGACAGATCGTTGTTGCCTGGCTTGCTCAGATAGGACGCAAAATAATTTAGATGATAAAACAACCTATGAAAATTCTTATCATTGAAGATCAACAAAACATCGCGAACAATGAAAAAAAGTACTTGGAAACAGAGTGACGAGAGGTTGATGTTGTCTATGATGGAAAAGAGTGACTCCAAAAAGCGCTAGGTTTTGCGTATGATTTTGTTGTTGTTGATTGGATGCTACCTGGTGTTTCGGGAGTTGAAATTGTCCATGAACTTCGCAAAAAAAAGAAAATACCAATTATTATGACCACCGCAAAGTGACAAATAGAAGACAAGACTGAATGATTTGTTGAGTGAGTTGACGATTATTTGGTGAAGCCATTTGCACTCGAAGAGCTGGTTATGAGAATCAAAGCGATTATAAAAAGAACAGAGCTTCCCACGACTTTTCGTTTTTGAAATATAGAAATGTTGCTAGATGAACAACGTGTTTTACAAAATTGAAAGGAAATAAAACTTCCATTGAAAGAATATCTTTTGTTGGAATATATGTTACAACGCCAATGACAAGCCATCTCTCGCACTGATTTGATTGAGTATGTTCGATGAGGTGATTGACGAGAAAACGACAACTGATTGGATGTGTATATCGCCAACTTACGTAAAAAACTAGGGAAAAGTATCATTGAAACAATAAAGGGGTTCGGGTATAGAATTGGATAAATCTATCGTTGATAACGTTTTTCGAAATCATACTATAGGTAGTATGCTACTTAGTTTTTTGCAGTTACTCTCTGTGCCAATTATACAATTCCCTTCATGAGAAGCTGATTTTTTGCGCTCTCAACAGATGAAAATGATGCAGGTTTACACTGCCCAGCTCATACCATATAAGGTACGAGACTTCAAAACTGATAGCTCTTTGCAAAAATTTGTTAGTCCGCAGGTGAGTATGGAAACCCTTACATATCGCCCAGCTGATTTGGTACCGATAGCTTGAAATAAGGCATTGCAAGTCCCAAGTACAGAATATACAATTAGAAAGATTGCACTACCTGATCTACTAGCAATGGCCCAGGATTTTCAAAATACATTTAAAACACCGATGAGAATAGTAAGTAGTTATCGTGCATACAGTTACCAAAAACAGTTGTTTGCTTGATATGTCCATAAATATTGATCGTGATATGCAACAACCATCTCAGCAAAACCTTGACACAGCGAGCATCAACTTGGTTTAGCTATTGATATTTTTGATGCATCATCTGCGCAGGATTTCAAAACGCACTATGGTTCGTATGCAGAACGAATGAAAGTGAATGCCTATAAGTACTGATGGACACAATCATATCAAAAAGGGAAGGAGGTTGATTGATATGTCGTTGAACCATGGCATTATAGATATGTCGGAAAAGAAATTGCAGGATACTTACATAGAGAGTGAATCACCTTTAGCGAATTTGTTAAGAAAGCGAAAACCCTTCAAACTGCCGTGAATACCAATAAACCTGCAAACAAACTCTTAAAAACCTCTGAAAATACGCATAATTATTGCTATTAGCACCGCACCAAATTTCGTGCTAAAATCTCTTGCATTTTTTTAAAATAGCACTATATTATCTAACGTGCTATTTTTTTACGATAATCATAAAAGCACTTTATTTACATCATTATATATACAAAACTATGGCAAAAGTAATTTGAATTGACCTTGGTACAACGAACTCTTGTGGAGCATATCTGCTCGGAGACAAATCACAAGTTATTGCAAATGCAGAAGGCGATAGAACTACGCCGTCTATCGTGTATATCAAAGGGGACCAACTTCTCGTGGGAAAACTCGCAAAAAGAAAGTGAGTTCTTGAACCACAAAATGTAGTGTATGAAGTAAAAAGATACATCGGGCGCAAATACTCTGAGCTAACCGAAAAAGATAAATCAGTTCCATATGAACTGAAAGAAGGAGCAGATGGTGGCGTAATTATCGGTGTTGATGGGAAAGACTATAAACCTGAACAGATCTCAGCGTTTATTCTCAAAAAAATAAAAGAAGATTGTGAAAAATTTCTTGGAGAACCTATCACGCAAGCGGTTATTACTGTGCCTGCATATTTTAATGACTCTCAAAGAAATGCGACAAAAGTTTCTGGAGAGATTGCATGATTGAAAGTTGAACGTATCATAAACGAACCAACTGCTGCATCACTAGCATATGGAGAAGATAATCAAAAAGACGCACAGATAGTGGTATTTGATCTTTGAGGTGGAACATTTGATGTGACAATTCTAGAGATCGGAGCAGAAGGAACATTCCAAGTATTAGCAACTTCAGGCGACACGCATTTATGAGGTGCAGACTGGGATCATCGTATTATGGACCGGCTTATTGACAGTTTTAAGGCGAAGAATGGTGTTGATTTGAGTAAAAATCCTATGGCTTTGCAACGTATCAAAGATGAAGCAGAAAATGCAAAGAAACAATTATCTCAAGTTGATGCAGTAGATATTAATATTCCATTTATTACTACGGTTGAGGGGAATCCGCTTCATGTACAAGAAACACTTACTCGTGCGCAATTTGAAAAAATTACTGCAGATCTCTTTGAAAGATGTAAAAAACCTTTGGAAGCTGCGCTTGCAGATTCGAAATTACAGAAAGGAGATATTGAAGAAATTATCCTTGTCGGTGGATCGACTCGTATGCCACAGGTTAAACAAATTGTGAAAGATTTCTTTGGAAAGGAGCCGAAAGCGACAGTAAACCCTGATGAGTCAGTTGCGCAAGGAGCAGCTATTCAAGGTGGTATTATCCAAGGTGATGTAAAAGATATTTTGCTCTTGGATGTAACGCCACTCTCACTTTCTGTTGAAGTTGAAGGTGGTATAGCGCATCCGATGATTCCAAGAAATACAACAATTCCTACCAAAAAATCGAACATCTATACAACTGCATCTGATAATCAACCAGCAGTTACAATTCACGTAACACAAGGGGAGAGACAATTTGCAAAAGATAATAAATCACTTGGTATGTTCAATCTTGAGGGCATCCCTCCAATGCGTAGATGACAAGCGCAAATTGAAGTGACATTTGATATTGATGCAAACGGTATTCTGCATGTAACAGCACAAGAAAAATCTACTGGGAAAGAGCAAAAGGTGGTAATTCAATGAGCAACTGGTCTTTCTGATGATGAAATTCGCAATGCTCAAATGGATGCAGAAAAATTTGCTGAGGATGATCGCAAGAGAAAAGAACTCGTGGAGTCGAAAAACAAACTTGAAGCACTGATTTATCAGATGGAAACAATGAAAAAAGACAATACCGACAAAATCCCAGAAGACGAAATGAAAAAAATTGATGACTTAATGAGTGAAGCAAAAACACTAAATGACAAGCCAGATGTAACGAAAGAAGAAATTGACAAATCAATGGATGGCTTCCACAAGCAGTTCTATGAGTTATACCAAAAATATAACGTACAAAATACTGCGACACCAACAGATGAAGAAGTGATTGAGGCAACGCCAGATTCTCAAGAAGGAACGACTCAATGACAAGTGATTGATGCAGATGAAAAGAAATAAAAAATTCTCCCTCGCTAATTATAGTTTATTGACATATCGACCGACTTTCGTAGCATAAAGAGAAGGCCAATACTTGAGCGGTCGATTCGGCTTCGCCGAAAAAAAAGAAAAGCAGCTCCATGATGGGCTACTTTTTTTAAATTATAGGTAAATCAAAATAATGATTAATATTGAATGATTAATGTCATGAGCGAAACTGGTGATATGAGGAGAGCTGTTTCTTAGATTATAAATATAATCTAGCCATACTCTTCGCTTCGGCTCTTTTACTTGTTCAGAGAACAAAAAGAACCTTGCTCAGAGATATGTCTTACGGTCAGATGAACACGAAGAACTAGCACATATAAAGACCGAATCCCGACAAGTCGGGACGAATACACGAGCGGAGCGATTGTAATGATTAATAAGAATAATTCATAATTCATAATTAAATACCCATCGCTTCGCCTCTTTTCTTTCTGCGAACAGACAAAAGAGCCTCGTTCCACAGGCGTATTTTATGGTATTTTTACTCATTCAAAAGTTTGGAGTAGGCCGTTAGGTATCTGGCCGTCTGTTACATATCAAAAAACATTTTCTTAAAATCTTCATCTTGAATCATTGCGGTTGTTCGTAATGGCTCTCGCACTATTTCTAATTTCACTTCATACTCAGGTAATTTTGTTTTGATAGCAAAAATTGTCATCTGTTGCAGAAGATCAATAGCAGGGCATTGCGGAGAGGTAAATGTCATAGAAATGATTATTTTCTTTGGATCCTCTTGTATATCAATGTTGTAAATCAATCCCATTGTGTAAATATCTATGAGTGGAAACTCTGGATCATATACTGTCTTGATAGCTTCTATTATGCTTTCATAGAGTATTCCTTCGGAGATTTGGTTGGTGGATGTTGATTTTCTTTTTTGTGTAGAAGTCCCATTTGAATCTCATATATCATCTTTATTCATCTTCATCTTTATCAATTTTACGATCATAAATAAGCAGTATTTGGATAATGATGAACGCAAGGAGAATGTTTAACCCTACGAGTTTCGTTCGCTTTTCAATAACTATGAGGATGATATTTGTGATTATGTAACAACTGAATAAAAGCGACATTTTATACGCTTCAGTCATTTTTTCGTATTCATATTTGTGGTATTGTTTAAGCATATATTGCAATAAGCGAAAGGCAAAATAGCCCGTTCATCGAGAAAGAAGAAAAATGCCTAGCAGAAAAAAGGTCATTCCCAGTGCTTCATCTGAGAATACATTTATAGAAAAAAGAGTTGTTACCAAAATTATGCTTCCTAGTATGATTTTTATGATTGCTATTTTTTTGTAGTTCATGGTTTGACTAATTAATGTTTACAGTGATATCCTCATCAGTCACATCCTCTTGCATCACTTCTTCTTGTTTTTGGATTTCTTGCAATGTTGGTAGATATAAGAAATCATTTCCATTCTCATAAAACTTGTAATAAATTTTTTCCCATAAGTCATGAAAGAATGGAATTATCACATATCAAATCACAGATGGCAAGAGAATAAGTAACTGTTTTGGTGTTGCTCATTCAGCATTCGTACCTGTTTTTACAAGAACCAGGAAAATAAGAGCAGAAACACTTACTCAGATTGTTGATCCAATGAGGTGAGAAGATGAATAATTGGGATTTGTAAGTATTTCTACATGCGTGTAACAAGCGAAAATCGCAAAAAGAATATGGAATCCAAGAACAGTGAACAATCCATTTATGTTGTTATAGAACAACAGATACAGTGGCGTAAAAACAAAAAATATGAGCACATTTGAGAGCAAACTCATGCTAAACATTTTCCCTAGATCATAATATTTTGTGCTGTAAAACAAATTATATACCCCTCATAGCAAAACATTTCCAATAAAAGTTGTGATGAATGCGATAATCACAAAGATCAATGGTATCAGTGGGTTTAACGCTTGCCCCGCAGTCAATCCATTGTTCTGTAACACAGGGTCCAAAATTCCACTTACCATTATAAGAATGATAAAAATAAGGAAACCAATAACAACACCAATCCCAAGGCCAAGTCCCGTTTTTCAAAGAATTTGCCATCATGTAAAAGATGTTGGTTCGCTACCGAGCACTATAACTTTTTCTGCTTCCATAGAATATAATAGATAAATAAATGATATAGATTTATTTTTACTTCTTCGTTGTTATCACTCAGCACGCGAGAGAATCAATCACGCTGTTTACTATAGATTTTTTTGTGCTTTGTGCAAGAGAGAGAATATATAATGAATCTGATTCAATAAAGTAAAATTGATCATAAGATAGAAGAACTTTTGAACTATCTTTTATTTCTACCTTATCAAAGCTATGAAGATATCAAGTTTTTTTCTTTCCATAACATGTGAATTTTTTGGCAGTAATCGCACTATTTGTATATCCAATCATCTCCTGAGAGATACGAGTTTTGGCTTTTTCTGCAAACTCTTTTAAACTGACTTGTGCGGGAAGAGTTGAGGATGCTAATATAATGTTCCCGTCAGATGATTTTCGTGCGCCAATGATATTGTGAACTATTTGTGCATTATCCAAAGCAGACGATGGGATAGTTTGATACTCTTTTGGAATAGAAAAAGAAATGTTTTCAACTGTTATTGTATTCACAGAAGAATTGCCACATCACATTAAAAAAACAGCACAAATGAAACATCCTAAAAGTGTGACTTTTTTGAAATTAGAAGCATCTTTGCGAAAAACTTGTAGCATTTATTTTACAAAAATATAGAGTAAAGCTAAAAGTACGCCGATAAGTAATCAGCCGATAAAGCCCCTTATAAGCAATCTTTGAGGAATGGCTGGTTCACTACTTGTGGATTTGTAATAAAGGATAGTCAGATACCCGAGCATAAGACCAACAAGGATTAGATACGTCGGTAAAAATATGTTTCCTAGCGAGATAAAAACTTCTTCTGTATTGAAATAGTAACCCCTAAGATAAAAAAGTCCCATACCTAAAGAGGCAAGAAAGAAAAATATCTTTATAATTTCAAATAGGATAAGCATGTTTTTAAACAACAACATAGTAAATCTACTCTATATATAGTAAATTTCTAGCAAGAAAGCAAGACTATCTTGTCATAAATCTCTTAAGAAAAAAGACATAAAAGTTGCATTATTGGATAAGATGAGTATACTATGTATATGAGGTTTTATATGGACTATTAAAAAACATGACTGAATCAAAAGACATTTTCGATTTTAATCCTTCTTTGGATGCAAACACATATTATGCTAGACTCAAAATGTTTTTGGAGTGAAAAAATCACTATAAAACAGGGGAGCCCTACACCTACCTATTAGATAATTTCATCACAAAGGTGAAGGAAAGAGGGAATAGTACTGAAAAAGCGATAAATAATATTAAATATTATGTTAAATTATTTAAGGAATGCGGAGGAAGTAGCGAAGCTTTTTGGAAAAAATTATTGCCTTCAGCGACTATAAATGATGATAACCAAATTATCAACCCAAAAAGAAATGCTCATTTCCCAAATTACTTGCGTAGAAGGCCGTTTATGAGTTTGATTGAAAAGGTTGTGAGGTTGTCTTACGCTCAACAAATAGCATCAGCGAAAGCTCAAACTACTGATGTTTTAAATGCGGGAGAGAAAAAGCCAGCAGATGCAAAAAAGATCTCATCAACAGCAAAAATACCACACTTGAAAAAACATAATTGATGATTTGTTCCGCGAGATGCAAAACGTGAGACAGATCCTAGCCAATTTCGTTCTCACGATGAATCTCCATTTGATTAGTATTACATATAATCCTAACAATAATCAACTAGCAGATCGTTGCTAGTTTTTTTTAAAAAATTGTTACTGCTTGTATTTTTCTACCTCTTTTATATACTTGCATACTGTTATTTCATAATATTTTGGCTAATGAAAGTAGGAATTGTCTGATTGCCAAACGTCGGTAAGTCAACTCTTTTTAATGCACTTACGAAAACATACGCTGCAGATGCTGCGAATTTTCCATTTTGTACAATTGAACCAAATGTTGGCATCGTTGATGTGCTTGATGAGAGAGTAGACAAACTCGGTGAGATATCTAATTCGAAAAAAAAGATACATGCTTCTATTCAGTTTGTGGATATTGCTTGACTTGTAAAAGGAGCTTCACAAGGCGCATGATTGGGGAATAAATTTCTTTCACATATTAGAGAGACAGATGCTATAGTGCAAGTGTTGCGTTATTTTAAAGATACGGATGTGGTACATGTTGAAGGGACTATTGATCCATTTCGTGATGTTGAAATTATAAATACTGAGCTAATCATGGCCGATATAGAACAAATTGAACGTAGTTTATGACATCTAGAAAAGAAAGCAAAAACAGGTGATAAAGATGCAAACAAACTTTACCCAGTGCTAAAGCGCGCGTTTAATGTTCTCATGGCGGGACAGACTGTACATTCGATCTCTCATGAACTTTCCCAGGAAGAGAAAATGCTGATTAAGCCATATAATTTACTCACAAATAAACCATTTATTTATGCGGTGAATGTGTGAATAGACGATTTCAATAATATTGAACAAATCCAAAAAGAGTACGCAGAAAAATTACAAGCACCGGTTGCTATCGTTTGTGCAAAATTAGAATCTGAAATGTTGGGCTTCTCAACAACAGAAAGAGAGGAGTACCTACAAGGTGAATTTTGAGATTTACAGATACCAGTTTTGGACGGTTTAATCGCATTGGCATACGATGCAGTTGGACTTATGTATTTTTTCACAACAGGAGAAAAAGAAACTAGAGCATGGACTATTGAAAAAAACAGTACTGCGCCTGTTTCCGCATGAGCTATTCATACCGACTTTCAAAAAAAGTTTATCAAAGCAGAAGTCGTTTCCTACGAACATTTTGTGGAAGCAGGTAGTCGAGGCGTAGCAAGAGAAAAGTGATTTCTTAGGTTGGAGGGAAAAGAATATATCGTGCAAGAAGGAGATGTTATTATATTTAAGGTAGGTGCATAGTCTATTCTCTACAAAAAGTGCTTTGTAATCAAATAGATATATCATCATTGGTACCTAATCATGTCCCTTTAAACACTCATCTTGTCGTTGCTCGATTACCATTCATTTCAGCATTTGGCCCGGCAGAACCCAATATATCTGGTCTGCAGTCCGTATTGTTATATTCATACTCATTTTCATCTAAAAGATAGGGAGATCCTCGAGGATCTTTGTGAAACACAATACTATTCCCAGTTTGTTGCCCTGCAAGAGTAAAAAGAAAATCAATAGCACTATATCGTCATACTTTACAAATATGGGTTTCTGTGAGAGTGTTTAAAGGTACAGTTACGCTACTACATAAGCAATATGTACAATTGTATTTGGTCAGTTGATACAAAGTTTTTGCTTGATCAGTTTGCGCGGTAACGATTACCATCGCTATATTTCTTATGTCCATCTTCACTGTTCCAATTTTTGCTCTGTCTTGTGCGTGTTGGATTCTTGGAACTAGAGCAACCACCAAAATGCCTATGACAACCACAACGATAATCATTTCTATAAGGGTAAAAGTTTTTTTATGTCTAATATTTTTACTCAATTCTATTTACCATCAGAAATAAAAAAGGATAAATTTCTTATAAAGTTACATTGATTTAATACAAGTGGAACTTGTTACAATCTAAAAAAAGTAGATTTTTGCTTATAATTAACACTCCACAATTACTCTTGATTTAATGTCAACTATTCTTATTATATTTACACATAATTAACGTGAAAAAATCATTGGTAAAAGAGTATTTTATTTTGACTAGATAAAAAAACACTTGACAACCAGAATCAAATGAGTATTACGATGGTAATATTTTATTCTTTCAACTATTTCACATGAATTTTAATATTAAGATGGATGACAAAAAAATCAAGGTAGATATAGAATCTACAAATTTGAGAGACATCCTGCAATATTGTAAAGCAAAAGAGCAACTTGTTCTTGTAAAGAAGTTTGGACTTTTGACGTGAAAAGAGGTTCCACTGCAACGCATTGGAGCAGATTATAACATGACTCGTGAGAGGGTTAGACAGATTGAAACACAAGCTCTTATGAGATTTAGAAGACTTATCGTATGAAACGACAAATATGTAAAGGTGCTTGAAGAGGCAAAAAAGATCCTTGATACACATGGATGATTGCTTTCAGATGATGATCTGATTAAAAAAATTGTAAACAAAAACATCTTTAAGTTTTCTTCTCAAGAGTTAAAACTTATTCTTGTATCAGATTTTGATATAAATTATTTGAAGAGAAATAAATTGCTCTATAAGTCATTTTACAAAGACCCTTTGTTTGAAGATCTTCTTACAAAAATGACCATATGGACGATAAATTATTTTGAAAATAAAAAAGGAAGTGAAGATGTATATGAATTTATTGAAAAAATGAAAAATGAGTTTGCATCTAAACATACAAATGTAGACTTTCTTCAGAATGCACTTTTCTATATGAATTTTTTCCAAGTTATAAGATGAATAAAAGTGTTTGATGGGAAAGTTGGATTGCTTACATTCACCGACGTATGGCCCAAAACAATTAAATTAAAAATAGTTTATGTGATGAAAAAACTCAATAAACCAGTGCACTTTCAAGAACTGCCTGCGAAGATTTTGGAGTGGTTTCCTAACAAACCAGTGAAAGTAACTACGATCCACAATGAGCTTGTAAAAAACAATCAAACATTTGTAAATATAGGATTAGGATTATATGCATTAAGAGAGTGGGGGTATGAAGGTGGATTGGTGAAAGATATCATCATTCGCATTTTCAATAAGTACAAAAGACCAATGAGTGTAAAAGAGATATCAAAGGAACTATTGAAAGAAAAAATGGTAAGTCCAAATACAGTTCTATTGAACTTGCAGAAATTTAAAGAAGATTTCAGAAGAGTTGATAAAGGGGTATATGAGTTGGTAGAAAAAACACCAGCGAAATCGGTAGGTGCAAAAGCTCCTAGTAAACCAGTCGCAAAGAAAAAATAACCGTTGCAAATAATAGCAAAAAAAGTATAAACGAAGGCGCCTTAGGGTGCCTTTTGTATCTATGCTGGGGTGGTGGAATGGTATACACGTATGCTTGAGGTGCATATGCCTCCGGGCTTGGGAGTTCGAGTCTCCTCTCCAGCACCAAAAACTCTCGGTCTTCGGATTGGGAGTTTTTTTCTATTTCAAGAAATATCAAGATTTTGAATCACACTCATCCAAAATCCGTCGGCACATTACTATTTTTTTGACAGAAAAGAGAAATTTGTGTATACTAGATACATATTGAAATCTACATTTATCTTGTATTTCATAGAAAATGGAAATCGCAAATAAGTTAAAATTAAAAACGTCTTATAGTTGAAAAAACACAAGCAGCCCTTTTATATTGATTATTTTTTGATTTATCTTTGCTCTGATTGGGTTTTTAATTACCTTTAAACCAATAAAATTGTTGTTTACTTGAATAAAAACAACTGGGATTATAGCTTCAGTAAGTAGTTCTACTGATAATGATTCTACTGTTTATACTCCCACAGTCTATTATACCTGTTGAAATGACACACAAATAATACAAAAAAGTAGATCGTCTTCATCGACTTATAACTATTCAGTTTGAGAGGAAATCATAATATATTGCGATCCTACAGACCCACGCTATTTTGTTATTTTTGCTTTTTCATCATACTTTCTGATTATATTTTTTATTGCAGGTTTGTTCATGACAGGACTTGGCATTTCAGTTTACCTCGATACCCTCCGTTCGCAAAAGCTAATGAAACAGATGCTGCAGACAGGAACTAAAGTTAGGAGTACGATTACAAAAATAACTGAATTAGCTCGAAAAATAGGTAAACAATCTACCTATCGCATAGAAGCTACAGATTGAAAAAGCGTCTATAAAAGTCAAAATATTTTTGGGGATGTTCCAGAGTATGTATCTGTTTGAGATACAATTGTGGTCTGGAGAGATTTGATTGATCCCAAAAAATATCTGATTGATGAGGATTCTATTTTTCAAAGGGATAAACAGAGTGCTACAAGAGGTGTTTTACCCAAAGAGATACTAAATTTAACCACATCTGAACTAATTAAATTTAGAGACGATCAGAACAAGTTAAAATGGTATATAGAAAATAGCCCTTTTTTCAGCACCTTATTTGGATGAGTCTTGCAAGAAGAGGAGTTAGTAAATATGAGAAAGAATGTAGATGAAGAAATTAAAAAAAGACAATCCTAGAGACAACAACGCATTATGAATTTTCGTGTTTCACTTGCAAAAGAGAAGAAAGTGGATATATAACATACTAATCGCCATTGGCGATTTTGCCCGTAGTATCTATGGGTGGCTATTTGAACAACGATAGGACGGGCAACTCGGTCTACGCTTCGCTTGCCCGAGTAAAAATTTATTTTTTAGAGTAAAATAGTATGTTATACGATCAAATACAAGCCGACTATATTTCTGCTATGAAAGCGCATGAAACGGTTAAGAAAGATGCCTTGAATTATGTCTTTGCACAATGTAAAAATAAAAAAATAGAACTCCAAAAAGAGTTGGAAGATGCCGATGTGATTGCAATACTGAAAAAAGAGATCAAAGCTCGTGAGGAATCAATCTGATATCTGGAACAAGCTGGCAAAATAGATGATGTAGAAAAAGAAAAATCTATTATAGTATTGTTGTCTGTGTATCTGCCAGCTATGATGTCCATTGCACAGCTTACAGAACTTGTGAAAAAAACAGTTGTTGATTTGGGAGTAACAGATTTTACCAAACAAAGAGGGGAGATCGTGAAAGCAATCATGGCAGACCACAGAGCCCAGGTTGATGGGAAGATGCTCCAAGAAGTGATCAATAGTATGATATAATTTTTTTATTTTTTGTATAACGAGAATGAAAAAAAATTTTCTAAAATTGGGAATGATGGGGTTGGTAATACTAGCTTGAATGTTCTTGCGACAGTTTGATTTGACATATGCGGTTGAAGAAAAAGATTCTAAAACGGTTGATCAATGCAATAACCCAAACGACAATACAGATCCTGGTTGTTCAAAAGCCTACTCTTGTGAAGAAATATTCCATACAAATCCAAACGAAGCTCGTAAATGTAACTATGATAGATGTGTTGCAAAAAATCCAATTGATGCTCGTACAGATCCAATGAGTAACCCATGTGTTTGTAAATATGGTGCAGGTGGAGGATGATGAACTATTTGAATACCACTAAATACTAATTTCCCATTTATAGGGAGCTGTCTAAAAAAGACATGAGCTGAAGGTGCAGACGAAGCGGCGCTTTCTGTTTTGCCAACTGTCATAAATGCATTATCGAAGATGCTTATCGTGATTATACTTGTGGTAGGAGTGATTATGGTGATCATCGGTGGAATACAATGGACGATGGGTGAACCGAAAAAGTGACAAGAGATGATCAAAAAAGTTGCAATTGGATTTGCGTTGTTAGGAGCAATGAGTGCGATATTGGCGTTAATTAACCCTAATTTCTTCAAATAACAAAGGCAAAAACAATACACTTGGAATTGGGAATGAATTATATATAAAGAGATATAGAATAATTTATCTTTTAGAAAAAATCACAGATGGTAGTAAAGGTGAAGAAACATGCAACTGGATATCTAATTAACGATAGAGTGTACATCACAACAGATGGATCTCATGATGCAAAATATGTAAATCTTGCATTACAAACATGACCAGATATGCAATATGGTAACCACGATATTTCATTTATTGAATATCCAGGCGAGTATGATATCAATGGAATGTACATAAGAGTATACTCAGGAAAGTGATGAGAATTAAACTATCACATACAAGAAGATGTTGGTAAGTCATACGCTTTTGTACAAACAGAAGACTCTCTTGCAAATGATGAATTTATCGCAGACGAATGGATTTATGTAAATCCACACATTGCAAAGGCTCTTGATAAAATGGAAATGGAAGGTACCAAAATAGATTTAACGCAAACAGAAGACTAATTCTCACAAAGTGAGACTCCCGAGAGGTCGAAAGTTCCTCTATACAAACGTAAATAGGACGGGAGATTCGCAGTGCACCGCTTTTAAAAAAAATTATATCTTTTTGGAGAAATCAATATTTTCTAGCTGTTCACCTGCATTCTGAATCACTAAGATGCCATCATCTGGATCTAATTGGTGGATAGTGTGTTTGATTTGCTTTTTCTCTAAGAATTCGTATAATAGAGTAGTTTTATGAGCAAACTTAATAACATCATCGAATATAATTGTTGTATAAGGAGCTAAGATAGGAACTATACGTTCTAGATAATGTAAATAATCACTCTTTCTTCCATCGATATACACCAAATCCATTTTCTGACTAGATAATTTCTCGTACTCTACAGTGTTCGCATCGCTGTGATAAAAGGTAGTATTGTAGGTTTTGAGTGCCCACGCATTGTGACAAGCGCGCTGATAGTCAGGAAAGGAGTGTTCTATACTCCATATGTTTCCTCCTCGATTTTGTATTAACTGAGCCATAAAAATAGCACTATATCAAACTGCACTTCAAATCTCTCCAATATATTTCGGCTTATTCTTATTGATGTAGTCGTGCAAAAAATCTTCTGTCCCTTGGGAGATGCAAGGAACTTTATGTTCTTGGCAATACCCTCTCAGCATTCAGAGTGTAAAAGGGGCATTTACAGTAGTTTTATTCGTTACGGATGCCATACTAGAGCATCAAGTGACCTTATTCATATTTATTCTTATTTTAAAAAACAAAACATGGAACAATCATCTATTTCTACCAATGTTACTATCGATTTTCAAAAGAAAACGGTACCAGCAAAAAGACCTGCGAGAAAGACTCGCCCAGCGTGAGCAGCTGTTTCAGCTCGCACACCAAGTACAACTACTAGCTCTCACATGAAGCCAACATCATGAGCAGTTGGCAAAAAACCAATACAACAAAATCAACAAGTTTCGTTTAATCCAAAACCATGAGAGATTCCTGTGAAAATAGGATTTCTAGGGTGAATGGAACAAGTCGGAGAGAACATGACGTTTTTAGAGTATAAAGACGATATTTTAATTATTGACTCAGGATTAGTATTTCCAGGTGGTGAAGTCTACGGTGTGGATTACATCATTCCGGATATTTCGTATCTTGCAATGAGAAAAGATAAAATCAAGTGAATAATACTTACACATGGGCATTTGGATCATATATGAGCATTGAAACACGTTCTACCGAATCTTGACTATCCAATGGTATACGGTTCTAACCTTACTATTGCAATGGTAAAAAAATCGTTAGAAGAAGCGAAATTGCTCAAAGATTTCAAATACAAAGTCATCAACCCTGATATGGATATTCTCAAATTTGGAGGGGCTTTCACGGTTGAGGCGTTTCGTGTAAATCATAATATACCAGAGTCTTTTGGATATGCAATACAAACACCAAAGGGGCTTGTGGTAACTTGTTGAGATTACAAGATCGATTTTTCACCGACGTTAGATAAACCAGCCGACGTGGGAAAGATAGCTCGTATTTGACAAGAGTGAGTGAGAATTATGCTTGGAGAATCAACAAATGCTATGAAACCATGACATACGATAAGTGAGCGTATCATCGGACAAAATTTAGATGCTGTTATCAAAAAAGCCGAGTGAAGATTAATAATCGCCACGTTCGCATCAAATGTTTGACGTGTTATTCAAATAATTGAATCTGCGGTTAAATATAATAAAGTGGTATTCATCTCTGGGCGTTCAATGATAAACAATATTGATATTGTAAAACAACTTGGATATATCAAAGTGCCTCATGATTTTGTTAGAAAAGTATCTGATGAGATTAACACATTTCCAGATGAGAGAGTGATAGTATTGTGTACTGGTGCACAATGAGAGGAATTTGCAGCGTTGACTCGTATTTCTCGTAATGAAGATAAAAACATAACGCTCAAGCCGTGAGATCAAATTTTGATGTCTGCTACACCAATCCCAGGAAATGAAAAAGCTGTGTTTTCTATGATGAATGATTTTGTTCGTCAAGGAATTGAAGTTGTTACAAATGCAGAACTTGATGTGCACGCTTCTGGACATGCGCAACAGGAAGATATCAAAATTATGACATCGTTACTAAGACCAGAATATGTTCTTCCTATCCACGGGGAACCAATCCAAAGAAATGCGAATAAACAGATCATGATCTCGATGAATATCGAAAAAGAAAAAATACTAATGGTTGATAATGGAGCTATTGTAGAGATGTATGAAGATGGCGTGAGAATTTCTGATAAACCATTGAAGCTAGATACTGTTATGGTAGATGGACTTGGAATGGGTCATCTTTCAGGTGAATATGTTGTAAAAGCACGTAAAATCATGTCTGAAGATGGTGCATTAGCTCTTATCTTTAAGGTAGATACAAAGACAAAAGAACTTGTTGGAAACGTACAAATTGAATCAAGGTGATTCGTGTATTCCTCAGAGGTGCAAAAAATACACACGGAAGTAGTAGATTTCGTGAAGAAGAAATATTATGCGCATTTGAAAGAAACAACTGACGTGAAGATGATACTAAAAATGATCAAAGATGAACTCGGAGGATTTATTGAAAAAAATATTGGTCGTGTGCCGATGCTGATGCCAATGTTCGTCTATATCAATACAGATCCTGGAAGGGATACTACGAAGGAAGATCCGATCTCATTAAATGATGCAATCGTGGGAATGACAATTGAAGAACAAGGAGAGGACTCTGGAATGTAATCTCTTTATAATCTTATCATTGAAAATAATTTCCGACGAAGTCGGATGCCCGCGATTACTAAGGTAAACTATAATTATAGAATAGGACGGGCAATTGAATAAGTGGATTTGTGTTCTTTGAAAGGAAAAATAAATTTTTTGAAAACAAATGCATGAAAAAAACTCTCTGTAGCAATAGGGTTTTTTTTTCAAAATATTTCTAGTTGAAAACTGGTTTGTAAATACTATATCTAGAAGTGCAATTTATTATTTTTTTATAGATGCCAGAAAAACAAAAAACAAATGCTCTTTGAGTAGCTAAAAAACAGTGAATAAAAACGATGAAGGGACAAGTTTCTCTTTCGCTGAAAGAATACAATGATGTTTTTTCTGTATTTGATGCAAGAGAGTATCGTAATTGTGCGCTTTCAGACGACTTTTTGTTAGAGTGCAAAAAAATTGTAGGGGAGTCTAGATTTCCGGTGCAACAACTTAAATTGTGAATACAGAAAAATAAAAGATCTCTCAAAGATGAAATAATTATACAAAAAAGATTACATTCTTATTTTCTTGCACAAGCTGATCTTTGGGTTCAAGAAAAAAAAATAGAGAAAAAAGTTGCACAATCAATGATTGCAATAGGTGTTTTAATCGGTTTTGTGGTTTCATATATTATTTATACTGGGCATTTACATCCCTTTTTGATTGCAGCTCTATCAGTTGTTTGAGAGCCAGCATCGTGGTTTTTGATTTGGACTGGAGCAGACAAAGCTGTCGCCTTACATAAAAATCAAAAATTAGAATGAAATCATTATCTCAAATTGGCGCATGCAAAAATATCTTTTTATAACGAGTAGTATTTTTTTTATTTTGCTATAAACCATAGATGGCAAAACTCTATTTTAGGTATGGAGCGATGAACTCTGGTAAAACAACTGCAATTATACAAGTCGCACATAATTACGAAGAAAGATGAATGAAGGTGCTCTTGATAAAGCCAATAATTGACACCAAATGATTAAACACTATTTCTTCTAGACTTGGAATTGCGCGTCGTGTTGATATACAATTGCATCGCGGAGAAAATATAAACATATTGTTGGATATGTATAAGAAAAAAAATGGTAACATTGATTGTATTTTGGTTGATGAAGTTCAATTCCTTGATGTTGCACAGATAGATGACCTTTTCTGGATAACAGTAAATGCAAATATCCCAGTTATTTGTTATGGTTTGAGAAGTGATTTTCTTTTGCAGTCTTTTCCCGCAAGCGAAAGATTGTTCACATTGGCTCATACGATAGAAGAATTAAAAACGGTATGTCGTTGTGGCAAAAAAGCAATATGCAATATGAGATTGCAAAATGAAACGCCAATATTTACAGGTGATCAGATTGCTATTGATTGATTGGAAGTATCGTACGAGTCTGTGTGTTGACGTTGTTATGCAAAATACAAACAAGCAAGCATCAAAGAGGGGAATAAATTACCTATAATTACAGTCAAACCGAAATCCAAAAAAATAAAATCTTCCAAGCGAGTCAAAAAATCTACAAAGAAAAAAACTGGATAAAATAATATTTGAGCACTTATGCTATAAGTAAATGATTTTACAAATAGACCCATCGTGGAAATCCCTGTTGCAAAATGAGTTTGAAAAGCCGTATTTTGCAGTAATTAAAGAAAAATTAGATCAAGAAAAAAAACAAAATTATGTTGTCTATCCTGCTGAACCTTTATGGTTTAATGCTTTTTCTGCTACATCATTTGACCAACTAAAGGTTGTGATACTATGACAAGATCCATATCATGGTGCAGGTCAAGCAATGGGGTTGTCTTTTAGTGTGCCTACTTGAGTACCTTTACCGCCATCTTTGAAAAATATTTATAAAGAGTTACAAGATGATCTTGGGCATCCTGTTCCATCCAGTTGAGATCTTACAAAATGGTCACAAGAAGAAGGAGTTTTGCTTTTGAATGCTTTTTTAACTGTACGCGCTTGAGTCCCTTCATCACATCAATGATTCGGACGAGAAATTTTCACAGATACTGTGATTCGTTTCATCTCAGAAAAAAAAGAGCATGTGGTTTTTATGTTGTGGGGCAATTTTGCAAAAAGCAAAAAATCATTGATTGATACGAAAAAACATTTGGTTTTGGAAGCAGCTCATCCATCTCCATTTTCAGCATACAATGGTTTTTTCGGTTGTAAACACTTCTCTAGAACTAATCAATACTTGCAAGATAATTGAATACAACCTGTAGATTGGAAAATATCTTCACCCAATAGATTATTGTAAAAATCATTTTATGTGTTAATTATTTTTTTTTATGCAACTTTTTATTACGCCATTTGCCAAATCAGACTCAGAGAAAAGAAACATCTGAGATGAAATTTTTTTGTATGAAGAAAGAGTAGTTGATCAAGTGAAGCGTGTTTTACGTGGGAAAAATGGTATGCAATTTTTCATGCAACATCCTTGTTATGCGGCTACATTATTGACAAAAGGAGAAGTACAGTATAGATATTTGGTGGAGTTATTGGATATTCAAAAAAAATCCCTTGTCTGTAAGATCGTAAAAATCACAGAACACAAAAAATATAAAAACAATCACAAGCTTTGTGTTGCACTTCCAAATAAATTTGAAAAAGCAGAATTGATTGTCCAAAAAGCGACAGAGTTGGGATTACAGCATCTGTATTTTTTTTCTTCTGAACATTCTCAACTACATGAAATTTCAGAAAACAAAATGCAAAGACTTGGAAAGATAGCTTGGGAAGCCACAGAACAATCTTATGGCCTTGTTGTTCCAAACATAGTATTTGAAAAGAACGTAGAAAATATTTTGAAAGATTGAACAAATATTTTACTCCATCAAAATGGAGAAGAAAAAAAATCATGGAACCTTCAGGAAAAAAATGGAACAAATTTTTTTGTTTGACCAGAATGATGACGATCACAATGAGATGAAAAAATATTTGAAGAGTATAATACAAAAAAAATATCATTGTGAAAAAATATTTTACGCACAGAAACTGCTGCGATAATAGTGGCTTGGGAAGCCGTAAAACAACGAACTGACGATTGCTAATGGGGAGTGTCGGTGCGCCGATTTATTTGAATAAAAATAATTTACTAAAGCATAAAAATAAATAATAAAAAATGTATACATTTCCTCTTGCATTTTTTTACCATTCGTATATTACTTTGTCGATGAGAAAAAAATCATCTTCTTTAAAAAGAACTTTTATATCTTAAATATCTTCTAAGATGCCAGTAGCAAAAAAAGCTCCTGCTAAAAAAGCAGTAGCAAAGAAAGCTCCAGCTAAGAAGGTGGTAGCAAAAAAAGCTCCTGCTAAAAAAGCAGTAGCAAAAAAAGCTCCTGCTAAAAAAGCAGTAGCAAAAAAAGCTCCTGCTAAAAAAGTTGTTGCAAAAAAAGCTCCAGCTAAGAAAGTAGTAGCAAAAAAAGCTCCTGCTAAAAAAGTTGTTGCAAAAAAGAAAGCTCCAGCTAAAAAGAAATAATTACTATTTCTTTCTTTCAAAAAGTAGATTCGTTCTAAGGCAACGAGTCTCTTTTTTTATTACAAAGGAAATATCTGCCATCATAAAGCAGATAATTCTGGATATTTTCTTCTCAATGCCGTATTTTACCATAATTTTATACTAAAAAGCATAGAATGGTGGACGCTTTTTATAAAAATTTACTCTATTTTTGGCTCTAATTAGATTTTTGTGTATAATGGGAGTATGAAATTATCTAATGTCGTTATATCGAACCTAGCTATTTTCCCTTATATTCAGGACCTACATTCGGCTCCAGGAGTTTCTTTTCCAACCTCAGAAAAGTTTAATATTAGCATATTTATTTGACCAAATGGCTCTGGGAAAAGTGTATTTCTTGAGATTATTCAACAGATCAATAAGACTGTTCTATTTTTACCATATACTTGTGATTTATCGCGTTTATCTGATCTTACTGAAGGAAATTCGCAGGAGTTTATTCGTCTTAAAAAAATTCCTATTCACAATTTATTTGAAAATGCAAAAGGAGAGAATAAACCAAGTATGGTAGTTTTGAATTACATGTTAAATGCAGATGATCGCAATAATTTACAATTTGTATATGAACATCAAGAAGAAATAAATTTACTTATTGCTAAATATTCAACCGAATCAATACGTTTTAACTACAAAAATATTTGACAATATATACCGTCATATGAGCAAATAATTTGTAAAATACAGATTGATACAACAACAAACCAATCACGGTTATTAAATAACAATGCCGAGGACATAGAGAAATTTATATTTGATTTTTTTGTGCATTTCAATCTTTTACAACACTGTATTTCTATCCACAACTTGTTGCATCCTGAAAAGGAAAATCACTGGCATGCACTTCACGCAACTATGGCATTTATCTGAGCGTATAGAGATCTATTGCATTTTGATGACACATATACAATAGGTGCAGAGGCACACCAACGTTTCCTGAACATGATAGATGATATTGAAAAATCTAGCATCAAAATGTCTCAAGACCATCTCACTTGATTGCTATATATGAAAAAAAGGGTTGCATATCATCTGTTTAGAAATCATCCTAATGCTACTACGCAAACTGAAATAGAAGCAGCTCTTGATGAGATAGATATGTTTAAGAGTTTTAGAGCATTTTGTGTAAAATATTTACATCGTCGTCCTATAGTAAAAGTGTTGGTAGAACAGAAAGGTACATATCAATTCCTTTTTATAGATGACCAATGAAATGAATCTTACTTGAATATGCTTTCCGCTTGAGAAAAGTCTATGATTTGAATAATTTTCGCGGTGTATGGATTTAATCTACAAGATTGATTATTGATCATAGAAGAACCAGAATTGCACTTACATCCACAATTACAGAGTAAAATTCGTGATTTTCTAGAAGAGATCGCAGAGAAATTTGGTTTACAATGTATCATGACAACGCACTCAGCGTTGATGATTAATGAAAACAATATTAGACACGTGTATAGATTTACGAGAGCAAATAATGTAACACAAATAATCACTCCTGGAAAACACTACAATGAGGAAGCTGGAAAACTTATGCAAATATTAAAGTTTACCAATACTGCAAAGTTGTTTTTTGTAAAAAAAATAATTATGGTAGAAGGTGAAACGGATGAGTATGCATTTGGTTACTATTTACATCATCTAGCAAACAAAAGTTCATATTGGGAAAAAATATTACAAGATTTTGAAATTGTAAATATCAATGGGAAATGATGATATACTCGTCGAAAAAAGTTTTTACGTACATTTGGAATCAAGAGTTACTTCATTGGAGACCGAGATAATGTACAAGAAATAAGCTGACAGCAATTAGATATGCGCCGTTTTGCCGCTCTAGCAACGCGTCGTTCTCGCAATGGGTACTTATCCAAAGCAGAAAAATATCAGGCAATTATCGCGTATCTGAAAAAATTTGAACCATTCAAATGGGATTCAATCAAGCAGATGATAGATGATCTATATAAAAAAGATGTATTTGTTCTCCAACAATGAGATATTGAAACATATCTTGGAATGCAGGAAAAATGATTGGAGGAAACAGTTTCATTTTTCCATAATCAATTTGAAACATGGTTACATGATCCACGCTATGATGATAAAAGAGCAGAACTTGATACAATCTTTAGAATGATTTTTGAAGAAAAATAAATTTTTGGTTTTGGTATCGGCGGTAGTTATCAAAATGAGCTTTCTATTGCCAAGAAATACAGCTATCTTTTGCCTCTTCGAGGCATTTTTTTCTATATTGCTTTTTGTGTTGAAAACTGTTATTATCTAGTTTTATTATCATAAAAAACCAGATGCTTGAGATTACTCATCTTGCTGTGCAAGTACAAGATAAGCCTATTTTGCACGATATAACACTTTCTTTTGACGTCTGAAAAAATTATTGTATCTTGGGGAAAAATGGATCATGAAAATCCTCACTTGCATACACACTTATGTGACATCCCTCATACGAGATTACTGAGTGAAAAATACTCCTTGATGGACAAGATATTACACATATAGAACCAAATGAAAGAGCAAAGTATGGCATATTTCTTGCTTTCCAAAGCATCCCAGAACTACCAGGAGTGAAATGGTTCGAATTCCTGAGAAGTATGTATTCAGCAAAACAAGGGAAAGAAGAAACATTTCTGTCATTCAAAAAAATCATTGAACCATTGGTTGCTGAACTAAAAATAGATCGTGATTTCCTCTGGCGCGACGTGAATGCTGGTTTCTCTGGTGGTGAAAGGAGGAAAATGGAGGTGCTGCAAATCAGACTTCTAGAGCCAAAATATATCATCTTAGATGAGGTAGATAGCGGATTGGATGTTGATGCATTTAAAGCAGTAGCGACATTGTTGCAGGAATTAAATAATTGAGAAAATACGTTTATTATCATTACTCATTACTTTGGTATACTTGAATACGTACCTATAGACGTGGTATACTTATTTGAAAAGGGGAGAATCATACAACAATGATGATCCGAGTTAATAGAAAAGGTGAAACTAGAATGATTCGGTGTGGCAGGAGAGAACTCATAGAATTTCACTAAAATCGAACGTTTTTTTGATCTGAACAACATAAATATTCTATTAAAATACTTGAGCTCCTTGTGTAAAACATTTGTAATTTAGCCTTTGGAAAGAAAAAAATCCTTCGATAAACGAGAGGATTCTTTTTAGGTTTCTTATTTCAATGCCGCTAACACAAGAGAGGTGAGATATCCTTTTTCAAAACCCTCTTTTGTATAGAATTTTTCACATCCGTCATCGAAATAGTCCGCAGCATATAGTTTCTCAAATGTGTTATCAAGCTCTTTTTCGCTTGGAATCACAACTTCTGCTGGGATTTCAATCCCAAGAGCTTTGCAGATTTTTTTGATTTCTTTTTCCTGGTCTGTCATATACTTTTATTTTTAATAGGTTTTTACTATTTATTTGTATGGAAAATTATAGTTATAAAGACGTACATGTCAACCCCTTTCGTCATTTGTGGTAAAGCGGTTTTTATTACCTGATTTTTCTCTTCCAAAAAAATACAATTGCTATTCCAATCCAGATCGCAATCATACACCATTGTGTGATGGTAAACAATCAAGCAAATTCACTTTGAGAGTCTTGTCTGATATATTCTAAACCGAACCTAAAAATAGTATATAGGATGAGAAACAATGTTGTTATTTTACCAACTTTTCGTACGTTTTTTTTGTGTTGTTTCCATGCGACAAACAAGAGCGTAAGCCAAATCACAACACCCTCTAACAGTAATGCAAAGAGATTTGTATTCCATCTGGAAATTGCATCTACTTTCGGATAGATATGGGCCAACCCTAGAGTTTTGAGTGCTGTTATGATATCTCAAGGAAGCATTGGATTTATGGCTATACCGTAGAGTTCTTGATTGAGAAAATTTCACAATCTACCCAAAATAATTCCAAACGGTACAATTAATAACATGATATCAAATACCACAAAAAAATCTTTCCGCGATAGTTTATAGTGAGCTTTTAGCGTTAGTAGTGCAACTACTACGCCGATAATTCCACCAACAAATGACATACCGCCATGCCAGAGCGCAAAAATCTCACCTGGATTTTGCAAGTAGTATGAAAAATTATAAATAAACACATGCCCCAATCTACCACCAACCAACACTCAAAGCACAACTCCTAACATCAGGTCATCAAGATTTTCGCTAAGTAGCTGTATCACTTTTGGATATTTTTGTAAAAAAGTAATTTTTTTCTCTTTCGCTAGTTTTCCGATATACCACAGAAATCCATATCCTATCAAAAAACTTGCTAAGTAAAAAAGTCCATACCGATACACATTGAACGATCCTATAGAAAATGCGATCATGAGATCCAGAAAGTGATAAATAGTGTTTTATGTTTTTTTCCCGACGCAGTCGGGGTGCCCGCGGAGTCTTGGTTGATACTCGGAACAATGATAGGACGGGCAATTTTTTGTGTAAACTCGATTAGATTCGATTCACATATTATTTTTTTTGAAAACTATAATTATTATCTCTTAGCACGCATTATTGAAATATCACCATAAAAAGTTTTGAAATATCTTGGTATAACCTGTTCGGGAGCGAAATGTGGATTTGCATTTTCAGTTTGCCGTACTGTGAGTTGCGCTTCACTTCCTTGTTTAATTGTTCTAATTTTCTTTTCCATATCTATACTTCCTGTTTGAGAGTGGTCTTGGGTATCTATTGATCAAGATGAAAGAGCAGTTCAGATTGACTGATTTGTTTTTTCATTGATTCCCGACTGTGCGTATTGTTGTTTTGCATTCTCTGCATTTGTCTTTGCCAGCGAGATGTACGCAAGCGCCAAAAGCACTGCAATACAAAAAATCACCAGGGACATACTTACAAAAATCCCAGAAGAAAGAGCTTTTTCTGACGGATTACTTTCCCGAAAGTGGAGTTTCATCAATTTCTTTGGTTACAGTATGTAAACGATCAAGTAGAAAATCATGCAATTCTTTAGCTTCTTTTTGCATAGAAATAACGTTTTCTATATCCAACATCTCTTTCGTCGCAAGGAGAGAGTGAATTTCTTTGAGGCGGGTATACGCAGAGGTGAATGTGTGCTTTTGATCCATGCAATTTCACAGTGAATGTGGATAAAATTATTTATTTTCTTGAATATCTATACTTTCTGGGAATTGTTTTTTTATGTAAAAAGTTCCAGGTCTCTCATCATCCATAGCAGCATTTTGAGGTACGTCTGGTCCAGTAAAATTTCCAATTAGTAGCCCATCTTTTAATATTTCTCAACTATCAATGATGACGTTCTGAATATTGCTATTAGTATTTTTTATTTTCTTGCAATAATAACACCCGCTCGCAACAAGTGCCGCAATAACTATAAGAATGATAAATACTATTTGTTGTTTTTTCATGCCCAAGAAGTAAGTTAAAAGCTACTTTCCTATATACTCTTTACCGACTCGTTTTTGGAGCGCCGTAGGTATTTTGATCGTCCCATCAGCTTGTTGATTGTTTTCCATAATCGCAACCATGATTCTACCAAGCGCAAAAGCCGTCGCATCGTTCATATGGACAAATCATTTGCTACCATCATTCGCCTTGTATCTGATATTTAATCTTCTGGCTTGATAATCTGTTATGTAGTCAGCACTGTGTGTTTCACGATATTTCTCCTGTGATGGAATTCGTGTTTCTATATCAATATGGCGATAATCTACATCACCCATATCACCAGTACAACAGATAAGCACGTGATATGGCAGTTCTAATTGTTGCATCATATACTCCTGTACTGCTACAAAAAAGTTTTGTTCTTCTAATCCATCATCTGGTAGGCAAAATGATTCCATTTCTAGTTTATCGAATTGGTGTTGTCTGATCATCCCTTTTGTGTCTTTTCCATAACTTCCGGCCTCTCTTCTAAATGCAGTAGAGTAGCCCAAATATCTGATAGGTAATTGATTTTCACTGATGACCTTATCCATTTGTAAAGGTCATAAGACGTGTTCTGCGGATCCATTTAATACAATTCCATCGTCCGTGTAACAATATCTTTCATCCATTGGGTGAAGTCTTCCCATCTTGTCCATTACCTCCATTTTCATAAAAAATGGCGGAAGAACTAATGTGAATGGCGTATTTTTCACTTTCAGATTATTTTTCGCGATTATTTCATCGATAATTGTTTGATTTGTAAGCGTATCCATAACCCACTGTATAAGCGCAAACTGCATTTTAACAAGATCGTTTTTCAAATACACAAATCTTGATCATGAGATAATCCCAGCGCTTTCGAAGTCGATTATATCAAGAGCTTCTCCTAAATCAGTATGATCTTTTAGGGAAAAAGAAAATTTAGTAGGCTCTCACCGAGAACGCAAAACTACATTTTCGCTATCATCAATACCAATTGGTGTGTCTTGTGAGTATATGTTTGGAATAGCTCGCAGTATTTCTTGCAGTTTTTTTTGTTTTGCGGGAAGTAGCTCAGCGAGCTCTTGGAGTTTGAGTTTAATCTCTTTTCCAAGCTCTGCGTTTTGCTCTTTTGCTGCTTGATTTTTTTGGGTGTTTAAATCTTGTTCTTGTTGTTGCAAAGCCTTCACTTCATCATATAGTACGGCAAACGCATCAACGTCCGCAGAGTTTCTTTTATCTGCAATAATTTTTTTGATATCCTCAAGGTTGTCTCTTATATATCTTGGGTCTAACATAGGGAGATGATAAATACTAAATTGGTGGATAATCCTTTTCTTGACAAAACAAGATGGACTCGTATATCTATTCATGTTATACACTATTTATATACTTTTTGCAAGTCGTATGTTGTGAAATATTTCCAATAAACAGCACTCGTGAGTGAATTCAGCGAGCGCAACATCCTTAGAATCGTGAGCGAGTACGACAACTGCTACCAGTTGAAATGCAATCATAAGCACACAATCAAATAGTTGATTCCAAGGGACAACATTCCTTATCCTATGAGTTATAATGGGGTTGATAATTGGGTGGCTCGTTGCAAAGATTATCTATGTGCAAAATAAATCGAACGATCGCAAACTCGCAGTGCAACAATCGAAAGCTACAACTCTGTGATATGTAAGCGAGAAGATTGCGCCATTATTACCAAACTTTCCTTATTCTTACAAGGATTTGGTGTTTTTGGGGAAAGGGGTTGATTATCTTTGTTTTGATGGGCTCGCTGAATGACATGTGAAAAAAATAGTGTTCCTTGAAATTAAAACAGGGAAAAGTATGCTGAATAAGAACGAACAACTGATTAAATCAGCAATTGATACAGGAAAAGTGCATTGGGAAACAATAAGATTATAGGATACCACGTTATTTCTCGCCATCGGCGAGAGGCCCGTAGTATTGTTGGTTGGCTCGTTTACCATCGACAGGACGGGCCCCGACTTCGTCGGAAATGATTGCATTGATTGCAGATAAAAATATTTTGTATCGAACGACCAGCTCCATGATAGAGAAATACATTTGGCTCCAAAAAGATGAAACCAAGCAAATCCTGATAGATACAGCAGGGGATTATGCATATTTTTTTGTCCTCGCGTGATCAAATGCATCTATTGAAATACAGGTAAAATCCCCTGATGCGACCGTGAAATGTGCTGTTTTGTTGCTTTCTCTGGATTCGAAAAAACATTCTACAGTCGACTTTTCGCTTTTTTTGGAAGCATCAAATACAAAAGCTGACGTCATTCTTCTCTCTTTCTTGGGTGATAATGCGACTTCTCACCTCTATGGGAAAATAGATTTAGCAAAGTGAATACAAGACGCAGAAGGATATCTTAGCGAGGAGATACTACTGCTAGGAAAAAATGTTACTATTAAGAGTTCTCCACAGCTTTTTGTGGGTTCCAAAAATGTAAAAGCATCACACGGAGCGTCAATTCAGCGTTTGCACCCTGAGAAGCTTTTTTATATGCGTTCTAGAGGTATTTCTCTTGAAACCGCTCGTTCTCTTCTTATTCGTGCATATATTCAAAAAACCATGCAATTTGTGGGATTATCGGATGAAAAATTACAAAACGAGATAGAAAATATGCTTTGAGTAGAGGAGTCAGAAACCATAACTGCCGAATAATCGCTTATGGTAGCGTTTTTACATTTGATTTTACCATCCTCGTCGATCCATAAAAAATACCCTAAAATTTGCCTAAATGAGTAATTTCAGTATACTTAAGTAGAGGATTTTAGATTATAGGAAAATCAAAGTATAATTGCGTCTATAATCTACTTATGCTCTCAGTTCTTCTCTTTCCTTTTTGTGCTATGCACACGAAAAAGAAGACTTATTCAGAGGCATATTTTATATCCCTTTTCAAAACAAAAATGGCATACAAAAAAAACATGATTTTGTGAGGACTAATGGTCTTGCTTGGAGGTGTCTTCTTCTGAAGTGCTCAGGCAGGCACTATAACCTTTCTGTGATTTGCTCCATGAGATACAATTAGTTCAAGCTATTCAATGGTGCATTTTGCTTTACCAAATTATCAAAATGATTATCAAGGAGGAGTTTTTTGGCTTCCAAGTATTGAATTAAAGACAGCTGAAACACTAACATATGATGGAGCTTCTGGCCCAAACAGAACAAGAACTTGTAGAAAACAAATAAGGTGATTATATTACAATATACAAAGAGGAAATAGATTGTGGCCAATGGATACGGAATCACTAAAGTATTTAAAACAAATAAATTCCAATTATAATTCTCTCTCTATGGGTGGTGGTTGGTATACAACGTGTTCATGAGGACAAAATCAACAAATGCCAGGTTCTGATATTTATGGGCAAATTACTTTCAGTGAGCCTACTTATTGAAATAGCACATTATCTGCGTGATTTATGTATACCATAAATAACACAATTTCAAATACTCTAATCGGTTTTTATCCGTCATTGTCCTACTATAACAACGAGACACCAGTTTGATATCTTTTTGATTCGCTTGGAGGAGTGTGATTTGTAGGGGGAAAATTCGACGGTCATTCAAATGTATTAAATTCAATCAATGCGAACACGGGTATAAATAGAATTTTTACAGGAAGCACAAAAGAAAATATATGTTATAATTGAGCTTGTATATTAGCTACTTGAGATTACCTTGAAGCCTGACTAGACTCAGCTTGGTATCTTTCTATTCTCGGTAATACTTTATTTTCTAGAGGATGATTAGACCTTGAAAACAGACGTTCTGTAATATGAAATATCGGTTCAACCTCTGCAATTATGTTTTCTGATCTTCTCAATACCTCAGATATCTTGAATGAACTTAGAAGAAATGCAAGTAGTTTGTGTGTGGGGAAAGAGCGGATTGCACCAAGTGGTTTTGAAAGTGCAGAAGGTTCGGTTGTTTGTATAAAAGATCCCGATGGTTACGATCCTGTTGAAATAGATCTTTCAGACCCAGACACATACGACAAAAAAGATATAGTTGTGCAAGGAAAAGATGTAATCTTGAAAAATACTATGGAATATGTTGGTTCTGATGAATTACCAACATTAAATATTTTTATAGATCAATGAAATCTATTTTTACAACCAGATACCCCACAGTTTTATACACAATCGACAGGGAGCTATCGAAAATTTGATGCAAATGCTATACCTCGCTGATTCACTTGAGGGGTAACTACTGGTAGTTTAAATACTACTGCTGGTAAACAATATGCTTATGGACAACTTTTAAGATGAAATATTTTTGTAAATGGTGTTGTCGCTGGATTGAGTGGTACTGAAATCAATCCTGAACCATGAAAAATACCAAATAAATATTATATCTATGGTAGATTAGCTTCCCTCAACACAGCTCTTACGCCATCTAATTGAAGAATAACAATGGTAAACTCTATGTTTTGACCAAATACTGATTTGATAAATTATCTTAGCTTTTCTAGTGATGTGTTTTTGTGGAGATGTGCTCTAAATTGAATTTCTAGTGATTGAACTCCATGTGCTGTCCCTTGAGATCACTTCAAAGATAGCGCTTTTATCTTAATGAAGGAGTATATTCCTACGAACTTATTTCAATAAAATAGCCACCATTATATTTCGATTTTTCTTATAATCAAAAAACAGCCATTGAGGCTGCGTTATTTGGATAGATATCTTGTATTACAATAACTCTTCTAACACCTTTTGAACTTCTTGTGGATTTGCTCCTCAGGAAGTTTTTTTCATAACCTGTCCGATAAGAAATCACATAGCTGTCGTCTTCCCATTTTTATATTCAGCAACAACATTCGCTTGTTCTTGGAGTACCTCTTTTGCTACATCTACCAGTGGAGGAAGAGATGTTTTTTTCGCCAGCGTATCAGATATGATCCCTGAAATTGGTTCTCGAGTAGCCAGATAGCTTGTTATGATCGTTTTCGCATCGTTATCAGAAATATTGTCTTTTGAAATTGCCTCCAAGAATAGAAAAAATTCCTCAGATGAAAATGGGGTCTGGGCTATGGTTATATTACCAACATTCGTCTGCGCAAGCACATAGTTTACTATATATTTCGCTATTTGTTTTGGATCAAATCATTTTTGGATGCCTTCTTCAAAAAGAAGTGTGATAGATTTGTTTGAAAGAATTCCATTTATGTACTCTTTGTTGAATCCATACTCGTTTCTGTAACGCTGTATCTTGGAACCAATACTCTCACCGATGAGACTATTACTCATCTCTTCAAGCTCCTCATCGTATACCAATGCTGGCAAATCTGGCTCTGGAAAATAACGATAATCCACAGAATTTTCTTTGCTTCTCATCAAAATAGTAATTCATTTCGCGTCATCTCGCATTCTTGTTTCCTGATCAACGCTTCACCCATTTTCCAATATTTCTTGCTGTCTTTGTGTTTCATACGCGATTGCTCTTTTTATCCCACTGATCGTATTCATGTTTTTGATTTCAACTTTGGTACCTAGTTTTTCATCTTTACTGATCGATATATTCACATCGCAACGCAATTGTCATTTATCCATCTCCGCTTGTGAGATATCATAGTATGCAAGCGTGCGTTGAATTTCTCTGATAAAACCATGGACCTCATCAGCGCTATGAAAGGTAGGCGCTGTAACAATCTCTACAAGCGGTGTTCACGCGCGGTTAAAATCCAACAATAATGTCTCGCCAGCATGTGCTGTCTTGGCAGTATCACACTCAACATGCGCTTCTAGTATCTCTGCAGTTTTCTCTTCGGTATAGTCGATTGTATGATAGAGGAGTTTCCCATTGATATTTAACGGTTTTGCAAATTGTGTAATCTGATAACCCATTGGAAGATCAGGGTAGAAATATGACTTTCTATCAAAATGAGAGTTTTTTTGTTGTTCACAACCAAGAACTTTTCCAAGAGCTCCAGCTTTTATAATAACCTCTTTGCTAATCGTTGGTAAAGCGCCTGGCATCCCCATACAAACTGGGCAGACGTGCGTGTTCACAGGAAGCGTATCAAAATCTTGTTCATTACGACAGCGACAAAAAACTTTGCTATCCGTAAGCAATTTACAATGAACTTCTAGTCCAATAGTTACAGTATATGTCATTTTATAAAAAAGAAAATAATTTTTAAAATGAGATTTTTGCAATCGCTGATTTTGCCCGTCCTATCTGTGTCAATCTCTTTGCCCCTAGATTGTGCGGGCATCCCGCCTTCGGCGGGAAAAGCAGTTATCCATAACTATGTGATGAGTTCGATTTGACCTATTAGAAGTTTAAACTTGTAACTAGATATTTGATGAATCATCTTCGATTTAATATATCTGCTTTAGTCACCTGTGGTTTTCTGACAAGAACAATTGTATCAAGGATATTTTTCCTCACACTTAGATCATCAAAGCGACTATTTTCATCGATTTGTAATCAATGTTTCCAAAATATTGTTTTTGATTCTTTTCACATAATAAAGAATGGAAGATCAGTTGCGTACAGTTTTGATATTATTGGCATGATATTATATTGTGACTCCATGTTTGATTGAAAATATTGTTTTATTTGAGTTGCTAAGTTCGGATTTACATACATAGAAGAGTTGATTAACGGATTATCTGTAAGTAACAAAGGGGAGATATCTTTTCTTGTTCCCAAGCGAAGTGTTTGGAAAGTAATATCATATTTTTTTTCAGATAGCAATTTATTGTATTCTTCTAGAGATGATTGTGCATCAAAAAAGAAGTAATCAGCTACTCATTCATATTCAATGATGTTTTTTATGGTGTTTGCGATGTGATCGTGTATGCGATCTCATTTGAAATAGAGTATATGGATGAGTTTTTTTTCTGCGATTTGTTGCGTTGTTTTGTAGTAAATATTGATTGCATCTACTAGTTTATTATCTTTGTCATAAAAGTGAAGTGAGTTAACTCAAGGAAAAATATTTTCATTGTTTTTGAGAATAATTTTTGATTTTCATATAATTTGTGAATTAACAGGAATTTCAATTCATGCGTTTGTTATAGCTTTTGTGATTTCTACATTTTCCATTTCTGAAAGTTCTATAGTAAGTGGTTCTTCAAACCAAGCGAGAGTATATGATTTTTTCTCAAGTGTTTCTCATTTGTTTTCCAAGGAAAGAGTATTTGGAAGCATCTGTATACCAGTGAGTATTGCTGATGCTCAAATGCTACTGATTGTCGTTTTATCAGTTAGGGTTGTAGAAAATGAATCAAACAAAAAATGTTCTTTTATGATAGGCGTTGAATTTTCTGGAAGATATAGGTATTTATTTATCATTGCAATGAGATTTTTCCTAGCATAGATATTAAGCTTCCCAATTTGCATGTTAAAAAATAATCCTATATAATTATTTGTGATAACTCTTCCAGAGTTGTATCATGGAATTGTACCTTCTCAGACATAAAAGTCCATTATACCTGGATCTTCTTGCATTTT
Source organism: uncultured Candidatus Peribacteria bacterium (assembly GCA_964642385.1). Classification (GTDB taxonomy): domain Bacteria; phylum Patescibacteriota; class Gracilibacteria; order Absconditabacterales; family Absconditicoccaceae; genus JBDHUW01. The sequence goes on from CAZXON010000002.1 coordinate 77,807, forward strand.
TTCCAGGCTATATTTTTTTACTTGATAGTATCTAATTCGCGTATTTGGACAGTTTTTGAGATCAAAAATAAGACTTTCTTCATCACGAGAGTTACTTATAGTAGCACACCCGTTTGTTACAAATTCAGTTGGCATCCTTTTTGTATAATCTTCCCGACTCCAACTTTTTATGATGTGCGATGGCAAAATAAAATCTGTAAAAAACATCATATTCTCTTTTGATGCTTGTGGGAAAGTAACCGTAAGCGTGTCTGCAGAACTTTTTTGTACTACTACATTTGTGTTGTTGTTATACTGTGGCAAATTCCAAATATTTTTTTGCATAACTCACTCGTATGTGAATACAAGATCATTAATACTTACAGGAGCACCATCAGACCAGTTGCCAGCATTATCTTTGAGTTGCACAAGAAAAGTTTTGTTGTCGTTTGTGATAACATCACACAGATCTGGCTCATAGATATTTTGACCTCCACTCGTAGACTCACTAATACATCTTCTAAACAAAAGACTCTTGTAAAATCTATCATCAAACCCTTTAATTCTAGGGATATAAGTGATCGTGTCGCTTACTCCTTCGACAAGCGTTCATCATTTAGTAGGAGCTTGCTCGGTTTGAGAAATTAGGTAATTATAGTATAAGTACCCTGCAAAAAGAAGCCGAATAAACAAGAGAATGTAAGAGATGTATGATACGATTTGTGATTTACGCAAAGCTATTTGCATGATTATTTAACATAGGGCAAAAATAATACAATTGTTCCAAAGATGATTCCAGAAATAAGTGCGACTTTTTTTAACGACGTTTCGATAGATTTTTTGCTTCCGTATTCGTTTGAAGAAGCGCTAGCACCTCCGATACCGAATCCCAAACCTCATTTTGGGCTCATGAGCATAACAGAAACAACGAATGCAATTCAGCTAAGAATGAGAAGAACAACTAATAGTGTTTTCATGTGTCTATAAATAGATTTTAAAGCATGGTGGATTTTCTAATCCGCATAGTTTATAATTATATGAAACCAGACACAATATTCAACTTGAAAATCTATATTGTTTCGGTACGATTAATAGATCATCTTATCTAGGCGATTATCCCGACAAAATCGGGAAGGAAAGTCCCGACATGACACAAAAGATAGCAGCTAACAGCTGATGGATTCCCCGACTTATCGGGGCAAAGGCAAGTGCCACAGAGACGAAAACTATCCCAATCCGTTGGGAGAAAGGTGCAACGTGGATATTGTGTACTTTGTATGCTAGTCCTCCTTCGTGTGAGAGATTCTTGCACAAGTGGTAAACCCTATCTCATGCAAGCGATCCAGTTTCGTGCTGGCCGTGCACAAAATTGGCTATAAGCCAATCAGATAAATGTCGCCACATACAGAATCGGGCTTATTGATAAGGTGATTTTTTTATAATTATTTTTTTTAAATAATAATCATACACATTTGTTTTTTTTGCTTGCAATCCAGTAAGTTTTTTTTATAATGACACGTACTGCCAAAGACATGCGGGCATGATGTAATTGGTGTAGCATGGCAGAATTCAGCTCTGCCCGTACGGGTTCAAGTCCCGTTGCTCGCTTTTTTTGTTTCCAATTATACATCCATTCTGTATGAATATTTTGTTCTCAATATTCCTTTTAATCATTGGTGTGCTAGTTATAGCATATTCATCACAGATAGCACAATCACTAGGCAGGCGAGATTGGGCTGATAAACATCTTGGAGGTACTTTACAGTGATATATTCTTATTGGTGTTGGAATCATCTTTATATCTATCATTGTTATGTTTGGTGGAGCAAAATCAGCTTCAGATTGAATAGGTGATTTGCAAATACAAAACAATACAATACAAAAATAATGTTATGTGGGCAGGTGGCAGAGCGGTCAATTGCAAGGGACTGTAAATCCCTCGGGGAAACCCTACGAAGGTTCAAATCCTTCCCTTCCCAAATTGAAATTATAAATCCCGATATATGACACAGCACTCTTTATGTGGCGGAGTTAGGTTTGAAAGTCGCTCTTAATCGTGCTGGAATAATGCCAGATAGCCATATCCTGAGTGCTGTGTTATATGTCTCACATGGGCCCTTAGCTCATTTGGCTAGAGCGCCTCGTTTGCACCGAGGAGGTGAGGGGTTCGACTCCCCTAGGGTCCACCATTCGTGGATTTACTGTCCGAGAGGACTTCAAATAGCCTATATAATGCCGAAACTTCAGGGGTTTGATATCCCTGATTTTTTGTATAATAAAGTTTTCCATTGAATAACACTGTAATAAGGAGCTTTTTCATATTGTGGTCTCCATTTTCTCGTAAAGTAAGTGGATTTAGAAGAATTGTTTTTACATCATTAATAAGGTTTATCCTTTCTGTATTACCTAGCGGGTCATATTGTAATTTCTCATTGATTTGATTCTTTTCTTCATTGAGTGTTTCATACCTTTTTTGAGCTTCTCTTTCTATTGTTGGATTGTTTGTTGTGAGTAGTTTGTCCATTAGTTGCTCCATTTGGTTTTCTATATCCTTTAGCCTGTTTTTGTCTCAATGAAGACTAGTGTTTCTCTGTGTTTTCTTTTCTTCCCATATTTGATTAAATAGTTTTTCTGCTAGTATTGCAACTTCTCTTGGTGGTGTTATATCTTTAATTAATTCTTTAATTTCAGTATGTAGTAAATCTCTTCTAAGTGTTTTCTTGTAAATGCTACATTTTTTATTGTTGCATCAGTAGTAATAGTGTAAATCTTTTGTGTGAGAAGTTGATGCTCGTCCTGTCATTTTCTTATCGCATACAGGACAAAATAAAACGCCTCTAAGAGGATATTCGTTTGCATTGTTCCCATATTCTGTTGTTTTCATGTTGGTTAGATTTTTGTATTTTCCTAGTTTTATTAAAATCCTTTCCATTGTATTCATAGATATAAGAGCTGGATGTTTTGCTGGTATGAGGTCATAAATCCCTCGATCTGGATATGTGAGAAATCCTGCGTATACTTGTAGCTTTCGTGGGTCTAAAATTCTATCTATAATACTTAGATGTAACCTTCAGGTTTTGTTGAGTTTGCTATTTGAAGCTAATTGGTTTTGCTGAAAATAATTATAAAGGTCTTGTTTACTTATTAATTTGCCATCAGCAAACATTTCTAACCCTTCTGATATAATTTTTGCATCAGGTTCTCTGCGAATAAGTATCTTGTTTATTTTTTCTCAGTTTTTTATTGATTCAAATTGATATCATGCTGGTGGTTGTGCAAATGTTCGATATCCATTCAGTATTCTTCATTTCATTCAATTCATTACTCTTGTTTGTCATCTCTTGCTTTCTATGCTGTCTATGAGAAATGAAAATCATGCTTGCATCATTCCTGATTCGCTTTGAGTATCCACCACTCATCCATATGATACAGCGACTAATTCAGCTCCTGTTTTTTGCACTTCTCATACAAGTTCGTATGTTTTTTCTATTTTATGATTTCTTGAAAATCTAGAGGTGCTATCGCAAATAAAATAGTGAATATTTGTGATTTTTTTATTTTGTTCTTGAAGAAGTGTAATTGCTTTTAGAAAATCTTTTCTGTCATTTATTGAATTCCCAGATATTCACTCGTCTTTATATAGGGCTATTACTTCTACGTCATGTTCTTCTGCTCGCTTTCTGCAATTTGCTTCTTGATTCTCTAATCCGTGTCAATCTTTCTTTTGTTGTTCTGTAGAAACTCTAAGGTAGATTATGCCTTTTTTTTGTTCGCTGTTTGAGGCTTTTCCTCCTATGTTCATTACCCCCTTTGATAAATCGACTGAAATTCTCTTTCTAGGCATTTTATTAGATTAAAAAATAAATATTTTAGGTAAAACTTTTATATATAAAAAATAATAGCTTTATAATATATAAAACGCTCATAAATGCAAGTTTAATATATTTGAAAAAATTTCCTATAAAAAAACCCCCATTGGGGGCAAAACTACTGAGTAGTTTTTTGCATATGTTCATCAATAATGTGATTGCAAACGCCATAGAGTAGGTCTATAAGAGCCTGTATTTCACTATCATTAATGTTGGCATATGCAGGTCACAAGATTTCTCTTGCTTCTTTGATACCAATAACCTGCATTGTTTTCAGTAGGTTTTGTATCAGTACCTCTCCTAGTGGAGTACAGTAGTAGTTAACATAAAAGTCACTCTTACCGAGTAGGCAAAAGTATTCTAATTGAATTTGTATAGAAATCAATCTCTATATATCCTTTAGGTTTTTTTTCCCAGTATATATTCTCCTTTCTTTTCATCATGGGAGTGGTTTTATTTTAACTTCAGGGGGATGGTCAAATGACATTTGAGTAGAGTGAAATTTTTTTGGGTCTGATTGAGTGATAATAGAAGTGATGCTATCTGGTTCTTGGAATTTTGTTGTAATGGCAAATTCAATTTTTTCATGTGTGTGTAATTGTTTTGTTATATATGATATTAGTTTGCTCATTTTCTCCTCTAATGGTGCTGTTGTGTTCCATATTTCCGCATATTTCTCTTTTCATTTTTGGAGTATGTTTTTGCTTTCTTCGTTTGAAAATTGTTGTATTGTATCTAATAGTCACCTAAATGGATTTATTAGTAAAAAGTTTACTCAGTGCTCAATAAACATTTTATTTAGTGAGGAGTCATTTGTTAGTAGTAGTTCATATCCTATTCATACCTCTATATTTCAGCAGTCTTTACTGATAATAATCAAAGGAGGTGCGTTTAAGAAAAGAGTAGAAAATATTATATAATCCAATGTGTAGTGTTGTCACTCTCGTCTTTCTTTCACTATCTCACACCCAACACTCAGATTTTCTAAAAGAGTTGGAGGGTAGTTGGTTGATTCGTATCTTTGTTTGTTTTGTGTGGCTTCAATACCTGTTAGTAACTCTCTTAATAAAAAAGACTCTCATTTAAAAGGACCAGTAGCTTTTGCTGAGTTTTGTATGCTATTAAACATGCCCTTTAACAAAGAATATACTTTTTCATTGAAGAAGTAATGTGTCTCGTAGCTTGCTCTACATATAATACTTGTAAATAACTGGGAATACTTCTGTAATGTTTTATTGTGTTCTGCTGTAGAGTCTAATTTGGCTGTTATTGGATTTAAAGTAGCAAAGTATCATAGCGTATCTAAGTGTATTTTCATATATCACTCTATTAGCAATACAACATACAGCTTTAATGGGACTATGATTTTATTGTCTTGGAGTTGTACTTTACTTAGTAAATGCTTTCTCAATCAAGATTGAATATGTTGTTTGGTTAATCTCTTGTAGTTTTTTAACATACTTTCTCCTTCCTTTTGGTCTTCTATTGGCATAATAACTACCATTTCATTAATTGCATCTACTAAATCTCTATATTTATCTTCTAATAAGGAGTCGTAAAAAAACTGTTGAGGTGATTTTGTATCTATTATTAGGTCAACAGCATTTCATACTAGGATTTCACAAGTATCGTCAAAAAAGTTTACATGAGTCATTAATGTGTATGTTTTATAAAAAATATATTAATGTTATGTTGGCTACAAAAAACCTTAAGTAGCTGAGATAATCATTTATATAAGTAAACACATTTAGAAAGCTTTCTCAAGAAGAAAAGTGCTTGTTTTTTTAATGCATTTTTGATATATATATACTACTAGGAATGGTAGTGTAAGAATAGGGAAAATTACTATGCAGAAAAAATGAGGTGATTAATGAAGACCTTCTACAAATATGTTACAATTCAAAATAGATCCCACAGAACTTTTTTAACACATACATTGTTAAATATTTAGCTGTTTTTTTCACCACGAAATATTTTATATTTACATAGTATTAAAGTCATTCTATTCTATAGCACTAATTATTTCAGTTTTTAACCAATCAGGGTATTCTCAATTAATTATCTCATCTTTTGATAACCAATAATATCATGTATGTTCTCAGCTAAGCTTAAGATTCTCTATATCATTACATAGACATAAAAAGGTTATTCATACTAAATGTAAATCATTTTTTGTAAATCCCCATGCTCTAGAAACCTTAATTACCTCTATATCTAAACCAACTTCCTCTTCTACCTCTCTTTTGATGGCGTTTTCTAACTTTTCTCCCCATTGTATTCTTCATCAAGGTATATCAAAAGTGCTAGGGTTTATATCCTCAGACTCACTTTTGAATAAAATTAAAATTTTCCCTTCAGGATTTTGTAAAATAGATTTAACAGCTACTCAGAATGTTTGCTCCATATTTTTATTGGTTATGAATAAAAGATTTATCTTAATATTAATGTACATAAATAATCGCTGTGAATTAGGTTTTTAGCTTTATTCTTATCTATATTTATTTTAAAGTTGGGTACTTCTTCATTGTTTTGAAATGGACAATACATATCTGGCATGTTGCTTTTTCAATTGGTTATTCTTCTTCAATAACATCATCATTTACAATTTTCTTTGTATCAACAGGATTTACATAGTTCAGGAAGAGTGTTTTTATTCATATTAAAATCTCTAATATCGCTTCAATCTTTTACATATACACACGAAGAAATCTCACCATCGGGATGTATTCTAATAGAATTACCACACATGGAACCGCCCTTTACATCATCACAAACAATAGATAGTATTGGTTCTGAGCACGATAATACATCAAAATTTTCGCTGAAGTCCTTAATCGTATTCCAAAACTCTTTGTAAGTGGGGGTAAAAGAATTCGTGTTAACTGCTTTATATAAATTTATTCTAAGATTTACGTCGTATATATCAAGGATATTTTTAAAATCTTTTAAGTATTTATGGTTGTTCTTCATTAATACACTTACAATAGAAGTATTAATTCCCAATCATTTACATCTCTCTAATCAGTTCAAAGCATTATTAAAAATGCCCTTTTGGTTTCTCCGTCAATCATGTAATTTGGCATTGGGAAAATCTATTGAAATATCAACATCTTCAAAGACCACAAGTAAATCATCTTGTATGTTTTTTAGAGTATTACTATTCGTCGTTAATGCTTGTTTTATACCCATAGAGTCTACGTATTTTACGATGCTTTCGAAGTCAGGATTCAAATAGCTTTCTCACGTTCAATAGTTTATGCTTTTGACGTTTGGTAACTGGGTTAGGATTTCTTTTAATTGTTTTATGCTAAGGTCTTTTATTGTTAGGTTTCTAGAATAACAATGTCAACAATTAAGATCGCATTTATTTGTAAGTCCAATACCAGCAGTCTTTACTCAAGCGAGTGGTGTCTTAATTTGAAATACGTTCATTATTATTAATTAATTGATAAAATTTATGTTGAATATTTTTAATTTCTCAATCATATTTCTCTATTTCATGATTAAGTAGGAGTGATAGAGATGAATTGGTATCTCATTGTTTCACAGCAATTAACACATCATCAAAAATATTTAAATCTATTTTTCTTAGTTTATAATATAGATCTAAAAGTAATTTTTCTTGTTCTTTTGTCGTAATTCTTGGTGCGGTTAACATATCAGTTATTTCATAATATATATTTTTATTAAATTCATTTCGATTTACTAGTAGGTTGTGCACTTTTCTTGCATCGCTATCATCTATGTTATAACGATAATTGGGAAAATTTCTTTCTGTAATCCTATTTTCTTTTAAAAGTTGTGTTGTGATTGGATCGTTAGCATGAATAAAGAGCGGCTTACTAATAATATCAGATAAAGCAAAGTCCATTTCTTTTAAAAATTCTATGTTTTGTTCGCATTCTTTTATGGTTGTATAGGGATCAAATCCAATAAATCACATTAGGGTTATAATTCCTAAATTTTTGAGTATATTCAATGCTTTTTTATTTTCATCAATAGTAGTTCATTTATTGAAAGTTTTTAATGCTCTTTGGTGTCATGATTCTATTCATACGCTTACAGAATATAATCCTGCCTTTTGTAATAGCTGAAAAAGATTTTCTTCAACATCATTAGGTCTTACTGATATTCTAAATCTTATTTTGATATCAGATTTTATAATTAAATTAGCAATTTCAGCTGCTCTTTTCTTCCCATCAGGTCACGATCCAATAAAACAATCATCTACAAACTTAAAAATACTAATACCATAAAGTTTATTTAGATGTTTTAGCTCATCTACAATATTTTGGGCAGATCTTCATCTTCGAGTTTTTCAATTTGATAATCTATATATGGAGTTGATACTACAAAAGCTACAATTACCATAGCATCATCTACTTCAACTTATTTGGCAAATAGCTCATATTTGCTTAGCAAGTAGAGTATTTTGTCTATCAGGAAATGGTAGTGTATCAAGGTTGTCTATAAGATCTCTAGAAGAATTTTTTATAATTCTTTTTTCTGTATCTTTGTAGGCAATACCTTTAATATTAGATAGATTTGTGTTTTTGTTTTTGTTATTAATATTCTTCACAACCTCAGAGAAAGTTATTTCTCATTCTCATCTTACAACTATATCAAATATATCCTCTTTAAGTAAATCATTATATGAGAATGTTGCTAAATGTCCTCATAACACAATATATATATCATTTTTTATGGATTTAATTTTTTCTGCTATTTCCCTTGTGTTATTAAGAGAGTCAATAGATGGTGACAATCATACAATGTTACAAACATTAAAATCAATCTTTTCTATAATTTCATTGTTATTTATTCACTCTAGGTATCAGTCAATGATTTCGCAATTTAATCAGTTTCTCTCAAGAAAACTTTTTAGGTAGGCTAATCATAAGTGCTCTTCAGGTTTTCTATGTGTTGATGATGGAGGATTAATTAAAATAGTTTTCATTTAACTTATTTTGTATATATAAAAAATTCTTTATTACTCAGTTAGTATAGTCTGAGTTTTCTTTTCGAAACTTTATATCACCATTAATCATCACTCAAATTGGAGTCTGTTGATAATAGACTATATCCTGAATATATTTTTTAGATGTTTTCTTATAAAACACAATGTCTGCAAAGTACCCCTTTTGGATGCTTCATATCTTGTATCCTGTAAAAGTTGCAGGAATAATCGTCCCCATGTCATATATCTCTTGAGAAGAGAGAATGTTTTTTTCAAATCTATTGTGAATTAGGTAGTTATAATTCATTTCTCTCTGCATATTTAATCATCAGCTTGTAATTAATCCATCTGTTGCAATACAGATATTGTTTCTATATTTTTTTATTGTATTGCTTTTAATTGTATTTGTTGCAACCCTTAAATTAGATGTCAAACAATGAACAATCTTTGCCTTTTTTTCTTTTATCTTTTTAAAATCCTCCTCTTTAAATTCGCAACAATGGACTAATAGCGTCTTATCATTTAGTAAATTATATTTTTCTAATACACATAAAGATGATAATCAATATGTTTTTATAATAGTTTTTTCTTCTTCGAGAGTTTCTCCAATATGGATACATATAGAACATTGTGTTTTTTGATGAATGTTAGCTATTTTTTTTAATATATCAGGCTGTACTTTACATAGAGAATGAATGAAAATACCTTTTGTGGTACCTTGTTGATATTCGCTAAGAAATTTTTTTTCAAAATTATTATATTCATTTTTTAATTTATTATTTTTCATTATCATATAAAATGAATAATTTCTTATTCCTAGAGTATTGGGTATATTATTAAGTCTGCCACCACCAATAGTTGTGGTCCCAGAGAGAATAGATTCCATTATAGAATATTCCGCTATGTGTCATCTTTGTTTCTCTAGGTTTTTTTTAGATCCTAAAGCGATTTTATCTGTTTTATCAATATAAGACTTTAATGAAAAAAAATCCTCGAAGAAATCTTTATAACCTGATTCTCATAGGTGGGTGTGTAAGTTTATTAAACCGGGTGCTATAAACATATCTATGCCACTTATTACTCTAACCATATCCTTAATATTTATTTCTTTATCTATTTTATAGATGATATCGTTTTTTATTAATACATCAAAATTTTCTAGTATATCTCTTTTTTCATTCTGTGTAACAATAGAGGTGTTTTTAATTAATGTTCGCATTGCTTATGTTAAAATAAAACTTCCCTTATCCTTTCTGCTACTTTTTCTTTTGGACCAACTCAGTCTATAATAGTCCATTCTTTCGTTTGATTAGCAAGTGTTATCATTAATGCTTGTTGATGCATTATTGTGTTAATATTGTTGTCAAATCTTGATAGACTATTTTTTTCATTCAGTCTTTTAATGATTTCTTTATAGGGCAGGGTAATAATAATAGAACTAGATGGTTTTGTGGATCAATAGATTGCACTTATAATGTTTTTCAAAAATCACAAATCTTTAAATGATCTGAGATTATATGTTAGAAATGATGCAATTCCTCTATCTAAAATAGCACACCTATTGTTATTTATTGCTTCTTTAACTTGAGTATGATAACAGTGATTTTTTAAGGCAGCGAACAAAAACATTTCTGTTTTTTTATCTAATCATCACTTTAAGATAGTTCACCTTATTGACTCACTTAATTCATCAAAATTAGACATCTCTTTTATTATTTGAGCCTCTTTGTTGTTTTTAGTGAAAAATAATTCTAGAAGATCGCATTGTGTTGTTTTTCATACTCAATCAGTTCCATCGATTTCTATGTTATTCATAGAAGACACCTTGTCGCAATCCATTAATGTGAAAGACAAATTAAAAAAAATATTCTTTTGCTAATACAGTTAATCAATATCCCACTGAATTTATAGCATCGCTTGATATTTTTTTTGCATTGGGGGATAAGATTTTTGCTATTTCCTCTTGTATGTACGGAATGAGGGAAGTCCCTCATGTATATAGGATGTTGGATATATCATTTGGTTTTAATCAAGATTCTTTTATTGTTTCAATTAGTTTGTCTTTTATAATATTTATATCTTTTTTTATAAGTGTGTTAAATTGCTCTCTTCATAATACATATTGAAAAGGTGTTGTAAAAAAATCAGCTTCTCCATCAGCTTGATCATTAAAGGTTAAATTTTTCTTTGTTTGTTCAACCATATTAAGATATTTATATCCTTTGTTAAAATCTTGTGAGATTTCTAGTAATCTTTTGACCTTTTCTGGTTCGTTTGCAAATGTGAAGTATCCCTTAATGCTGCGAGCATTTTTATGAGAAGAAAGATTGTGTAGATTTTTCCAATCAGATAACATACTATAATAACTCCCTGGTATTTCTAAATCTTTATCATAAGTTCTATAGGTTGTCCTCCTTCAGAGAAAATCACTAAAGTATCAGTTAGATAGATCGATATCTAACTTATTTCATCATATATAAACACCTCAGTTTGATAATATTTCGCTATTTTCATTTTTTTTAATCTTTACTACTGAAAAATCAGCTGTTCATCAACCAATATCTACAACAACAGTGTTGCTAGGATTTGGAGAGGTAATGAGGTAGTTTTTTAAAGCAGCATTTGGTTCGAGTTCAAATATGATTTCACTGAATCACATATTTCTTAGTGCTAGCTCTAATCTGTCTTGAGCTAACTTATCAAGATGAATGTCTGTGTCATGGAATTTAACAGGTCTTCCTACAACAACTTTTTTAATAGTATTGTTTACTTGGCATTCAGTAGAGTGTTTGAAACTTTTAATAATCTCTTCTACTATATTTGTTAATTTTATTGATTTGCCAGGTCTTAAGAGTGTTTCTATTTCTTTTTCTGTGTTTAATCAGGATTTTGGAGATTGAAATAATCTTCCAGTGGGATCTTTTTTAAAAGCATCTATTCAATTATCGCCTGCTATAAAATTATTGTTTTGGGGGTTGTAGTATAATACAGTTCTAGTATCAATTTTACCACTTCATAAATTGATCATTTTTATGTTTTTTCAATCTTCTACCACTCAAATTGTTGAATTGGTGGTTCAAAAGTCGAATCCCATAGCTAAATTACTCATATAGACAATAGATAACAATCTAAATAGACATTGGTATTATATATAATATAAAAATAAAGTCAATCGCATTTATGTAAAAAGTTTTATGTAGCTTTTTTGTTTTTTATCCCATAAAAGCACTCATTCACTCCAATCTCAACTATATTTATTGCCTTCTCATAATTCCCAACCTCTAAATATACCATAAGTAGCAAAAAAACGGTATTTGTGTTTGTGTTGGTTTGCCATAACTTCAGCTAACTGTTCCATAGATAAGTCTGAAAATTTAATAGCATATTTGAAGACTTCACCTATACCACTTCTTGAAAAGTGGTCTTTTTTGACTTCAATAGGGCGTATGTTGTGAAATGCTATAATAGAGGATGCTATAGGAAAGTGATATGAATTTTCAGACAAACATAGACTTTGTGATTTAAAATTTTCAAATCCAAATGAGCGTGTCTGTTGGAGTTGATATGCATGATGAGCTATATATATAGATGGTTGAATGTATTTTTGTCAAATACAATTTTGACAAGAAAAGGAGCTGGGAAATATAAATACAGAGCATGATCTACTTAATCTTGTTGAAAAATGAGACCATTTTAACATGCCATTATCTAAGGATTGCAAAGAATGTAATTATAAGTATGTTTGTTCTTGAGGATGTCCTCTTGAAAGATGAGAAGGGAAAGACCCTCATTGTAGTGTCTATAAAGAAATGATACCAAAAATCTACAAACTTATATGAAAAGAAAAACTTTTAAAAATACTTAATACACAAAATGTTCAGCCTGAAACTAACAATAAACCTTAGACAAGATGCCCGAAATCGATGGGAGGCTTGTAATAGAATTTCTCATGGAAAAGATTGGAAAAAAAGTATAAATCCACAGATTGCTGAGAAAATAACTTGAAAAACGAAAGAAGAAGCTTTCAATTTTCTCATCCCTTACTTGGCCGACTACTACCACGAAAACAATGATATTATACAGGAGAAGCTACAACAATGACAAGCATTAATAGATAAAAATATCGAAGCTGCCTGTATAAAAATGGAAAACCTAACATGACATAAGTTATACAGAAATGATTTTGTTGGATATTTTACTTCATTTCCCCGTTGACCATATAATCTAGAGAATGGTACTGTACATGTGATATTTAAAAACTCTATTGAGTTTTACTTACAATTATTTCTTCATGAACTCCTACATTTTCAATGTATCTACTATTATAAAGATATAGAGCCTATGTTAGAGCTTACAAATTCGCAATTTGAGTTTTTAAAAGAATCATTAACATTCCTTTTAAATTATGAATTTAAGGAATTCTTGTGGAAACCAGATAGCTGATACGAATTACATCAAAAATTTAGACAAAAACTAGAAAAACATTGGTTAAAAAATAATTCTTTTACTGATTTAATAACTTATTGAGTACAAGAAGTTAAAAAGTACACAGACTAAAATATGTTGTATGCTTGTCATTTTTCATCCCATAAGAATACTCATTCACTCCAATCTCAACTGTATTTATTACCTTCTCATAGTTCCCGACCTCTAAATATCCCATAGGTAGCAAAAAAACGATATTTATGCTTATGTTGGTTTGCCATAACTTCAGCTAGTTGCTCCATAGACAGGTCAGAGAATTTTATAGCATATTTGAAGACTTCACCTATACCACTTCTTGAAAAGTGGTCTTTTTTAACCTCAATAGGGCGTATGTTGTGAATATAACTTGTCTCATTTGTAATAGTTTTCCGCTCATTTAATAGTTGTTGATTTGTGTTACCTCTCACGAATTTATTTTCAATTGGTATGTCGGCATCGCTACAAGCAAGGATGTTGATATGAGGATGCCATCAATTCCTTCATTTGTGAGCAATCTCTATAGACATTACCATACCATCAAATTGACTAAAAAAGCTCTTAGTTTTGTGAGAATTCCTTTTGCTATTTCTATACGCCCTTGCTAGTTTTTCTTTGTATAGCATGAGTCTATCCATTAGGTCAGCGAGTTTATCTCACTCTTTGTGGCTTATTGTAAGAACAATGTAGTATCGCTTTTTATCATAAAGGTTGTTTTTCTCTATTCACTGAGAAAATTTCTTTATCATTCTCATGGCTCTTTTTGTGGCACAAGCAATACATATTCTATCGTATTTACAGAAATTAGAAGATACAAGCTGTATATTTCATGTATCTAAATATCTCCTAAACGCTACCATATTACAGCATTCTCTCATCCTTTGTTTTCTGTTGGGATTTCTAAGAACCTGAGGATAATGTTCTAATAGGTAGGGAATGATATTCGCTTTTAATTCTTGGCTCTTGGTGAATTTAGCAATAGTAGAGTAAAAGACTTTCTTTTGTTCTCTAGATGGTAGAGTGGTGGTTGGCATGTTATTCATTGTGTTGTTAATAAATGTGTAAAAGATGTGAGCGATTTATTCATTATATATTGAAAGGTGTAACTCCCGTTCTCTGATTGAATTTGTTTTGTTCTAGCTGTTGTTTTTAGATTTATTGTTTTTTGTTAATAAGCAAAATGTTTACTTTTTATGAGTAAATTGATAAGTGGTTGTTCTGTGATTGAGTGCTTTGTCTCTTCATCATAACAGAGATAGCTTTTAGAAACTCAATCTTGTTAGTAACTTCTTCATATAAAAGTTTGACAATTTCAACGTGATGTCCACCAAAAACCAGTTGATGCTTCGGTGTTAGCTGGTTTTTTTGTTATTTTTTTCTGTTTTTGGGTGAAAATCTATACGGAAAATTGGCTTCTTACCAATGTTTAAATTTACAAAACAAAAAAAGTTTCTCTTTTTGACAAAAAAATGTCTCTATATAGTATATCCATAAATATTTTTCTTCCCTAGCGAGTGAATTTTACAAACGTCACCTATTTTTTTGTGTACATTTCAACAAAAATTTTTTGATATATTCTACACGAGATTGTGTTTATTGCATCAATCGTTTTTTCACCATATGGTTTTATTTTTTTATTACATATAGATGGATGAGCAGTTGGAAACCCATGAGTTAGTGCAACAGTGTGATGAAATAAAACGGAATCTACAACTTATTTACAATATTATCGAGGAAATTCCAGAGGATCACTACTTTGACGCCCTCGTGCATAAGTGCAGAAGAATTAGGAAGAAACAAAACAAACTTTTAGAAGAGGTTGAAAAAGAGCTTCAGGTCATTAAGATGGTAGAGATGTATTTTTCTCGAAAAAATTATGTAGACTAGCCGTACGAATACATCATATATTTTTTTACAAAAAAATGGATCTTTCAACTTATATAAACATAATCTTATCTCTTCATCCTGAGTTTAGCTACCAGGAAGTAGAAGAATTGTGTAATGACTACCTAGCACAGTTTTCTAGCAAAACAAAAGAAGCGACCAAAGAAAAAAGTTTGAAAAAATTTCTCACAAGAGAGTTTGGAGTGCAACGATGAGAGCAAGAAGAAACACAAGACGAGAATATTCTTCCTGCATTTTCATCAATACCCAAATCTTTGTTGCAATACACCAACAAGAAAAATGCAGATTATTTGATCACTATCAAAAACTTAACCAAACAGATCGGGAAGACAGAACTTTTTGAAGACGCTGAGATGAGGATTAAACCCGATGATAAAATCGCAATTATAGGGAAAAATGGTGTATGAAAATCTACTTTTCTGAAATTACTTATCCATCCTGAGGAAATTGAGCATGGAGAGCTTGAAATTCTCAAAGGGACGCAAATTTGATTTTTATCACAGGATATTTTTCGAGCATCAAAAGACAGAAAGGTGATTGATGAGATGATGACCTCGCTTCCTGAGGTTACAAAACATTATGAAAGATTGGAAGAGATCAAGAAAGCACTTGCAAGTTGAGTTGGCGATTCTCTAGCGCTTATCCATGAACAATCAGAATTGTTAGAATGGATGCTGCTGCATGACGCATACCAAAAATACGATCTACAAAAAACTATTTTACAATATTTTTGATTCTCAAAAGAGCAGCTGCAGTTTAGCGTTTCGCAACTTTCTGGAGGCGAACAGACCAAAGTGCAGATAGCAAAATTTGTCTTGCAGGATGTGGATTTGCTGATCCTAGATGAACCAACGAACCATTTGGATATAGAATGAATTATGTTTTTGGAGCAGTTTTGTCAATCGTGGAACAAAGCACTTATTTGTATCACCCATGACAAAAAATTCTTGACGAACACATTTACCAAAATTATTGAAATTGATCATAAAAAGCTCAATTTGTACTATGGAACATATAATGATTATCTGCAACAAAAACAAAAAAACCAGGAGGTGTATGTAAAAAATTATGAGACACAACAAAAATACTTGGCACAACAAGAAAGGTTTATTGAAAGATTTCGTTACAAGGCGAGTAAATCAGCGCAAGTGCAGAGTAGAATAAAACAACTTGAAAAACTTGATACCATAGACGCACCAGAGAGCCAATCCGTAGCCCACGGCGTAGCACTTGAAGTAAAGTGGAGGCTACCAGAAACCTTGATGAAATTGACAGATGTAGAGGTTTGATATCCACATCACACATTGGTTAGTTTACCCAAAAATCTTGAAGTGCACAAAAAAGAAAAGATAGGTATTATCGGTAAGAATGGTGTTGGAAAAACAACGTTACTCAAAACAATCCTTGGTATGATACCAGCACTGGCTGGAAAAGCGCGAATTCATGAGAAGGTGAGTGTTTGATTTTATTCGCAAGTCGCAGAAGATTTAGATTTTGATGCAACGATCAAAGAAGAACTCGCTTGAACATGAGTAAATTTCAAAGAAATTATGAGTATTTTGTGAGCATTGCTCATTCCACTAGAAAAGGTTGATCAAAAAATAGGAACGCTTTCTGGGTGAGAAAGATCAAAGGTAGCTCTTACCAAAATGTTGTTAGCCCATCCAGATATCATTGTGATGGATGAACCAACCAATCATTTAGATATTTATTCAAAAGATGCAATCAGGGATATGCTTGCTTCATTTAATGGCGTAAGCATCATTGTGTCACATGATAGGGACTTTCTTGAATCTACGACAGAGATTTTGCGAGTGATCAAGAACCAAACACTGACGATTTTCCATAGTATGGATAGAGGATTCGCAGAAATTATGAGATAAAAGCCCTTCGTGTTTTCTTGTTGCTTTTTGGATTGGTTTCCGTATCATGTAGGTGTGAAGCAATTTATCACTAACCCATATCGTCATGGAACCAGAAATTACAAATGAAGAAGTAGTAACTCCTGAAGTTACAGAAGAAGAAGTTGCAGCTGTTGAAGCTACTGATGCTCCTGCAGAAGAAGTTGCTGAAGAAGTTATAGCTGAATAATGCACATTTTGAATTTCTCGTCATAAAAATGGTGAGAATATACTAATGTAATCTATTTTGCATATTAAGGACTCACTGCCCTCGGGTAGTGTTTTTTTTATTTTCAATCTATTAACCACCGGAAGAGATATTGTAGCCACTTTACGCTTTTAAACGAGATATTTCCAAATTGTCACACTTTGGTTTCCGAATATGTTCTGAAATTCCCTTGCTATCGTAATGTGTTTTTTTATACTTATCTGTACACATTTATTTTGTTATAGATCTACCATGAAAAAGAAAATAGCTATCCTTGTAGGAAGCCTTAGAAAAGAATCATTTAATAAGAAGATTGCGCAAGAGCTTATAGCACTCGCACCTGAATCATTAGAGTTGCGTATTGTGCCTATCGGAGAGATGACTCATTACAATGAAGATCTCGATACGAATCCGCCTCAAGCATGGGTAGATTTTAGAAATGCAATTAGTGAATCAGATGGTGTGATACTTGTAACTCCAGAGTACAACAGATCATTTCCATGAGTGATGAAAAATGCTCTTGATGTTGGGTCTCGTCCATATGGTGCAAGTGTTTGGAATGGGAAACCTGCTGCGATCATAAGTGTTTCTCCTAGTCCATTAGGTGCTTTTGGTGCAAACCATGCGTTAAGACAACCAGCGGTGTTTTTGAATATGCCAATGATGCAACAACCTGAAGCATACATCCGCGAGGTGCATACTTTTTTTAGTGATGACGGAAAAATGCTAGATGAAAAAAAGAAATATTTGGAAGAGTTTATCGATGCGTACGCTCTTCGAGTAGAAAAAATTACGAAATAGATATTGTGCTTATTCGTATTAAAAATTTGTATATCATGACTATTGGAAGAAAGAAAAAATGTAGAACACTGCAAGTAGATGTCGCTGATTTGTGATGTCATTGTTTTGGGCCAATTGGAGCATGCAAAAAAGAGATCCAGAATTTACCCAAAAACTTTTTGCTCTCTGATGAACTCCAAACATTGATCTATCAGGACGTTGATGGACTGAAGATGCAACAAGGTGCAGATAAGATGGGAATATCGAAAACAGTCTACGCAGGCATTTATGCAACAGCCAAAAAAAAACTTGTTAATTTTGTACTCACTAGATCCGTTTTGTCGATTACCAAATAACCACAAAAATAACTAGAAACACAAGAATATGAATTGCAAAAATTGATAATGCGTGATTTGAAATGAAAAGAGCAATTGCATCTCGTTTGCTATTGGTTACGAGCGGAGTGTTATTTCTGGAAATTCTATAAAAAACGGCATACAATATCATAAAGAAACACCAGAGAGTAGTAGGCATGTAAGAACTGCCTGCTATTTTTCCGAAATGGAAAACTCACATGCTCATCATAAAGTGTGCAATAAATACGGCGATTCAATATGGGAAGATTGATTTGTGATACTTTGCAATATATCACCACAATCAGAAAACGATAGAGATAGCGCCGTATTGTATAACTAGGTTCAAATATGGATGTGCAAAATATCCCACGACACTTATACATACCGTTACAATTATCATATCCATAATTCATTTTTCAAATTTTTGCACAAGAGATAATACAGCTCTTGTGATTGCAATGCCTATCAAAATATTTGCAGTTGGTATTTGTGGTATCCCTATGGCTTGAAATGAAAAAGCAGTTGCAACCCACAAGACTACTCACAACAACACGATGTCCCATCTTCGTTTATACGATCAGGAAAATCATACAAGAAACAAAAAAATAGGGAACGCAATTCTGCCAATCAATCTCAACCATAGCGCATCTGGAAAAAAATAATATCAGACGTGATCTATAATCATTGTGATGATAGCAACAATTTTCAGATAGTCATAGAGATTTGGTCTTTTTTTTTCGACGATTTTTTTTGATTGTGACTCTTTTTTCATGATGTTTATATAAATATTATGCATCTAAAAGCAACATTAATCTCTGTACTCCGTTAGTTTGAAAAGCAACCAAGATAGCAGATGCACCACTATTTTTTTGGATTAATGATTAATGATTCGTATCTTTTCTTTCTGTAAGCAGGTAAAAGAGATGCAATCAGAAGCACTCGTATTTATTCTGTGAGAGTTGTGTGCGTTGCACATATTGAGAATAATTAATAAAAAAATTTTTGATGAAAATCCCGCAGATCGCTTGTTGTTCTTTGGTTTTTGGTGTTTTTTCATCAGCAATACAAAACCAATTAAAAACATCTTGCCGATAGATATTGTTGTATTGTAGATATGTTTTTTCACATACCTTGAAAAATATAAAAAAAAGATTACACTCGCAGAAATATTTATATGTATAAAAATAGACACCAATGGGAAGACGACATAGTATCGCCGGAAAAAAGGCAGCAGGAGATGCCGCAAAATCACAAACCTATGCGAAAATAGGGAAACTTATTGAAATCGCTGCGCGTAATGGAGGAGCTGACCCAACGATGAATCCGTCACTCGAAATGGTTTTGCAAAAAGCAAGATATAATAGTCTTCCAAAAGATGTTATAGACCACGCAATTAAAAAATGAGCATGAAAATTGGAATGACAAGAACTCTCAGAGGTGATGTATGAATGATATGGGCCAGCTGGTTCAGCATTGTTCATCAAGTGTATCACTGCAAATACAAATAGATCTGCATCAACTGTTCGTTCGACATTAGCGAAACTGTGATGATCAATAGCAGAAATGGGCGCTGTATCTTGGCAATTTAGTGAAAAAGGCGTTATCATCATAGACGGCAAACTCCTTGTCCAGATCAAAAAATGAAATGAAGTGAAAGAGGTTGTCCCATATGAGAAAACAGCATTGGAAGAAGATTTATTGGGGTTGGATATAGATGATTTTGAAGAACAAGAAAATATTTGTCGTGTTGTCACGAGCCGTGAAAATTTTATACATGTCAGAAAAAAGGTTGAAGAACTATGATACAATATCTCAGATGCTGATATCCAATTTCTCCCACAAAATACAATTTCTTTAAATGATCAAAATTTTGCTACCTTTGAAAGAATCCTTGAAGGACTTGAAGCAGATGAAGATGTAAATGCGGTCTATCATAATGTGGCGTAATAATTATTAATGACTAATGATTGATGTTAAAATTTATAACTACTCATTAACAATTAACAATTAATAATTATGCATAATTCCCTTGCAAACATAGATATTTTTCATACATCTTATAGTATATTTATTTTTCCTGATTACAAAAAATCATGGTTGAAAACATGACAACGGAAGTGTCTGACAAAAACCTTGTCTGAGATGCTGCCAATAGCGTAATGGCTTATGCAAAACCTAAAGCTTCTCTAGGGTGGAGTGTTCTGTACTACCTGGCTTTTTTGGTTCTGATTGGATCAGTCGTAGCATATGGATTTTTCATACGACAAACGCAAACCAATCAACAAAAAACAAGAATCAAAAAAGAAGCAATTATCAAAATAGACAATGATATTTCCGCAGCAGAAAAAAACGATGATTATAGAAAATATATGTGAGCAAAAGCTGTTTATGATTTTAGTAAAGCACAACAAGGACGGGGAGATCGTCTAGCTCGCATTATTACGGTGTTTGAAGATTTACAAAAGTTGGGATGAGATGCAGTAACTTTTTCTGATTTTTCTTTGGATTTTTCTACACTTCGTTTGAAGTGAACGGTATCTGATTTGAAGGTTGTTTACTGATCTGGCTGAGTTGTAGATAAATTTAACTCACTAGAATTTATCAAAGATATCACAATTACTGATTATAAAAAAACTGATTATGGTTTCGCTTTTTCTTTAGTTGCTCAAATAGTATTGGACAATGTCAAACGTTAGCAAACAAATGTCTGCGACACTTTTTTCTAGAGAAAGCCAAGCGCATACACTTCATCACAAAATTATTATTTTTGTCATAATAGTAGTCTTGCTAATAGCTCGACCGATGTTGAAGTGATGATATACATGATACAACGACTCTATAATTGCTTATAGTGGAGCTGTCGCAGAACAAGAATTAAAAATTGCAACACAGAAATCGATACTCAAAGAAGTTGAATCACTTTCTTTAGTAAAATCCCAACAAGAAAAAAATAATATTTTGCAGTGCTACAATAGCAACTGTCAAACACTACCAGAATGAATACGTGAAGAACCTGTAAAAAGTATATTTAAATGATATCTTCAGTTGCAACAGACCACAACGGATAGATTTACTGTTGATCAAAAAAGAGTATTATCTTATCTAAATGATTTTTTGATTAAATGAACAAATGGCATACCAACTGCCCAAATCAAAGAGATAGTATTTGGAACACCCAAAGTGTTATCGATGCCAGATTTACAAGCAATTCCAATGAGTGTCACAGTATCATTTGCAGATAAAAATGGTTTATTGTCATTTTTGCGTAACATAGAAACACTTATTTCGCCTGTTTATCCAATGCTCGCGAAGGTTGATTCTGTTACATATGATGTTGTAAAAGCAGCTACTGAACAAGATGTACAAATAGCTATGACCTTGTACATGATGAAACAACTGCCTGCTGAGGTTTGAACATGAGCAAAATAACATTATATCATTATACTACTTCTGCATGCTAAAATCCTTGATAAATAAATATCTTGATTACAAAGAAAGGTCTGGTTTCAATATGAAGCAGAAGCTTTTGTTTTTCAGAGAGTTGGGATATCTACTGGGATGATGAGTAGGTATAAATGAAGCTGTCAATGTGATAGCTCGTGATGGAGATACCGCTGCACAAAGGTATGTAGGGAAAAATATTGCTGGAAATATAAATGAATGAAAATCATTAACAAATTCACTATCTAAACTACCACAATATTTTGCGAGTTCAGATGTTTCAATCGTCAAAGCGTGAGAGTCATCAGGAAATCTCGTAAAAGTACTACGCAATCTTGCGCAAGAATATGCGTTTTTGCATTCGTTGTCAGTTAAGTTTATCAGTGCAATTTCTTATCCTGCTGTATTGTTTGTTATTGCGGTGCTTTGAGTGTTGATTTTGTTTATCGGAATTCTGCCGTGAATTTTTTCTATTGCGACACAATTTCCATGAGTAGAACTACCATTCGTAACTCGCTTTATGATGAATTTGTCAAATGCATTAAAAAATAACGTTCCAAGTATTTTTATTGGTATAGGATTATTTTTGTTTTTTTGTTCAATAGTGCTTTCCAGTGAAAGTTGAAAAAATACACTGTTCCGTTTAGCGCTTTGACTTCCGTGATTTGGTGTCATAATTAGAAACTACTATCTTGTGAAATTGATGAGATATTTGAAACTCTTGCAACAATCAGGGATGAATTATGTGGAGTCTCTAACATTATTGTATGATATTATGTGAGTTGGATTATATCAAGAAATGATTCGTGCAATGCTCGCCCACGTTCAGCGCGGTGAACAAATGTACAAATGAACATTGTGATATCCATATTTGATACCAGTAAATGCTGCAACGCTCTTAAAAGTTTGAGAAGAGACCGCTCAGTTGCCCGAAACATTACAAAATGTGGTAGACATTTACGAAGAGGATTTGATTGCAAGCATCAATGGTATTTCAAAAATTATAGAACCAGTACTCATCGTGTTTTTGTGAGTTATCATAACGCTTATTGCGCTTTCAGTATTTGGTATAATTACAACAATTTTAGGTGGTGTACAAGCATGATAATGCGTAAACATGGGTTCACCCTTGTGGAAATAGTAATGGTATTGGTGGCGATTGGTATCCTTTTGGTTTTGGTACCTCTAAATTTGCGCTGAGTAGAAAATCATGTACAACTATCGCTTATCTCCCAAAAGATAGAGGACACTCGAGATGCGGTAAGTATCCGCATGCGTCAAGGTCGTATTTATGAAAGCTCAACATTATCTCTGTCTACTACGTGACGGGATATCGCTTACACGTGAGGGATACAAGGTGAAAGAAAAGATGTTGTAGTTTTTGAAAAAGAAATACAAATTACTCAACAAAATAATACTAATGAATTTGCCCCTTTATCTCCAAATGATCCGCTAGAGTGGAAGATGTGATCATATGGTATCTCTTGTGAAGGTCCAAAGGATCTTTTTAAAGTTTCATACCAGGGTATGCAAGCGTGCTATCAAGTAGACCTGAACTCTTGTATTCTCAAGCGCATGAAATGTAATAAATAAATTTTTTGGATAGTAGGAAAATTAAAACAATGATTAATGGTAGCGTTTATTTACAATTAATAATTTACAATTAATAATTCGTACTTTTCCTTTCTGCAAGCAGGTAAAAAGAAACTCATTTAGAGAGATGTTTTGTATTTTGATGTTTATATAGATGATTTTACTCGTAGATAAGCCGGCGTGACGGACTAGTCATGATGTTGTTAAGTTTATAAAAATTCATGGATGATATAAGAAAGTAGGTCATGCAGGGACATTAGATCCTTCTGCGACTGGGCTTTTGTTGATCCTTACTGATGAGGACACCAAGCGTATGGCACAACTCGTCGGTCATGACAAACGATACAGCGCTACGATTGATCTTGCGCATATCTCTGATACATGGGATGCGGATTATCATGAACTATATGAACAAGTAGATATTTCAAAAATTCCAACGAGAGAGGAGGTAGAGTCAGTATTTCAATCATTTCAACCCAAAGCTCTTTTACCAATCCCTTCCTTTAGTGCCAAAAAAAAGGATGGAAAAAGAATGTATGAAACAGCACGCGCATGAGTAGTACACGACGAACAAAAAGAAATGGAAATCTTTGAAATCGAGCTTTTAGAGTATGATTTTCCGTACGTTAAATTCCGTTGTCATGTGGGAAGTGGGACGTTTATTCGTTCTATTGCCTATCAATTATGAAAAAAATTAGAAACCTGAGGGATTATTTGCAAGCTTCGTAGAGAAGTAAGTTGAGAGTACTCCCTAGATGATCCAGCATGTATCCATAACATTGAAGAACACTATAAAAATGGTTAATGATTAATGGTTAATGCCACTTTTTTATTAATAATTAAACATTAATAATTTAAAATTAATAATTATTTTGTTATGATTAGCAAAAAAGCTCGTGGGTATGATGCAGAAAATATAGCACTGGACGCCTATTTGCAACAGGGGCGACTACTCGTGCAAAAGAATTTTACAATTCCTGGAGGTGAATTAGATTTGATTCTGCTAAAAGATGGCGTACTAAATTTCGTAGAGGTGAAAGATGTCACTCGCATTGATGATCTATCCGGCTACATAACACTTGCCAAGCGTAAACATATCAAAAATACAATTCATACATTTTTATATAAAGTTGCAAACAACGCTGACCAATCTAGAAATTTCCGCTACGATCGTATCAGATGCGATGTTGTTTTTGTGAAAAACAAAAAAATCTACACGGTAGTCCAGGATTGTGTAGACTTTTAAGGAGGTGTGTGAAAGATGCTTCTATCTTCTTCCCTTTTTCTTAATTTTTACTTTTAAAGCAATTCATTCTCTTTCAGTTGCTGGTTCATTGTGATACAGATAGTAAACGATACCGAAGATAAGCATAAATGGATATACTATCATTCTATCGGTGAAACTATGTAAGACGAGTCATGATATGGATAGTCAAACCATCCCAATACTACATGCAATCAGCCAGTTTGTTTTTTGACTAAATATTTTATTTTTTAGATTGTTTTTGAAAGCTGTTCGCCCTATTCGGTGCAAAAATAAGTACCGGATCATCCACAATATAAATCAAACTATTCAAAACTCAATTGCAATTTGCAGATATTGATTTTCTGGATTAAAGTTTGTTCATCCCTCAAAATGTGATCATGGTCATACAGACGCCGCTCACATACCAGTCAACCAATGATCTGTAAAATAATGCCATCATTGAATAAAGAGGTTTATGTGTCACGTATTTGAGAACTCTCTGTTGATGATTTGATCTTTTGCAACCCATGTTACAGCTAGTAGAATGAGAATAAGTGGTATCAAAAACTTTCTTAAGAAAAAACGCATTTGTTTCCTGTATGTAATAATTCATACTATAACGAGTTCAATTACCCGGCTTCCTCGTGCTGCTCTTGAGTAGGTGAGGATAATATTGAGTGCGTATAATCCCCATCGTAGCCATGTTTTTTTGAGAGATTTTTTTTGTAAGAATTGTACAAAAAACAGTGGAAAAAATGCGACCAAGAAAAATCATCGTGATATTGGTCTTTCAAAGAGGAATTGGTTTCTAGGCAATCATTCAAACTCTCTTGTCCGATAAATTGCTGGTGGACGCTGTCCGATTTGTCATTCGATTTCCATCGTGCTATATCCAAACAACTTCAACACTCATGGTTTCAGAAGCAGAACAATATACCGCATAATTGCGCCAATCAAAAGCCACTTCATCCCTTCTAAAAATCGTTTTACAAGTTTCTCTCGCGTTGCCTCAAATACCGCAGGTGCAAAATAATATACCGCAATAAAAATCATAAATCAGATCGTATCATATTTTCGCGCTTTGATGAAATCCATGATGGATAATCATTTTCCTAGTGTTATCCCAAGCATAAACAAAGAAAGAACGACAAAGACGATGCTCATATATCGCATCGGTTCTCTTTTTTTCCACGATTGTTTTTTTCGTATCCACCAGATCGCATAGATAGTGGCAACTATCACGAAAATTTCTTTCCAAAGCCACAAAAGATCTGCAGACGTACCAGTTCGTCCAACCACAAACGACACAAATGTGTTTGCAAAAAATTGGAGTAAAAGTCCAATACAAAATATTTTACACAGAAGAATAATTACAGATTCTCTTTTCGCATTTTCTGGAGCAAGTGTTGAGTTCATAATTAATCAAGTGTATTATAAATAATAAGAATAAGCGTAATTGCACTAAGTATGCCTTGAATAATCCAAAATCTCATCACAATAGTATGCTCAGGAACACCTTGATTTTCTAAATTATGATGAAACGGCGCTATAGTAAAGAGTTTCTTTTTAAATATTTTTCTCCAAAAAATTTGTAAGCCACTACTGCAAAACTCTATAATAAAAAGTCCAAAGAGAATCAAAAAAGGAATCAAGATGCTGTTTTTTATGTTTAGGAGGTATACAAGCGTTGCGACCAGTCACCCCAATGCAAGTGCACCAGAGTCTCCCATAAATATCTTGGCAGGATTTATATTAAACATAAGGAACGCTAAGAGTGCTCATGCAACAATTCCAAGTACTGTCGTCGCAAGATACCAACCATATGTAAAGGTAATAATTGAGAACACGCCCAATACCATCACCATCATTCCGCCTGCAAGACCGTCTAATCCATCTGTAATATTGATAGCATTTACGATAGCAATTGTTAGAAAAAAAGTGATGATAGGATACCAAAATCCAAGGTGAATTGGACTGCTAAAAAGTGGCCAAAGATTGAGATAGTCTATCCCAAGTTTGATATAAAACCGATAACTAATCCATGCAGCAAGTGCAATCATTCCGATAAGTTTTGCTTTTGCCGAGAATCACTTTGCTTTTCCTTTTCATTTGATATTTAATCGATCGTCTATCAGTCCCCAAATTCCCATACCAAAGAAAGCGAACAGTATGATATATGTTTCTTGTCTCGTTATCAGCGAATTTGATATATATCCAAGATGTTGTAACAAATACGACCCGCCGATCAACAACGCAGTGATGATGAGAATCAATCCTCATCCCATAGTTGGTGTTCCAGCTTTGTGAGAGTGTAGTTTGTTGAAGATCTCTGCTTTCCCGCCAGATGTTGCATCTTCACGAAGAACTTTACCCGCTTTATGTTTTTTCAGAAATGAGATATACAAAGGATATACTATCAGCGCAAGTACAAAAGCTACGAGTGCATACAAAAGGATAAAGTTAAGTTTTGCTATCATCGGATATGATGAGAAATAAAATAATTCAAGTAATAATAGGGTAGGGGAGTGGCTTTTTTATTTATATTTTGGTTGCGTGCGTTGTTTTTTTCCCCGACGAAGTCGGGGATGCCCGTACTATCTGTGTTTGGCTAACTGTGCATCGAAGAGACGGGCACCATCTTCGATGGAGCTACTGTCTTTGGATACGTTTTTATATATATATATCTCTTGGTTTTGCGCCATCTTGTGGTCCAACTACTCACTGTTCTTCTAACTGATCCATGATACGAGCGGCGCGTGCAAATCATACTCACAATTTTCTTTGGAGCAATGTCGCAGATGCTTTATGCGTTTGTCTGATGATTTCAATAGCTTGTTCAATTAACTCTTCATCATTTCCATCTCAACTAAATCAATATCATCATCCTGCCATGCCAGATCAAACATTTTTTGCAGACAAAATATTCATAAGTTCTGGGTCATAAATATCTTCCTCTTTGATGCCTGTCATATATTTTTTCTTGATCGCCACAACAACATCGTCAATCTCTTCTGTCGTAACCAATGGTCCTTGCATACGTATTGTTCCATTGTTCGCCGGATCCATATAGAGCATATCTCATTTTCCAAGCAACTCTTCAGCTCATTTCATATCCAATATCGTTCTACTATCTATTTGGGAAACCACGGAAAACGCAATTCTCGTTGGAATGTTTGCTTTGATAAGCCCAGTTACAACATCTACGGAAGGCCTTTGTGTCGCTACAATTAAATGGATTCACACCGCACGAGCTTTTTGTGCTATTCTTGTGATGCACAATTCTGTATCTTTTTTGGTGTTTCTATTCATCATTAAGTCAGCGAGCTCGTCGATGATAATGATAATCCTTGGTACAAGATCTTTGGAAGGGACTTTTTCGTTATATTCAGTAAGTTTTTTTACTCTCATTGATTTCAGTAGTGTGTATCTTTTTTCCATTTCGTTTACTGCCCATTTCAGGATTTTGAGCGCTTTCTCCGGCGCGGTCTCAACCGGCGCAAGCAAATATGGGATACCATCGTACATACCCAATTCCACTTGTTTCGGATCAACCATCAAAAATTTCATCTCTGAAGGAGAATTTTGATACATCAAAGAAAGGATAAATGTGTTGATAGCTACTGATTTACCTGATCATGTCGCTCATGCTACGAGTAGATGAGGCATGTTTTCTAGTGGTTTCCGTACTAATTTTCCATCAATACCGATTCACAAAACAAGATTTGTCAAATTTCTATTGACCGCATCTGCAAACCCAGCATTTTCCATGATCTGTCTAACGCGCACCAAATGCGACTGTGGATTTGGTATTTCAATTCCTACGACATCGGTGCCTGGGATAGGAGCAAGTATTCTTAGAGACTTTGTTTTCAATGCAAGGGCTAAATCTTTTTGATAACTTTCTATAGAAGAGATTTTGATACCTTGTGCTGGTGAGATTTTGATTTGTACGACCGATGGTCCAACATTGTATCATTTTATTTCTACGGGAATCGAAAATTCTAATAGTTTATCTTGTAGTGCTTTTGCTTTCGCTATCAAATAAGACTCATCTGTTACAAAAGAGTTGGAACCTGTTCAATCTAGCAATGAGATCGGATATGTGGGTTTATCTTTTGGAAATGTAATGATTTTTTTAGGTTCTTTTTCTTTCAGTTTCTCTTCAACTTTCTTTTTCAATCCTGTTTTTAGCAACGAGATCATAGAGCCGTTTGCCTCATTTCATCATTTGCTACCTTTCGTTGTGTGATATACTTCTTCTGTTTCTTTTTCCTCGTCACGCTCATTATTTGTTCATTTTTTAGATATCTTTGGTGAAGGGATTTCGTTTTCGCGTTTGACACTGAAACCAGAAAGATTTGGTAGTTTCATATTCCACGCTCGAAATATCCGAACTACGAGGGCAGCCGCCATGACTATAATAATGATTTTTGACGCACCTGTATTGGCATCGCCGAAAACTCTTTGTAATAACCACAAAACTGGCCATGACATATATCAACCATGTGCAAGGCACTCTTTCATATTCAAAAGTTGTTTTCCGCCTTCAGCAAGAAGAGGGAAGTTGAGGATCGCAGAGACCAATATGGTAGCTAGTATTCATTGTTTAATTGTGGTGCCAATCATCCCTTGTTTCAAAAGCACACCAACTCCAGCAAGCACACATAACAAGAAAAACACTGATAATCACTGTTCACCTAATATAACTGAAAAGACTTTGTTTGCCACTTCAAGAATAGGTGAACCATCTGCAAAAAAAAGTGCAAAAAAATATAATCATCAAATAACAAGCAGAGCTATACCAAATTGCTTTCTTGAAATTGCTATTGTAGTGCGAGTGCTTCTTTTTTTGGTCCTTCTTTTTGTCAAAACATTTTTTTAACAAATAAACTTTTGCCATTGGTGGCAAATACACCTAATGTATGTATTTCGTCCTCATTTGCAACAAAAACATCCGCTATTTTTTTCTTTGTCTTGTAAAAATGAACTGGAAGAATAACCTCTCTGCTATGTCAAAACAGAAAATAATTGTACTAGGAGTCTTATTCCTGGATATATTGAGTTTAGGAATTATGATTCCATTGGCCCCAGACGTAATAGACTGGTTCAATACAACTGACACAATGGTAACATTGTGACTAACTGTCTATTCTTTTTTCGCTTTTTTCGCTGCTCCAATCCTTGGACAACTATCTGATAAGTATGGAAGAAAGGGTATTCTTGCTTTGTGTGTTGCAGGTACTGCATTGTCTTTTTTTGTATTGATGCTCTCTCACAATATAGTATTGTTTTTTCTAACAAGGTTGGTAAATGGTATTACGTGAGGAAACATTGGTGTTTTGAATGCGATCATGAATGATATTTCTGAAACTCACCAAGAACGTGCCAAAAACTATGGATTAGTTGGGGCGACATTTGGTCTAGGATTCATCATCTGACCACTCGCTGGAAGTTTGCTCATTCCATTTGGATTGTGGTGGGTTTTTTTCGTAACATTTCTGTTAGCGTTTATTGAACTTGTTTTTCTGTGAATTTTTATGAAAGAGACCAATATCCAACCAGCACATGATAGAGTAATTGCTATCAATCCATTTCCAGTTTTTTCAAAATACCTGTTCCGTAGCGACAATAATTTCATCTTTTGGGCAATATTTTTTACCTGAGTCGCTACATTTAGTTTTCAGTCTATCCTGAGTATCGTATTAGATCACACATATGGTATTGACACCAGACATATAGGGTATTTGATGGCAGTGGTTGGCTTGATTTCAGTTATAAATTCGGGGTTCCTGATACCAAAATTTCGGCTGAAGAAGTGGCAAACAAAACAACTTGTCTATGCTGCTAGTATTTCCAACTTTATATTTTTTGCGTTAATGATTTTTTTCACAGGGAAGTGGCAGTTGATACTACTCTGGTTTCTTAGTATTCCTTTAAGTGGCGTATGACAAGCAGTAAACTCAGCAGAAGTTATCAAACATAGTGATAAGTCTCGCATATGAGAAACCAATTGATTTATGTGATCAATCCAAGCATTTGTGATGTTTGTCGGTCCGCTTATCGGTACTTTGTCACTTCAGCGAGATATACCAGTCTATTATTTTTGTGCACTATTTCTCCTCATTGCGTTTGTTTTTATGAGATTGTATTTCAAAGGGGAGGAGGCAAAAGGGATCCTGGATTAGGAGTATTTTTTATATTATAAAAAAAACGATAGCGAAACCACTATCGTTTTCTTGATAAATTCTCTTTATTTCCTTATCTTTTGGGAAATAGATTATCAGGAGTCAGAATCCACTCCGTATTTTTCGAATAGGACTTTATGAATGTCTCTATTTCATTATAAACCCGGAATAATTCTTTACTCTTGTTATAAGCGTTGTTCAACAGGGCTAAACGCGTACTATCTGCACTTCCCTTTATGATACCCGCTTGTAATTTGGCTTCTGATGTTGTTTTTGATGCCAAATAGTCAGCATTCGATTTTATACTATCTTCCAATTTCTTCCCTTCAGCGATATAACCATTTGATATCTTTTGTCTGTCCGCAATCATATCTCGGAAAACTGCTGTTTTGTTTTCATTCGGTAATTCAACCCGGTTAAATGATAAAAATTTTATCGAAAGATCAATATCATCCAAGCCTTTGTTTGAAGATTCATGTATTTCGTGAAGTAATTTTTGACGATTGTTTGTGACAATGTCTTCAAATACGTTTTCACCTAAAGTGGCAGCAATGTCGGAACTTACATTGTCATCAATCCTTCGCTCAGCTTTACCTTTATTTACAACTTTGGTAAAATAAGTTTTTGGATTGTCAACTTTCCAAAGACAAAACCAGTCGATTAATAATTTCTTTTTTGTTTTTTCTTGAAGGGTTATCTCTCTTGCGGTATAAAGCAACAGTCGTTTGTCAACTTTATTTACCGTTTCGATTGGCCAAGGCCATTTTGCATGTAGCCCAGGTGTAAGATAATCACGAGAAGGTTGCTCAAACCTAAATGCCGACGCCTGCTCACCTTCTTTTACGATAAACAGCATAGAAGAGCATACAATTAACAGGAATATTACTACACCAGTTGCGATTATGTTTTTTTTCGGATTGTTTAACAATCCATTTGTCTTTTCTGTTGTTTCCATTTCTTTTATTTGTTTTTGATGGTAATTAATGTTTCTTTATCCATTATAGTTTTCTTGCCATTAGGCATAACTTCTTGCATGGCTTCAAACCATAATTTTTCTTTGGTTGTGATAGGGTCTTTTTGATATTCTTTATAAATACCATCAAAACGTGCCACTTCAGCTTTTGCGCCATTGATCTGCTCTACAGAATAGGATTTTGCTTCGTTTAAAATCCTACTTGCAGTACCTTCTGCTTCAGGAATTATCTTGTTTGCATATCCCTGCGCGTCGTTTTTCATTCGTTCTTTTTCCTTGATTGCATTCATTACACCATCATATGCTTTTTGAACATCTGGATCGGGTAAAGTGCAGTCTTGAAGTTTGACTTCATTTATGGTCACCTTCATGCCTACAAGGTCACAATAACTTTGTAAAAGTTTTTTGTTCTTTTCTTGAATTTCATTTTTTTCTGTTGTTAGCAGAGCGTCAATTCCTGTTTGGCCAATTATATGTCTCATTGACCCTTGTCCTAAGAGGTCTAATGTGGCTTGTGGATCTTGTAATTGATATAGCCAATTATAACAGTCATTTATTGTGTACTGAATAATCCAATATACAGATCCTAAATGCCCACCCTTCGTAAGCATCGTTGCTTCTTCAGGAACATCGACATAGTTTGTTCTATCGGCATCCTGTTTCGTTCTGAATCCCAGTTCCCATCTGTGTCTCACTTCGGTTTCAACTTTTCTTACGGTTGTGATGAAAGGAATTTTAAAATATATTCCTCCTGGTCCCACCTCGTGATAGTACTTTCCGAAAATCTCAACAGATGCTTTTTCTGTTTTTTTCAATGAAAACCATGACCCGAAAATCAGATTTATTGAAATAAGCAGAATGGTGATGCTAATGAGCCAGTTAAATGGCAAGATCTGTACTCTTATCTTACCATGTTTTTCGATTTCTACTCCTACAAATCGAAACAGTTTTAATAATAATTTTTTCATTTGTTTTAATTTATTATTGTTTATTTATTTATTTGACATTTATTACTATAAATAAAAGAAAGTTAATGTCAATGTTTTTTAAAAAATATTAGTAAAATGTTTTTTGCTCTTCATTTGCTTTTCAATCTAGAATCAATACCATAAACTAATGAAACAAAAACTTTTCGCTTTGAGTATGTTATTGTTTTTGATGGGTACTACGAGTGGTATCTATTTTTTGCCAACCCAAGAAGCATTATTTATTGCCAGAGCGAATGTAGACGAGACGTTTCAAGATATTTCTAGAGAGTTTGCGAGCACATTAAAAAGACCACAATTGCGTTCAGTTGCTTTTTCAACGCAAGATATCATCAAAGTTCTTGCCCAATTTTTGGGTATCACAGCGTGTGGTCTTTTGCTTGTACAGTTTGTACTAGGCGCATCATATAGGTATACTCAATCTTTCGCATATAACACACCACATAAAGCAAAGAAACTCAAACGATTTCGGGACGATATATTATAATTTTTTTTCTTGCCGAAGGAGGGCTTGTCCGATGAGGCAATTGCCCGTCCTGTCGTTGCATACAGAACTGACCGTAGATACTACGGGCAACCATCTTCGATGGTCTCTTCTTTTATGTTGAAAATATAAATCGGAGATTAATCACTAATTATTAATTATTAATTGTTAATGGTTAGGTGTATGCTATCTGACCGCAACGCTCTCCGAGACAGCTACGCTAACGAATATGTGAGGATATTGCGTTCGAACGGGTTCGAATAGATCAGAGAGCAAGATTGTAATTAGAAAGAGGAATCTCTTACCATCCAAACATGAAGTTTCCACCCGAGCATACAATACTCAACTGAACTATGCAAGAAAAACATACATGAAAAAATATTTATCATATTATTTTTATTAGATGTTTGATCGATTATTAAATAGTATCTCTGGTGACTATAACCAGAAAAAAATAAATAAACTGCTTCCTTTTGTGAAGCAAATCAATGATTTGGATGCGCAATGGGATGATCTTACCGACGAGCAGATTAAGGCTAAAACGCCTGAATTTATCGCAAGAATAGAAAATGGAGCGACGCTTGATGATATTATGCCAGAAGCATTCGCGACAGTAAAACAAGCTACCAAAAGGATGAGGTGAATGAAGTGTATGGTAAAATGACAAGAGGTCATCTGGGATATGGTACCGTACGATGTCCAGCTTCTTGGGTGAATTATTTTGCATAATGGGATAATTGCCGAGATGAAAACGGGTGAGTGAAAAACATTGGTTGCGACTTTGCCTGTTTATCTCAACGCTCTTGCAAAAAAATGAGTGCATGTGGTAACGGTAAATGATTACCTTGCTTCTCGTGATAGCGAATGGATGGCCTATTTATATAATTGGTTGTGACTTTCTACCGGTTCTATCACTAAATCGACACCATTGCACACACGTCGCCAAGAGTATGAAAAAGATATTACCTATGTGGAAAATACAGAATTGGGGTTTGATTACTTGCGTGATAATCTCGTAAAAAGTAACGCAGAACGTCAGCTTTTGTGGCGTCCATTACACTATGCGATCGTCGATGAGGTGGATTCTATTTTGATTGATGAAGCCAGAACGCCGCTTATCATCTCATATCCGAGCGAAGAACCAACAGAAAAATACACATATTATAGCACAATCGTTCGTCAACTTCGTCCGTGCGCAGGCAAGAAAAAGGTCTCAAAATGACTTATTGGAGATATGCTAAATCCAGGTGCTAAAGAGGAAGAGGATGGTGATTACTATATCGATGAGAAGCAAAAAAATGTATCGCTGTCAAGTATGGGTATCGCAAAATTAGAACAAATAATTGGTGTGGAAAATATCTATAATGATTTGTGATATGACGAAATTCATCATATTGAAAACGCACTTCGTGCTTCAGCAGTGTATGTGAATAACAAAGATTATATTGTGCAAGATGGTGAAATTCTGATTGTAGATGAACACACAGGGCGTACAATGCCTTGACGTAGATATTCAGAGGGATTACATCAAGCAATCGAAGCCAAAGAATGAGTGCTCATCCAAAGAGAGTCAAAAACAATGGCAACAATTACCTACCAAAACTTCTTCAAGATATATAAAAAACTAGCAGGGATGACAGGAACTGCTACGACAGAAGGAGAGGAGTTCGAAAAAATTTATAGTCTAGAAGTGTTGAGCGTACCTACAAATAGACCAACGATTCGTGTAGACAAAAACGACAAAGTGTTTTTCAATCAAAATGCGAAATGGAATGCGGTCGTAGATCATATTCGTTTCTATCATGACGCTGGAGTCCCAATGTTGATAGGAACATCGGCAATTAGCACATCAGAATATGTGTCTGATTTACTTCGTAAACTAGGCATCCAACATTATGTATTAAATGCGAAGTTCCATCAACAAGAAGCAGAAATTATTGCGAACGCTGGTAAATTCAAAAGTGTCGTTGTTGCAACAAATATGGCATGACGTGGTACAGATATTAAACTTGAAAAATGATTGTTTGAAAAAACTGCACTTGGATACGCAACCATAGCGAAGCATACGTTGGAGGGAGATACTTTCGCTAAAATTCCGCCGAAGTGAGTTTCTTTCACCGTGTACTCTTCAGCGGAATACGAGTTTACTATCGGTGGATTACAAGAACTCTCTGATGGTGGGCTATCTGATGACGCAATCCGTCAGGCTACAGGACAGTGGTATGAGTGAACTAATTATCGTCTCAAAATAATTTTACGCACGCAATCAAAAAAGAAAAATGATAATGGCGCAAACGCTGGAGATGCTTTTGCACAGATACTTATGACGCCAAAAGACAACATAGAACCTGAAATCATACAAAGAGATTTGCACTATGGGTTATTGATTCTGGGTACAGAAAAACACGAATCACGTCGTATTGATAATCAGTTAAGAGGACGTGCGTGACGTCAATGAGATCCTGGTTTATCAGTGTTTTTCGTTGCGCTTGATGATGAAATCATGCGTAAAATGGGAGGAGAAAAAATACAATCTGTCGCAAAAATGTTGTTACCACAGGATCAATTGGAACAACTAGAACTTACGCAATCACAATTTTCAAATTCGATTGTAAGGGCGCAAAAGCAAATGGAATGATGGAACTTCTCAATTAGAAAACATTTGTTTGATTACGATTCAGTAGTAAACACACAAAGACAACGTGTCTATGCAAAACGTGATGAAATCCTCGCACAAGAGCAATGGGATGCAACACAAGTGCAGGACGCTATGACTCCAACGATGCGTGAAATAGATCACTTTATTCCAAAAGTAATTGATTCACTACTAGCACAATATAGTTCATTAGAGTTGGATAAAGAGCAAATTATTGAAAATCTGCAACAAGAGTTCGCTATTGCTAATTTTGCAACGCTTGTGGAAAATGCTCCAGAAACGATCGAAGAACTTGAACATACCAACGCAGGAAAAAAACCAAAAAAACAATTATCATTCCGCAATAAAATCATAAATGCCCTGCATTCATACTACAAAAATAAAGTAACGTGATCAAATATTCAATCAGCTGATGCGACGATGCGTATGATTTATCTAAACATAATGGATAAATATTGGGTTGATCATATCGATGCGATGGAAAATTTGCGTGATAAGGTTGGTTTGTATGGATATGCGCAACAAGATCCGCTCGTGATGTACAAGCAAGAAGCATATACAAAGTATGAACAGCTTGTTGGTACGATAGAAAAAGAAATACTTGCGATTGCTTTGAGGACAGAATTTAATCAGATGTGACAACCACAACAGGTATTAGCACAACAGGAAGCACAAGATGAATTTTTATTGAGAAAACTGGAGGAAGCAGCGCAATCTGCGCCATCTTTCGACCCGCGCGTGATGATGCAACCATGATTTGATGCTACAGCATCTGTGTCGCCGTACGCAAAAGCTTTCGCTGACAATAATGATTCTGATGTTGAAGTTATTGAACTCTCGCCATCCAACAGTACCGATAAAGGTAGTGAGTTAACCATAAAAACACATGGCAACAGTGGTTTCCAGGTGACAGGAGTAAATGCAACAATTGCTTGAGCACCGAAACAGTACTGACGCAATGATATCGTTATTCTCGTTTCACCACAGTGAGAACAAAAAGAGATGAAATACAAAAAGATTGATGAGTATCTTGCAAAAGGATGGATCATAAAGGGGTAAACCATCAATATAGAATGATGTTATTGTATATATGGTAGCGTGTGATTTATGAATATTCTTTATATCTTCCAATATATAGACCATGAAAGATTATATGGAAAAGATTAATCCAGAAGAGATGTGTTCAGCATTGCAATTATGTAGCGTAAGAAAAAGAGCAAATCAATATTTGGTAGCAGTGAAAAAAATAGATGGAACGATTTATGAGATGCCATTAGAAGATATCGCTCAGGCTGATGAGTATAAGTGATTACCTATCATAAGAACATATAGTTCAGGTCATGGGTTTTTCTCTCCTGATTTTTCAAAGATTTTTTTGGTAATAACTCAGAAAGAGGGTAAGAAACCTCAAGTACAATTTACTGGTTGATCTCCACTAGAAGAAAACAATCAGCAAGTTACCGCGCGCAATGATCAAGGAGAAATCGTATTTAATCTAGCAAAGATAGAAGAAAACGCTTTGATTAGAACGAAAAATAGAGTAAGTGTTGATGTTGTAGAAAATATGTTTGATCTCCCTCTTGTTGATTGGGTATTGATGGAAAATAAAAATGAAGATATACAAGAACATTATTATACATTAGTTGCGCTATTTCATTATGTTGTGAAAAGTTATGATGGAGAGTTGATACCGATCTTAGGTTCTGAGTGAGTTGTTTGATGAGAGCGATATTCAGTAGATGATGTGCTTGCAAGAAAAATAGAACACCTTGCTCCAAATGCAGATGTGGTTGTAAAAAGTGTTTTAGAAATGGAACATAGATCAAATTAGATTCTGCTCGCCGAAGGCGAGGTGCCCGCACTATCTGTGGTTAGCTAGCTGAATGACGACAGGACGGGCAATTCAGAATTTACATTGCATATACAAAAGCCAATTTATTATATTATGTAACAAAAATCATGTTTATCGTAGAATTGACACCAGAATTACTTGGTCTAGAAAATAAAGTAGGTGCTTATAGTAATCTACAACCTAGAATAGCAGTAAGAGCTATTTTGTGGAATAGCAAAAATCAAATTGCTGTAATTCATGCAAAGTGAAGGTATTATTTGCCTGGTTGATCTACTGATGGAGAGCCACTTGCATTTGCAATGCAAAGAGAACTCAAAGAAGAAATCGGCGCGACCATCAAAGATATTGAGTATGTCGGAATAGTTAGAGAGTATCGTATGTATGCAAAAGAAGGTAGCTTGATAGAGAATCACATTTTTGCTGCGAAAGTAGATGGTGATTTGTGAGCATTAGATTTGACAGAGGAAGAAAAGGAGGAATGACATGAAGTCCACTGGTATAGTATGATGGAAGCCAAGGATTTGTTTGCAAAAGCGCTTCTGGATGCAGAGAATCCACATGATATACTGGTTTTACAAAGAAGTTTATCTGCGTTAGAAGAGTATACTGACGCACTTGAGAAAAAATCACTTGATTCTCATTCATGAACTGAAGGCAAAATAAAAGAGCTTGAAGAGATAGCAAAAAAGGCACAATACGATTATTTTATGTTGAAAAGCGAGTTTGATTCTTATGTGAAAAGAGTAGAATGAGACGATAAAGAAAGCAAACTTCAACAACTCGTGGATGTCGTGAAAAAACTCTCGCCTATTATCGATCATTTAGGACAATCAATAGACCATATTCCGGATGATTTACAATGAAACACTCGGGTTGAAGGTGTCAGTTTAATGTACGAGAACTCACTGAAAGTACTGGCAGATCTTTCGATAAGTCGTATCAGTACAATAGGAGAGGAGCCAGATATGGAGTTGCATGATCCATTAAGTGTGGAACCGATAGAGGAAGAGTCGCTCAAAGGAAAAATAATCAAAGAGTTTTCACCGTGATATGTGTATCAAAAAGATGGTGTTAGAAAAGTAATAAAGGCCGCAAAAGTGATAGTGGGGCAGTAATTCTAATTATTAATGGTTAATTGGTAATTGTTTTGTGGAATCGTACTTCAAAAACAGATAGAAATAATCGAAGAACTGCAAGAAGAATTCAAAAAGATATCTTAACTCTTTTCAATACTACTGGATACCTACTACTATAACCGATGGTAGGCAGAAAATACATGTTTTTTCTTGTTTTTTTATAGTGGTTTTTGTATAAGATAGAAGCTTTGCAAGATTAGTAAAAAGTTTTTCAAAGCACTTTGTAATTCACCCTCGCCGAGTTACAAACTATATGAAATCTCTTCCAAAATTTGACAAATAAGAAAAAGTATTTATAATAAATACGTCAAAGAAACGGAAGAGGGATCATTTATAGAATATATACCTATGTTTCGATAACAAGGTACCGGGTCAGATGACTAATTCCTACAATTGCGTAGGAGCTTATACTTCGTGTATGAGTTGTCTATTCACCCTTGCCGTGGGACAGTTACCATCGTTCTCCTGGTCCTTGTTATCGAGATATAAGTGTGAAAAAACCTGTCCATTGTGGCAGGTTTTTTTGTTAATAAGGAAACATTATCATTGTATTGGTATAGGATAATTGATGTTTTGACGATGTTTTTTTGCTTAGAAGAGGAAATTGGATATAATACTATTTAACTATTTATTTATTTTGATATACATCATGTTGCAAGATATTCTAATCCAAACAGTATTGTTGCCAATAACACATACGGAAAATGTAAAAATATTTATAAATTCTTTGATTTTTCGTATAACAGGTATTCAATTATGATTTTTGTTTGTTATTTCCATAGGTGTTTTGCTGTTGGTTTTTTGGAAAATCTTATGACATCCAAATGGAAAATTGCGATTTCATAAGCGCATATGGTCTCATCTCTCGAAATTGATTAAAAGAGTATCACCGAAACCATTCCAAAAAATTGATAATTATACTAAAAAAACAATTGAAGAGGCTAAAAAAGAAATGCTCATACTGATTCCATGAGATACAATTATATCTCGTATTAAAATGCTACTTAAAACCATTTGGCCATACATAAAATATCTTGTAATATGACTGTTGTTTTTTCTATCTAGTGCACTTCTTGTGCAACTTATGTATTGGATGTTTGAAGGCGTTTCCTTTGGTGAATGTTCAGAATTAACACATCATGGTAGTAAAATACTCCAATCTATGGGACGAATATGATCTTATGAAAATATAATAAACCTTAAAGACACCATAAAATTATTATTGGGTTTACTCGGAACAAATATACTAATTTCATTTATCATTTCTTCACTTTTTTATAGTTTTTCATTTGGACGAAAACCGATGCTACGAATAGCAAGAGTCTTTGCTGTTATATGATTAATTATTTTTATTATTGGAGCGTGAATGCAATTGTTGGTTTCAAACGTCTGTTAACTTTCTATGGTAAATTTACAGCTGTTACATTTCCTCCAGGTTCACAGCCGTATGTTTGTCAGCGAGCGGTAGCTTCTTTTGCGAATGCACTGAAAACGGTGTTTGGCGTATAAGATACTTTTCGATTTTGTGCAAGTCCAAGCATCACGAAATAGACGTTACATGAAACTTTTGTATTTGGATTTATGCCAAGCCCGAAGAATTTATCATAATATCCTGCTTTGAAGTATGGATAGATTTCATTTGTTTTTGAAATGTTTGTGAATGTAACATCACGTCCATTCATTGGAAGATTGAATTTTTTTACGATAGCAGGCACAACGTATGCAAATGATAATGCTCAATCAGGAAGTGAAGCACTAGCTGTCGTTTCGGTTGTAGAGTCAGTTGTTGGCGTGCCTGCAATCGTCCCACTCATGGGTAGTTCAGTTTCCGTAGTTCATGTTGCAGTTGCTCCGGTAGTCAGAATTTCTGTGGTGGTTCCAGATAGTATTGTTTCAGATTGTGTATCTCATGTACTAATAGTTGGTGCTTGGACGCTTGCACCGATATAATTAAGCATTGCTGGTGATCATAACACCCATCGTCAGATACCGAGCAATATAGCAAGGATAGATAATTTTCCAAAAATTGATCTGTGCGCTTTTCTAAATCCGTGCACGAACCGCGCTAGAATCCAGTAGATAAGCCCAGATCCAATAAGCAGTCCTGCTAGTTTTGTAAAGAGATGATATGGCAACAAAAAATAGACAACGATTCAACCGATAAAAGCGATGAGCGCAAGCATCCGTTGGAAGTCAACTGGTTTTTTGGGAGCGTCATGTCCATGAAGCTTTGCATTGAAAAATGATGTATAATATTTTTTTTCTGCTAACAACTTTTCGCTCAAACCTGCGTGGTGTGAAAAACGATATCGGAGCAGAATCAATAATAGATTTCCTAGACCAACAAGAATAATCCATTGTTGATGCGTTAGAAAACCTATGAGGATTGGCTCTCCTCAGGCGATTATAGCTAAAAGCAATCCCAATCCATTACGTTCCATGTGCAAGAGTGAAAGGGTAAAAGGTGCTTCGCGTATTATGCACTGAGCATAATTTTTTCTCTTTGTCTTGCAAGTGATTCGTTATAAAATTTGATAACTATTAGATATTTTTTTTGAATGCCTTGCAACATAAGGTCTAATCTATACAATACTCGCATGAATGAAATGCAAATATCGAATGAAGAAAATCAAATACAATCAGATGCCCCACAAAAAGTATATGATTTCATCTATACGTGAGATGGTGAAAGGTTGGATATATATTTAACTCGCGTACAATGATATACGAGAAATTTTTTTCATCGTCTCCTTGGGCGCGGTGATATAACGATAAATGATGGAGAAGTAAAAAAGAAATCATACCACCTAAAAAGCGGTGACCGTATCCATATAGTTCATCCTGAAAGATACCTTGAATCAAGTGTGCTTGCGCAGGCACCTGCGGTGCCAGAAGTTGAAATAATGCTTGAAAAGCCTGATTACATTGTAGTTCATAAACCAGCGTGAGTGCTTTCTCATCCAAATAGTGTGTGGGGAATAGAGTATCCATCGGTCGTTGGAGCATTGTATAAAAGATATGAGAGTATGCCGACAGTAGGTAATTTTATCAGAGCGTGATTGGTACATCGTTTGGATAGAGAAACAGATGGGTTGATGATAATTGCAAAAACAGAGAGATGACTAGCGCACTTTCAAAAATTATTTCATGATAAATCAAAAGCACTAACACTTGATGCGAAAAGAGCAGTTCCACTCCATAAACGATATCGTGCCAGTTGTTATATATTGCCCGAAGGGCAACAATTCTTGGATAACCTATGAGTCTGAAATGAGACTGCACAAGCGCAGGTTCCAAGAAAAGAGTCGGGCATATCAAAAAATATTTTGGGAAATACTGAACTATGAA
This sequence comes from uncultured Candidatus Peribacteria bacterium, assembly GCA_964642385.1. Lineage (GTDB taxonomy): Bacteria > Patescibacteriota > Gracilibacteria > Absconditabacterales > Absconditicoccaceae > JBDHUW01. Next base: position 120,123 of record CAZXON010000002.1, read on the forward strand.
AAAATCAAAGTCCGCTTGAAACCTGAGTTGCAAAATCAAGTGGATTGCCATATATTATATCCAAAGTTGTTGAACCTAAAATACCTTTTTATGAGCCGAAATTGGGAATTACCGAGATCCTTCGTGCGACAATAAATGATGATGATTTTCGCGAAAGATTGGCAAAAAAAACGCGAGATGCGACACTCGATGCTGCAAAAAAACGTCATGCGGTTCCAGTAGAGGAGTTGAAAAAATACAAAATAGCAACCTTGGAAGTGCAATTGTTCACTGGGCGTACTCATCAGATCAGATATCATCTCGCAGAACATGGCCTGCCTATAGTGGGTGATTATTTGTATGGAGGTGATGATTTTTACCAGATGCAACTACAAGCATTTAAACTAGAATTTCAGGATCCTGATGGAGAAAATATTGTAGTAGAATTATAATATTTGAAAAATTGTATCATTTTTTCCACCATATTATTTGTATTAAAAAAAGCCCGCGGAAGAAACCGAGGGCTTAAAAAATGATTTTTTTTGGAGGGATTATTCAATAGTTCCGTATCTTACCGGAACTTCTTCAGTCGGTCGAAGAAAATCACCTTTTTCATACCTTCTTTTTTGGAAGGCGATGTTCTCTTCAATGGTAGTTCCACCTGTAAGGTAGAACTGATTGGTTCTGCTTTCGAGACCAAACTGTTCTCGATAGGCAATCCATTTTTCAAATGGGATTGTCGTGCTTACGAGATTAAGTTCAATACCCACAGCAATAAATTGTTGATAGACTTTGCTCAAGTGCGGGCAGCACAACAACTCATCTTCTTTTCCTTTTGTGCTAACGTACTTACACAACACATCGAGCGCTAAAAGCGCTGTTGAGCTGTGTTTGTCCATCATTTTTTGCAGACCTTTTGTGTTCGTCCTGCTTCGGGAAAATTTTTGTTTCGCTTCTACATACTTCTTGAGAGCATCGGTTATGCGCTCTTTCAACTGTTCGGGAGACATCGCATGTAAATGTCTCTTTTCGTCTTTTTTCACAATTTTTTGGCTGCTTCTGTTGCCTTTTAATGTTACAACAGATAGCTCCATTCCTTTTTGTTTGTTTTCCTCCATGATTTTCTGTTTTTTTTGGTTAATTATTTCATAATTTGTCTTTTAGCTGTTCCTGCGATAAACCACAGTTTTCTAAAAGATTACCACAGATTATCCATAAAAATAGAAAAGTCAAGAGTTTGTTCTTGTTTTTTGTAACCGAGTGTTTATACTTAAAAGTACATATATATGGGGGTGCTTCTGGATTTGATGGGAGTATCACATGTAGTATGGTCGCCATCGCTCGATGATCGTACCGAGGATAAAATAATCGATCACCAAAAGAGTGCAAACTCAAACCTTAGAATGAGTGCTTTCAATTATGCATACGCTGCGTAGTTGATACCCGCTTGATCGCGGTCCAGTATCTTATTCATAGAACTCTTGCTGCAGACTCCTGCTATGCGTGAGAGGTTCAAGCAGGAAACCCAAAGTCAAGTATGTAGACTCAAAATAGATACACCAAAATTGCGATGCTTGATAGTGTAGCTTAGCATGCCTCCGGGAGAAAAACATTATCTATGATGGTAGACGCTGTATTATATGACTTTCAGACATGGGTTCGAATCCCATCACCTCCAGGTAAATCACAAATTGCTGATCCTTGAAATCATTTAATCTACAAAAAGATTGCCACCATAGGTGATCTTTTTTTCTAACGACGAATCTCCTTGTCTTGTAAAATATGTGCAGATGTGTACACTTGCCAGATGGGTCGCAAAACATATAAAAAAGACACAATATTGATTGATGATATGCAGGTTTTGGTATCGTGGAAAAGAGTAAAAAATTATTATCTTCATGTGACGCCACCAGATGGACAGGTGGTAGTGACTGTGCGTATAGGCACAAGTGAACACGAGATTAAAAGGTTTGTTGAACCGAAAAAAGAGCGAATAAAGGGGCAAATAAAAAGATTTACATGAGAAGAAAAGACATTACAAAGGGCTTATGAGAGCGGAGAAATGCACTATTTCGCAGGGGAAAAATATCCTTTGTTGGTCGAGCAAAAAGCCAGATGATTTGCCAAAATTGTTTTGCAAGAAAATGCAATCGTGTTTTATCAACCAGCTTGATACACGAGGGAGCAAAAAGAAAGAGCTATGAATAACCGGTATCGCAAACAACTTGAAAATATCCTACCGCCGCTTGTAGAAAAATATGGGCAGATTGTTGGCATCCATGTACCGACTCGAAAAATCAAGAAAATGAAATCTGTTTGGTGACTCGCACATATAACCAAAAAATCGATCACGATAAATCTTGAGTTGATGAAAAAATCGCAACCAGCACTTGAATATATCATCGTGCATGAACTCGTTCATTTTTTGGAGAAGAATCACACGAAGAAATTTTATCAACTGGTAGAGCAGTTCATGCCAGATCGAAAAGAATGTAAAAAAATGCTTAGTTTACATACAGAAAAAACATATGATGAAACCAGTTGAATGTCGGATCTCTCAATAAAAATTGATTAATTTATTTTTGATACACATTATAAAAATCATGAAATCAATATTCAAATATTTGTGGAAATTCCTTTTGTTTCCTGCAATTGTCCTGTTCGCAAGTATGGTAGTTATCGTAATTATTTGAGTTAAAGAGCCAATTGCTATGATATGGATGTTGGTAGGACTAATAGGAGGAATTTTTGGGTGGGGAATTTTTGCATTGACTAAAAAACGTCTAATAGTGGGTGTTTTACGGATTTTACTAGCTTTTGTATTTGCTCGAATGAGGTGGTGAGAACCATATTTGGTACAAGTGCAAACGCATGAATTGCCCTTGGGATTTTCAGGAAATTTTGTGGTGCTCTCTGATTTGCATGTGTGACCATATAAATGACAAAAGTTTGTGCGCTGATTGGTTGATAAAATAAACAAACAAGAAAATATTGATGCGGTATTTATCGTTGGTGATTGGGTCTATGAGCCTAAAAGTGGTACCGTAGCAACAATTCTTTCACCGTTGAAAGATATCCGTTTCCCTATCTATGGTGTTTTGGGAAATCACGACGAGGAAACATCGTACAGATGACAGAACATAAAAGAAGAGGTAATTGCTGCTATCAAAGCTTTGTGAATACCGCTGTTGCAAAATCAAGAAATACAAATCCCAATTTCCGCCACTTGAAAAAATGATCTATCAGTTCGTCTCTTTGGATTGTGAGATGAACGAGCGTGAGGAGCAAATGTAACTATACTGTCTTGAATCAAACAGGAAGACAATGTTATTGTGTTGGCACACAATCCTGATACGATCATGCGTTATGGATTGACTGGTTTTGATGGTGAAAAAGGCACTTACGATCGTAACTTTTTTCGCAAAGTAGACTATGTGACATGACGATTGGAGAATGTTCCGGTCGATCTTACAATTGCCTGACATACGCACGCTGCGCAAATTAGACTTGCGTGATTGACTACTCGTATGATTCCCACAAAATATAGACGACCAAACGATGGACGATATGATGATTTCAATCTCTTTATCTCTAGGTGAGTCGGTGAAACAATACTCCCAATGAGACTTTTCAATCGTGCGACTATCTATGTGTTGCGTGGAGAGTAGGGGGGGGAGATGCAAATAATTAGTTCTTGAAACAACGAACTGACATACCATTGGCACGCGTATTTTTACTATTAGGCAATATTCCAGAAGTAAAGAAACTCAGACGAGAGGCAGATGTTCAGTTAGGAGTAGATGACCAATAGTTACCTTGAAAACTTTGACTACTAATAGCACCACCATTTCAGGCACGATAACCAGCCATAGGAAGAAGAAGTGTATCTCTAAAAAGATTTCAATTCGTCATGCCAGTAGTGTAAATGCTTTGTCGTGTTTCAACTAATCAAGACCATTCTCTTTGCGAAGGAACATGATATCACACCTCACATGGTCATTGTCTTGCTGTTGCATTGCTTGTCGTGTCACCTCGAATATTGTCGTTTTGTTTATTAGACCAATCAAATGGAGTTGTTTTGGATATTATAAATATACCATGATTATATCGATTAATTGGTGGTCAATAATTTGAAGCATCAACTAAAGATTCTGTTGTTGGGACTGTTCAAGCTGCAGAAAAGCAATAGTTATTTCACCATTGAAAATGACAACCATAAGAAGCAGCAGTTGTCCCAGAAATTGATGCTCAAACATTTCTATTTCGTATTACATAGGTTCCTTCAGGAGTTCAATTTGTTATCATAATCTGATCTCAAATATAGTAAACTCAAGGAGTTTTACTAGAATCACTCTGTCCTCACGCACTTGCAGTGCTACCAGGATTTAAAACTCCCTGATTTTGAAATGGTGCATTGTTAGAATCAACAACTCATAAACAATTAGAAGTATTTCCTTTTTTTGACTCACTCAGAGCAGTAACAGCAAACCAAGATCAACTTATGTTGCTCGAGTAAGCAAAAGAATCTCCAGTTAGAACACAACTATTTACACTCATCTTTGCTGCTACTCACTTTCCCGCATCTGTTGGAATTGTTGATAAATATGGTGATAGAGAATCGCTAATTGAACTGATAGTTGAAAGTGATCAAGAGGTGATATGGAAAGGAGCAATAGGAAAAGATCAAAAATCTTCTTTATAAACCGAAATTGCATTTGAAACTTGTCCTATTTTTACTTTGCGGGTAGAGTCTTTTGCTCTTTCTTGTGCATTTGTAAGTCTTGGTATCAAGGCAACAGCCAGTATACCGATAACCACCACAATAATTAACATTTCAATGAGCGTGAAGCTTTTTTTCCTTTGTAGCATATTTTTTATTTATATTAAAAAGAATAATTTAAAAGCAGTATAATTAAATTTTTTTTTCTTTCAAAAAAACATCATTACTTCAAAAATGATTATTGAATACTTTTAAGTCTGAGTATGAGTGCTTTTGAATTTATTATATTCCAAGACCAGTTTCAATATCTTCTTTGCTTATTTCTTTTGTACAGAAAAACCAATCATAGCATTTCATAGGTCACTCTTTTCCTTCAACCCTATCTTTTGCTACTCCACATGAGCCAGCAGTTGGTACAATAACATCATCTCATGGGCGCCAGTCAGCAGGAGTGGCAATACCAAACTTATCAGCTGCTTGCATCGCAATTAACGCTCTGTATAATTCATCAAAATTTCTTCAAAGACTAAGAGGGTAGTATATAATTGCTCTTACTGTGCCTTTTGGATCTATAAAAAACACTGCACGAACTGCTTTTGTGTTGCTTTCTCATTCTTGTATCATACCGTATTTCTTGGCAACATTCATAGTAATGTCTTCGATCAACGGGAATGTAACTTCAACATTTTTCATGTCTTTGTATTCAATTTTTTCTTTGATAGTTCTTAGCCATGCTATGTGACTATACAATCCATCGACTGAGAGCCCAACGAGCTTACAATTTGCTTTGTTAAACTTCTCCTCAAGAGAAGCAAAAGTCATGAACTCAGATGTACACACTGGTGTAAAATCAGCAGGATGAGAAAAAAGTATTACCCAGTTTCATTCATACTGTTTAGGGAAATCTATTTCTCATTGTGTTGTTACAGCTTTGAAAGCAGGTGCTTTGTCGCCAATACGAGGCATTACATATAACTCTTTTGTGGTTTCTTGTTCCATGGTTAGATGCATTAATGATAAAAAAAATAGTATAAGTATTCTTTGGTTAAATTCAAGAAGGGTTCTGTTTGTGTGGATATGGACTGTTGATATCAATCAAGAACAAGAACCAAAAAGCCTTTTTTGGAAACAAAATATAGGAAACATCTATTCTATAAAAATAAATCGAATTTCAACCGAAATGCACCACTAACAGATATAAGATAGATTAGTAGTATATTGTACCTCATAAGATGTTTTATATCCTAGGATCTTTCTAGGTTTATGATTTAGGGCGTGTTCTATTTGTCCGCAAGAATTTTGCACTATTTTCATTTTCGGCTAAAATTATCACATAGTTTTATTTTTGGGTCTAGAGTAGTTGAAGTGATTTAAATAATCATTATAACCAGTTCATGACTACTAAAAACCCTTATAGAAGAAATTCACACCTTAGCAGACAAAAAACCATCTTAATTTTAGAATATTTTTCTAAAGATTTGACGGCAACTCAAACATCAAATTTATTATGAATATAATGGATTGGTTGATGTTTGATACGATAAACATTACAGAGTAGATCATTGAAAAAACGAGTTTGCAAGAGGTAAAAGACACATCAATTGAATAGAAAGTTTTTGGAGCTATTGTAAAAGAAGATTGAATAAATTTAATTGAGTAACTAAAGATAAATTTAGTTTGCACCTGAAAGAATGTGAGTTTAGATTTAATTGTTGAATAGAGTGAGAAAATATTTATACTAAGTTATCAAAAATCTTAAAAGAGTACGTTAGTTCTTTTGCTAAAGTACTCTAGACCCTTAAATAATTAAAGTTTATAACTTAATTATGAACTAAATTGTTATATTTGTCAAAAAATCTTTGTCTTTAAAATCCCCGTTTTTTGGAAAATCAAAAAAAGTACCGCTTTATTTTTTTAGTCAGAAGATAGATGTCGCCTAACGTCCGCTTCTCGTCCGAAGCACCGACTTCTTATAAAAAATTGATATATAGGAGGTGTGTAGGACAGAATCTGTTAGAGGAGTCACAATGTGACCGAAGTGTTTGTGTTTTTGCCGTTACTTTAGAAGCAACATTACTGCCTCATATTTTGGTCTAATTATTTCTTTAGATTTATCAAAATGTAGTTGCTTCCGTTTTCTTTCTAGTTTTTCTCTTACTGAATCTTTTGCTTCACCTTGAGTTTTGTTTTCATATACAAAAGCAGCATTGAAAATCCCACTAATATTATCGAAATTACTCATTACATCTGCTTCAGTAATAATTTGTTCTTCAATGCTGCTTCTTCAATTTTGTTGAGATCATCTATGATTTAGAATACACTTTTTTACTAATTCAATTTTCTCCGCAGGATATTGTATTTCTTTTAACTTTTCTTCAGCAATCTTTGCTCCTGTAATATGATGGTCTTCACGACCATGAATAATTGAACCAATATCGTGCAACCAAGCTGCAATTAAAATTACTTCTTTGTCTCCTCATAACTCATCAGAAAGTTTTTCTGCATAATTGACCATAGGAACAAAATGAAATGGAAAAGGTTCGTAACCATATTTGCTGCTTGGTTTTTTGCACTCATTCTCAACAAAATTCTTTATTTCTTGGACTATATTCATAGGTGAAGTAAGAAGTAAAATATTAATAACTTTTAAAGGCATAAACACAAATGTCCTCTAACGTTTCGCACTAGTCCGTCGTAGAATTATGATGGATAGTGCGTGTTGTCTGTTCGTTTCCCTTACTTATTTACTTGGAGGGGATTTTTTCTAAATTAAATTAAGATAAAAATAAGATAAATCAATCAAAAATACTATTTTTTACTATTTAGCCATTCTTTTAGTTGTTTTATATCTTTTTTAGATCCTAAAATATGAATTTGTTCTTGCTCAAAAATTATATAATTTTCACAAGAAAATTCTGGTAATATATTTTTGGTTTGAGGTGTTATAACAATAGAATCACTATCCAATTTTAGTGGTGGCATTTTATTTTCTTCAGCATATTTTTGAAAAATATCTCCTTCAATATATTCTGGATTTTTTATATTTAATAAAACACAAAGCGTTTTAGCATTTTCTGGTAAAAATACTTTTATTTTCCCATTTTCTCGTTTATATTTCCTTCATTTTATGAAAATATCAGAAACTTTTTTATCTGGAACAAAATAAAATCATAGTTTATTAGTAATGTTGTCTGTTGAACTTCATAACTTTGATTTATCAAAGTTTTCACCTTCAAATGTAGATGATGTTCAATGATAAGCAATATTTCTTATTTTACTTTCAGGAAAAATGGTGGTTAAATACTCAGTATATAGTTGTTTAGCAACGACTTCTATATTGATTTTTAGTTTACTTATACTTTCTGGTAATTGTATTTCTCATTTTGATACTTCTCATGCTAATTTATTTTTATATATATTTTCATATAAGGTTTTTGGTATATCGATTTTGTATAATTTACGATCGGGATTCATTTTTTTATATCTTATAGCCTCTTGGATATCTGGATTAAACCATGATCCAGCATTACCTCTAATGGCAATAGGAAGTTTTTCTTTGTCTACAGTATTTCATTCTGCTCTGTATAAAGATATAAATTCTGTGTTTTGATTTGTTTGATTTATATGTTTATCATAAATACTTTTATTTGGTAAAATGTTTTTAGATATAGTTATTAATAACTCAGGATTCTGTTCAAAAATCAAATCGATTCCATCTTTGTAATTGGGAATATTTAGTTCTTGTGTTATTTCTGACTTTTTTTTGTTTATATCAAAACTACCAATATTTCAATTAGTATTTTTGTTTTCTATATTGTTATTTAAAATATCATTCATTTTCTTTTATTATGAAGGATAAATTTCGTTAAATTATATCTTTTTTCTTTTCTTTTGCAAAAAATCTAAATTAAAATAAAAAATCCCCTCCAAATTTCTTCCTAAAAGAATTTGATTACTATAGGGATATGACAGACAACGTCTGGACTTCGCCTGACGTCCCGACTTTCCGCTGAAATTTATTTAGGTCGGAGATGGAAGGTAAGTCCTGTTATGTGACCGAACGTAGAGAGGGTATGTGTTGCTGGAAATTTAAGAAACTTTTACGTTTTTTGTTTTTTCTTTCATTTTTTTAACTTCTTCTTTTCTTTCAGAGGTTTGATAATAATCTCAATGTAGTTTCAAATATCTTTCTTGAAATGCTTCATTAAGTAAATAAAGAAAATTTGAAATAACATTTTTTGCGTATCATTCATCATTTCTATTTTGTAATTCTTTTTGAGCATCAATGACCATTTTTATCCATTTTTCATGAGATTGGGTATTATCTGATGATATTAAACGATCTGCTGAATCCTTAATACTTTGTAATATATCTTTATAATCTGTTGCATTCATAACATCTCAAAATATCACAGAAAGCTGTCTCGATCATAAAGACTTGAACCAATCAGATTGCATACTTTTTATGGTTTGGAGCTTCTTTATATCTGTTAAATGCGACATCATAACTTGTGCAGGTCAATATATTTTGCTTTCTGATGTCTCAGCAGTTACTCAATCGTTTAAATTTAATTTCTTTTTGAGAAAATCGGCTTGAGAACTTTGTATATTTTTCTGCTCGGTTTTCTCTGATTGAATTTTAGTCAGATTTTCTTCCTGAGATTCAATCTGCTTTCTGTCTTCATCAGTTATTACTCATTTATTTTCTTGATTAATCTCATTTGATTTTAGATCATTAATGGTCATTGAAATGATGTTTATTTACTAAAAGATTATATCTTAATTATAACCAGAAGTTAAAAAAAAGCAAATTTCGAAATATCTTTCCAGCAACATATCACATAACGTTTCGGCTTATGCGAAGTTCATGAAGTGAATTTAGGAAACCGAAGTGCAACAAGGTTTCCGCATAAGCCGTGTTATCTGTCCCGAGCAAAGCGAGAGTGTAACGTGGTGAGGAGCGGAACGTAGTGAGCACCGCAGAGTTAATTTGGAATTTGCGGTGGTTGGGTTCATTATTTTAAAGAATACTCAACAGCACTTTCAGCATGAATTCTTGTAGTATCAAACAATAGGACTTTTACATCTTCTTGCTTAACGAGTAAAGGAATTTCCGTACAACCCAATATTACCGCTTCTGCTCCATTATCAACGAGCTCATCTATGATTCTAATAAATTGGTCTTTTGAAGATTGATTAACTTTTCCCAAACATAATTCGTGATAAATTACATCATGAACTATTTGCCTATCTTCTTCATTGGGAATTAAAACTTCAAGTCCATATTTATTAATCAATCTACCTTTGTAAAAATCTTCTTCCATAGTAAATTTTGTTCCCAAAAGACCAATTTTCTTTAATCCTTGTGCTTTGATTTTTTCTGCGGTTGCATCTGCGATATGTAAAAGAGGGATTTTGATGTTACTTTGAACATCGTCAGCCATTTTATGCATAGTATTAGTGCAAATAACGACAAAATTAGCACCACCTTTTTCTAATCTTTGTGCGGCATCAATCATCAATTTTGTCGCCTCTTGCCAATTCCCTTGATGTTGTAATTTTTCAATTTCATCAAAATCCACAGAATACATTAAACTCTTAGCAGAATGCAAACCGCCGAGCTTCTCTTTAATTTGCTCGTTGATAATGCGGTAATATTCAAGCGAGGATTCCCAGCTCATTCCTCCGATAAGTCCTATTGTTTTCATAGTATTATAGTTAAAATTTAAAACATTTATAATTTTTTCCTTTTAGGGGCGGGTGGTCGGGGGTAGCAAATTCCAAATTAATTACAGATAACGTTTGGACTTTGCCTGACGCCCCGCCCATCCATTGAGATTATTTAAGGCGGGGATGGAAGGTAAGTCCTGTTAGGAGACCGAACGTTTTTAGTGAGGCTCGCGTTTATATTCTATTTTTCCTTATTTTTTTGTAGCTATGAAAACCGTCAAAGGTCGATTTAAACAGTAAACTAAATCTTTTTGACTCACTCAAAGAATTTCCTTAGCTCAGTTCAAACATTCTTCAATAGAAGTTTTTGTCATTGCATGTAGTTTATACAAGAAGTTTCAGATGTCTTCTTCTTTTTGAAAATTTCGCTTTACATCTAAATCTACAAATTTTATATTATCAAATCCTGATACAAAACATAAACTATCAAAATATTCTTTTGTGAAAAAGGCTACTTCGTGTCCTGTTATGCAATATTTTGCTACTTTATCATCAAAATGTTTTGCTAAATCTGATCAAGATAAAACATCTACAACTATAAGTCTTCATCAGGATTTGAGCACTTTATGAAAATTTTCAAACGCTTTTGTTTTATTGAAGCAATGGTGTAAAGCTCAAAAACTTCGGATAGCATCTACTGAATTTTCTGGTAAATCTATTGTTTCTGCTCATCATTCAAGAACTGCTATATTGTTTTTTCATAACTCTTGAACTGCTTGCAGTTGTTCTGATGATGGATCTGAAACATAAAGTTTTTTACATTTGTCAGCTATTTTTCACGAAAAGAATCAGCTTCCAGCTCAAACTTCTAATATAGTTTCCTCTTTTTGTGGATTCAAAAACTTTTGCATTGTTTCAAAATCTTGATTTCTTGCATCAGGAAATTCTTTTAAACACTCCTTATAGAGTTCTGATCTTACTCAAGAAAACTCTATTGCTCAGGTTTTCATAGCTATGATTATTAAAAGTTAAATAGAATATAAATGTCTCCTAACGTCCGCGACTAGTCTGATGTCGAAGATGTTCAGATAGTCGCTGTTGTCTGTTCGTGTCCCTCTAAGATTCCTAAGTAAAATGGAGTGGTACTTCTAAATTAAATTAACATAAAGATAAAATATTACAATACAATATTTATTTCTTAAAAGCCTTTTCAAATATCTTTTTTATATTTCTTGCTTGAATAGTATCACGCCTCAATGTCAGTTTACAATTTGCTTTCATTTCAAAAATACGGTGAAATAGATCTTCGTTAAAATCTTTCAAATCTTTGATACTATCGAAGAATATCTTAAAATAATCACTAATTTCTTTGGGATATAATACTTCAAAAACGTAGTCTCCAATCACTGTTACACAATATCAATCTTTAATGAAAGGAATATCATTCGTTGCTAATGATCTGATTCCTATTTTTGTATATAGATCTGTTCCATAAATATCTAAGAAGTTTGTGTTTCCTGTCAGAAAGTAGACATCTGCTAATCTATTTGCTTGTTCAAAAAAAGCCATTTCTGTTTTATTCATTCCTAAGGCATAGTAAGGACGAGCTTGATATACATAGGTTGATTCTTGTTTTCCATAGATCTTATTTATATTTAGCATCCAATCTCCTCGTACTCCGTCTAGGCTTTCGATACTTGTTGCTTCATAATACATAGATTGTCATTCTTGGAGTTGTGCAACACTTCAGACTTCTCTTAAGTAGATTTTCTTAAGTTCATCTGCTAAATCAAGGAATCATAGTACTCGTCTATTGTGGAGAAATAACTTTCCGTTTTCTTTGATAATGATTTGTTCATCTACTAATTTTCCAATTACTTTATAAAAATTAGGCAAAGAAATCTGATATTCTTTACTTACGTGTTTGTGTAATTCCTGGAGGCTTGCTCATTTGTGTTCAATAAGTTTATGGACAATGGTATCATAGAGTGGTTCAAATAGAAGCATTATTTTTCTCAAAAATTAAAATTATCAATTAATGATAATTATTTCTTTAAAATTATCAAATCTATTTACATTTATTTCTATATCATTATATTTCTAAATGTCAATAAATATGGTTTTAGCTTCTTACCTATATCTCTATGAAACTTAATATCGTAACAGCAGCCTCGAATTCCGTTGGAAAATCTATATTAGAAAAGATTGCAAATACAGAAGATATAACAATTGGACTTTCAAGAAAAGGATGTGAAATTGCTAATGTACTTGATTATAGGATAACTGATCTTACAAATAAAGAAGTTACTCAAAAAGAATTATTAAATATTTTATCTACAATTGATTTATCAAAAATAGATAGAGTAAGATTATTTCATAATTGTTGTCTTGCGAAATATGAGTTTCCAGAAGAATATATTCAATATATCCCACAAGAATATAAAAATAAAGTAATGTGTCAGGATTATGATGGAGATGGAATTGACGACTGAGCTTATCACACTTTAATAACTACATTTAAAAATGTTTTTTTAACGCTTTATCCTTTTTGTAAGGATACTTTATTATCGATTGGAACTATTTGTTCTCTTACAGATAAGAAGAAAGTATATAGTGAAAAAGATAATGCTATGATTTCTCCTTCTATTTTTCACTCTATGGTAGAAAGTAATTGGCTTCTTAGAAATGAAATTAGTTCTTTAGTACAGAAATATGAAAACATTCAATCTGTTTGTATTTCTGCTGCAACTGTTAGAACAGATACAGAAGATAGTTTTAGAAAATATTCTTTGGATAAACCTTATTGGGTTTCCGGAGAGATGATTGCAGATAATTTAGAGTTAGAAACAAGAGAATTTAGAAACAATTATAAAGATATAGATCTTTTTGTTCATCATCCAGAGTGGAATAAATTATCTAGAGAGACGGATGAAGAACTTATAAAGAGACAATTGTTTGATATTACAAATGTAGTATTATAGAGAGAAATTAATTTATTATAAAGTAGAAAATCTGCATTTCGGTGTAGTTTTTCTTTTTCTAAAAAAATATAAATTAAAATAAAAAATCCGCTCATTCGCGGACTAGAATTCCATTTTTTTGATTAGTGAAATTAGTTCGGGATATGACAGACAACGTTTCGGGATAAAAGAAGTTTTGCGGAGTAAAACGAAGCAAAATTTGGGAAAAATGCGAGCTGAGCATTTTTTCTTTTATCCCGTGTTGTGCGACCCGAGCGTAACGCAGTGAAGCGAGAGCGCAGCGGGGCTTTAGCGTTTGCGAATGTGCCGTCGTTATTTGAATGCAATAATCTGATAACCATATTTTTCAACATCTTCTTTAGGCCAGAATGTGAAATTTTTGGTTTTGCCAACATAAGTAACTTCCTTTTCAATAGTCCTGCCAGTAAATTCTTTGGTGTTAGGATCCCATTCCTGCAAAACCAAAACATCGCCTTCATTACATTCCCAATCAGCAAGACGAAGTTCGTAAGTTTTTTTCCCGTCCAGAATTTTTTGGAAGTATTCTGGCCAAACTTTCTTTTCGTGTTTCATAAAAATATGGTTATTGTTAAAACTTTATAAACTTTGTTAGGCACATTCGCAAATGTCGCACAACTCGTCGCTATCTGACTTATGTCGGATAGGGACTAGATGGGGTGAGCAAATGTTGTGTTTTTTGTCCTAACTTTGTCAGTTTTTTTCTGTTTTTGAAATTATATAGTTTCGTTAGTGTTTTTATATCTAAAAACCTAAAAAATGCAAGGACTCTATACCGATGATTCACTGTTTGACCTTTGGAATGATGAAAAGAAAAAATTGAACAAATCTCATAAAATTATTTATCCACAACCGTGAGAAATTCGATATATTAAGATCTGAATCAATGTTTGAAAGGAGATTTTTTGAAAAAAGAAGTTTTTTAGACCGGTACTTGTAATAAATAGGATTGGTAATATGCTTTTTTGTATTCCATTGACCACTAAAGGTAAACAAACTGAATATTATATGAAAATTCTCTCTTTTTCTGATAAAAAAGATTCTTATCTTGTTGTAAATCAAGGCAGAGTTTTTGATGCGCAAAGGTTTTTTATTAGAATTGGGAAAGTTATCTTCAAAGAATTCGAACAAATAAAAAAACTTCTGTGTTGTAAATATTTCCCAGAAGTTCTATAAGATTTTTCCCCGGATTGTCCCGGGGAGGAGCCCCTAATTGGGCAGAGTTATTTACCCTATCGTTTTGTTGATAGGGCAGTGCCTACACGAGGTAGGTATAGCGAATGCAGTATATTAAAAACTCTTAAAAAATCAACTCTTTTTACTTTTTTAAAAATTATATTTCAAAATGCAAGATTATCTCACTCATCTCTCCAGAGAACTTCACCAAAGAAACTATAGTCCAAGAACAATAGAGATCTACTCCAATTGTCTTAAGGCTTTCTTACAACGGCTCAATCATGACGTTTCGCTGATTTCTCGTGAAAAGATTATTGATTTTATATTATGCCTACAAAAACAAGGCAAAGCCCCCAAAACAGTCAATCTCTACAAAGAAGTCATCAAGTTTTTTTGTGATCAGATAGTAAAAGTATCTTTCAGCATTGATATCAAGCTCTCAAAAGAACCCAAAAAACTTCCTATAGTCCTTTCAAGGATAGAGCTTGATCGTATATTTACTGTCCCTCAAAATATCAAGCATAAACTTTTACTTATGGTAGCGTATGGTGCTGGCTTGAGAATATCTGAGGTCAAAAGTCTACGTCTACAAGATATTGATTTTGCTTCTTTGACGATACATATCAAATGAACCAAAGGACAGAAAGATAGGATAAGCCTCTTGTCCGAGAAAATCCGTGATGAATTGCAAAGATATTGTTCGTTGAAAAAACCTGATGAGTATGTTTTTGAAAGTGAAAGAGGAGGGATGTTACATGAGAGGACTTTGGCTCATATTTTTGAACACGCTAAACAAAAGGCTGGAATCGCTAAACCCGCAACTTTCCATTCGCTTCGTCATAGTTTTGCGACGCATCTGATTGAAAATGGGACCGATATTCGTTATGTGCAAGTATTGCTGGGACATAGCAATATCCGTACGACGCAGATCTATACTCAAGTGACCAATCCCGCTCTAAAAAATATTCTCAGTCCATTGTAATTCTTTGTAGGCAAAATTGATAATTTCTTCTCTTAAGAGTTTCTATTGCCACCCAGATGTAAATTCGTATATTGAGAACAATAAGGAATTTTTGATGATATACCGATATTGTGCGAGATTTATTTTGTTCTTCTTATTCTCATGCGTCTGTTGCTTCAACTTTTCAAAAAGATTCTATCGTTGCGTTATCGTGTCAAGATAAGAGGGGAGGAACATTTATTCTCTGGGAAAATGCTTTTGTTGGCAAATCATGTTGCGCTAATTGACCCACAAATCATTACCACATTTTTGTGATCATATGCCAAATTTCGTACAGTTGCACAAGCATCATTTTTTTCTAATCCAATAATATGACCGGTGTTAAAGTGGCTGAAAGCAATTCCAATAGATAACGATATAAGCTCAATGTCCCGTGATTGAGTTCTGGAAACATCACAAAAAGTGCTATCTGCATTGGTTGCCTGAGACAACGTTTTGTTATATCCATCTGGACAACTTAAAACACAATGAGCAGAAAGAATTATTTGAAAAAAAGTCGCGTATGAGCTTCTTTCTGCATTGCCCAAAGATGTGCGTGTTGTGCTTGTTAGAACAACTGGTCTACGGTGAAGTTCTTCTTCAAAGGCTCGAGAGTGAAAGACACCATCATTATTTTGGTTTTTTCTGAAATGAGTGCGATATTGGATTGCGAATCTTTTTGTATTTATTCCCAAAAGAGATGTCTTGATAGAACTGGAAGATGTAACCAAAAAACTCCCAAAAAATCTGGCTGATGCGTGGAGTTTAGATCAATGCAATCAACGACTAGAAAATTTCTATAATATTCGTTGACCCGAACCATTGGAGTATACTCCTCATTATTTTTACTATAACGATGTAAAACACAAAGATATTCCTCTCGTTCTATGATCAGAAGAATTTATGAAAAATGTAAAAGATTACACGAGCATTGCTTATGATACTACGGTTTTTGAAGCAGTTCTTGGTCATATTCACACGATGAAACCAGATCTTCACAAGGATGATATTACACTTTCAACGCACGTTGTTTTTGATTTATTTTTTGATTCATTAGACACAGCAGAGTTGAAAGCGCATGTTCAATCTCTTTTCCCTTGATCATCCAATCCACCATTGCTTGATCTGAAATTGGTGTGAGATTATGTGATGATGGGCATGGGAAAAACTATTTGAGAAGAATATCTCAAGTCCTGTGATTGGGAATATGACGTGCCATTATGATTTTTGCGTGATAAAATCGCTGATTTCACAGAAGAAAAAACTATTCTAGATCTTTTGAAATTGAGTTTTAAACAAGACATGAGTCAAAGTTTTTGTTTTGATTATGTGTTTGGTTTGCAATCAAGAAGAGATTATATGATCAAAGCATATCTCCTTGCAGATATCATCAAAAAATATGAAGGTGAGTATATCGCGATCCTGTTGCCTTCTTTGAGTGGAACAAGTTTGCTTGTGGTCGCTACATATCTAGCGTGAAAAATTCCAGTGATGTTGAATCGAACTCTGTCTCAGGAAGCATTTGAGCATTGTGTGAAATACAAAAACATACCTGCAGTTTTAACGAGTAAATCTTTTTACAAAAAAATTCAAGCACCGTATTTTGAAAAGAACAATTTAGTGTTTTTGGAAGATATCCTAAAAAACATAACATTGAAACAAAAATTAGTAGCATTGTATAAATCGCTTCGTTTTTATACTCCTAAACAAAAAGAAGAAGCTGTAATTTTATTCACCTCTTGAAGTGAATGATTGCCAAAAGCAGTTTCAATCTCACATCAAAATATTATCCAAGATGTCAAATGAGCATTGCAAGTAGTGAGTTTCAAGACAGATGATATTTTGTTGTGATTTCTTCCACCGTTTCATAGTTTCTGATTTACGATAACTACTGTTTGCCCATTGATTACTGGTATTCGCATAGTTTATTCGCCTGATCCAAATGATGCTCAAACACTTGCAAAACTCATTGAACACACGCAAGCAACTTGAATCGCGACTACGCCTACTTTTTTTAAAAGGATATTATCGGTTGCTACTAACAAACAGATCGCATCACTAAGAAGTGTTGTAGCGTGAGCAGAGAAATGCCCATTGGATGTTTTTGCATTGCTCTGAGAAAAAGTTCCTACTGCCAAACTTATTGAATGATATGGGATCACTGAATGTAGTCCTGTTATTTCTGTAAATCCGCTTGAAAAGCCCAAACCAGGAACCGTCTGATTGCCTATTGGATGATTACAGATTGTTGTTTTGGATTTGGAAACAAAAGAAAAAATCCAATCACCATGAAAAGAATGAATGATTTATGTAGCTGGACCGAGTGTTTTTTCTGGCTATCTTGATAAAAACCTTGAAGATCCTTTTGTGCAGATTGATAATCAAAAATTTTACAAAACCTGAGATTTGGGTTTTTTAGATGAAGATTGATATCTCACTCTTACCGGTAGACTCAAAAGATTCATCAAAATAGCAGGCGAAATGGTCTCTCTTCCATATATTGAAAACCTTTTACAAGAAAAGTTTGGAAGTGCACAGGAAGTTACGTTGGCGATTGAAGCACAAGAACTTTCAAGTGGGAAAGCAAAAATTGTTCTTTTTCATACGCCCATAGTATCGATTTCATTAAAAGAAGCAAATCAGTACCTTAGAGAAAAGTGAGTTACTAACTTGATTTCGCTTTCTGATAGTATCCAGCTAGGAGCCATACCCGTCCTTTGAACATGAAAGATCGATTATAAAGTTTTGAAAAAAATGATTTAATTCTGCTCTAAAAGGCTATTCTGCCAGACTCTTTAGGGGTTAATGTGTAGGAAACTACTACTAAAAAATGAAACTATTTGAAAAATATGTAGATTATACTTGTGATATCAATCCAGAAAAAACATCATGTTGATCTGCCTGATTTTTTAGTATAATAAAAATAAATAGGACAATACAGCAAGATGCAGAATTAGGTTTTTCTGAGCACTACAAAACACACTTGCAACAAACCTCACCACATTATAGCAAAACGTTGGTAGCAAGATATCTTGTAAGTGCTTTTTTTTTCCAACAGTATGGAGTGCGATATGAGATAGACTATACAAAATATTTCGTAAATGAACAATCTGAAAGGGATACAACCGGAAATCCAACGCCTAGACGATTCTCTTATTCTTTTACTGGTCAGTATGTTGTTATTGCTTTTGCAACCACCAAAATCGGCATTGATGCAGAGTTCTGCAAACCAAGAGATCCCGCATTGTTACAAAACCATCTCATTGGACAGCAATTTGACCAAATACATTTCAACAAAAATTTTTTTAAAAAAAATAGATCATGAGAACAATCCGAACAAAATTGAAACGATGCTGACCAGCGACGTAAATTTTACAAAACATGGACAGCGAAGGAAGCGATCGTTAAATACAAAGATTTGTCTGCAAATGAAATTGAAGAAATAGATGAGCATGATTATCCAGTCAAAACTCATTATCTAAAAATAGCTGATCAAAAAATGGTAATTTCTATTGCCTGTTAGGTTCAATATTTTTTCCTTCTGCGCCATTTTCTATAGTACCAAAATGTGTTTTATAAATATCACGTTTTTTTTAATCAATCCAAAATCTTATTTGTTATGTCAGAAATGTTATAATTATCAAAATCTTTTATAAACTTAGCATCTGATAATTCTGCAGTGGCTTTCAACACATCTACTAGTAATTCTGCAAAATAAACTCTGGCTTCTAGCAGGTCTCATTTATGAGGTGTTTGTCATATAAAATTATCAAAAAATTGCAGATTTTTCAATTTTGCTCCATTAAGTTCTTCTCATACCTCTCTATGTAAACATTCCACATCGCTTTCTCATATCTCAGGTTTGCCTCATGGTAATATCCAAGTATCATGCTTTCTAACGAGCAATATTTCTTTTTTATCATTTATGATTGCAGAATTGATTGCAGTTCTCATAGCATAAATTAGCTTATAAAAATTATTTTCGTGGCTGATCAAGAAATGGTAATATCTTTTATTCATTAGTTTCGATCTCTTTCTTGTCTTTGGAAAAAACGTTGATCAATGTTGGCAGATACAAGAGTGTGATGAAAAACGACATTAATAATCAACCGATGAATGCAACTGCCATTCCACCGTATATTTCGTCCTTCAGCGCGAGGATAATCAATCACAAAATAGTTGTTAATTTGGTCAAAAAGATAGGAATGAAACGTAAAGCGATTGATTTGCGGAAACTATCAACGACGCTCATGCCTTGTTGCTCATAAAATATTTTGAAATCTTCCACGTGAATGATTGCTTGGTTTACTCATACTCATAGGATCCCAAATATTCATAATTGAGCTGGAAAATCAAAGGTCATACCAGTAATTGCAAGCAAAATAAGGGCTCCACCGATAGATAAAAAAATCGATGTGATAATTGCGGTAGGATATGCAAAATTTTTGAAGAGAACTACCAGGACAACATACATCAAAAAGATACCTATCACAATCGATATTCCTAAATCTCTTCCTGAGGTGTCTTGGAACTCCACATCTCATGCTGCTTTATAACTTACTCACTCTGGGGTAGGATTGTCTTTGATTACTTTTTCGATTGCAGCAGTGATATCTGAAAGAGCAACATCTGCTTGTTTGTCTGCTTGTATTTTGATTGCCTTATCACTTCAGAAACGGTCAATAGAAACTAACTCAGGCTCAAGAGAGACTGTTTTGACAACGTTTTGTAGTGGAATGTTGCCAATCTTTAGGTCTGAAAACGCACCATTGTATGAAATATATGCGCTCATCTTGATTGGGTCTTCAGCAATATCATTGAACTCTTTGATCAAAATACCGTTTGGCGTATATGAAGAATTTTGCATTCACGCAAAGAGCGTAGCAACTGATGCAGCATTGATATTATACTCTTTCAACTTGTTAGAATCTAATGAATAATGCACTCTTCCGTTTGTATATTCTATATTGCTTCCTACATTAAATATTCCTTTTATTTGTTTTATCTTGGGCAAGATCTGTTCGTGATATTTTCAAATTTGTTCAAGGTCACTACCCATGATATAAAATCCAACTGGTTTTCATGAGCTTGGTCATGATGCTTGCTGAAGGGGAGTAATCTCCTCAATAAAACTATATTTTGGTTTGATTTCTGTGTCTATGTATGCGCGAAGAGCTTCTAGAATAACCGCAGATGAAGTGGTTCTTTCATACTTTCACTTTTCTCCAAATAATCTATTGATGCCCACAAGATCAAGTATCCCTTTTTTGGGTTTCTCATAGAGTTTTAATGTGATAGATGCGTAGTGTGATGTATCTCATCCCATACTTCTCACGCCATTTACACTTCACACTTCCACGGTCTTGTACTGGAAGTCGTTTGCATAATTATTTTTTGTAAATGTATTTATGTCGTCTAAAATCATTTTTGTCTGTTGTCTATTTTGTTGATTGCTTATCCCTGGATTATATTTGATATTAACCCAAATATCGCTTTGGTCTCAAGATCTTAAGAAATCCATCTTGATAATTCATATAGGGATGAGAGCAATAGATCAGAAAAAAACAAGCCAAAAAGTTACGAGCGTCCACTTCGCCTTCTTTTTTGTTATATTCCTACGGAAAAACAGATCACTAAATCGATTCCCTCGACGCTCAAGCATCAATAATGCTTTTGGTAGTTCAAATTCTTTGATCGGTTCGTCTGATTTTTTCGCTACTGGTAGCTCTGGTTGCTGTTTTTTGCTCTTATAAAAATAGCTGTACATTGCTGGCAGACAGATAAGTGCAACGACAAGAGAGATAGAAAGATTACTTATAATTACAATAGGAAATGATTTCATAAATTCACCAATAATTCCGCTAAGATTGAAAAGGAGCGGCACGAATATGACGATGGTGCACATTGTTCCAAAAAATACTGCGGAACTATAATTGTGGAGAGAGAATTTAATCGCCTTCCAAATATTTCATTTTTCTTCACGCAATCAAATACTTATCCCTTGTGATATAACAATCAAATTATCTACCATTATTCACAAGACAAGAATCAGTGAAAATGAAACAATCATATTGAAACTAAATCCTCACTTATCCAGAAACAAGAAGTTGAGAAGATAAACAAGCAAAAACGCAATGGATACAACAAGTGCAGACTTTGCGCCAAGAAAAACAATGATAACAAGCATCACAAAAACTCCTGTCTCCCAAAAGTTTTCTAAAAAAAGATTGTATGTTTGCTTGATAATGTCTTTGGATGACTGGATTTCTATCGTTTGCAAATCGGGATTTTGTGCGCGAAATGCTCAAACCGTTTCTTCTAATTTTACAGTCAGCTCATTGAGATCCGTACCAACACTTTTTGTGACAAAAAATCAAATAGAGTTTAGTGTTGTATCACCAGTGATGAGGAAAACACTTTTGCTAGATGGTTTATAGGTGTGAGAAACAGTTGCAAGATCGCCAATTTTCAGCGTTCTTCCTGATAAATTCAAAATATTCATCCCTTGTATTTGGTCTATGATATCTGGTATCGTTGGTTCGTATGTTGCTATTTCAAATGAGTATAAACTTCAATCAATATCTTTCTTATCAGTCGGGATTTTCATAAATAAACTACGCAACTGTGAAATCGGATATGATACATCCATATCAGCTACCAGTAGTTTATCTAAATCAAAATCAACTTTTATTTCTTGCTCAGGTTTCCCAGATATGGAAATTTTTGAAACTCATGGAACTCCCTTGATGATGCTTTCTAATTCTTTTACCCTTTCATAGAGTATCTCAGAAGAAAATGGTCACGAAACATTGAACTGATAGACGGGCATCATCATCATATCTATTTTCATTGGCATTGGTGTTTTGGCATCAGCAGGGAGGGTTGAACTGACTTGATCTATGACAGATTTGATATCGCTCCCAGCATCAAGATCTTTTGTTTTTCAATCAAATTCTACAAGGATAGAGGATACATTGTAGTAACTATATGAGTTGATGTTTTTGATCCCAGAGATTCATTTAAGTTGCCTCACAATTTTGTCTGTGACTTGTTCATCTATGGTTTTGGGATCTGCGCCAGGGTATGTCGTGATGATGTTATAGTATGGAATATTTACGGAAGGAAATGCTTCTTTTGTAATTCAAAACAATGAAATTAATCCAAAAATAGTTCATATGACAATGAATAATAGTATGATCAATCTATTTTTTTTGATAAAATCAGCCATTCGTTACTTTTGAATTATATCTCCAATTTGGAGACCAGATAAAACATGCACCATATCGTTATTTATTTCGCCGATTTCAACCTTTACTTCTATTGTTTTTTTGGCTGTTCAATCAACAGTAACTCAGGTAATCTCTTTGATAACATAATGGCCATCAAGCCTCGGTATCAAAAAAGACAAGGGTATTCGCACCTTTTCATCGATGAAAGAACTAGAAAATGTTATAGTTACTTTCATTCATTCTTTATAAAGGTCAGATGTTTTTATATTCAATAATTCATAATTATAGTTCTGCGTTATAGCATCTACAGAGTTTCCTTTTGTATCAATATTACCTATTCCAATAAATCTAGAATCTATGTATACTGAGACTTCTTGGCCGATTGATAGATCTTCTGTTGAAAAGAATTGTATTTTTAATCAATCCGTATTTTTTGGACCAATAACACACACTGGCGTCGTTGGACCAACTTTATTTCCAATGCTTACAGAACTCATCTTCACTATACCATCAATTGGCGAGTAGAGAGATTCGCCCTCGAGGTTGTTTTGTATGGTTTTATAGTTTTGTTGTACGGTGAGAAGCTGTCAGTTCGTCTGTTGTGTTTGTACATTTTTTGAGTTTTGTAAAGTAGCAAGTTGATTATCGTATGAATCAAGTGCAAGTTGTAAACTATTAATTTGAGATTGTATGCCGTTAATTTGGGTGTCGATACTTATATCGCTCATCGCGCCTTTGTTTCTATCTAAAGATGCCAGTTGATTTTGCAGTGCAGTGATCTGTGAATCATATGTATTGCCGATCGTGCCGAGGCCTGCAACCGTTGCATCATATCCATTTTTTGCTTGTAATAATCCACTTGAGATGTTGTTAAATGCACTGTATAATGCGTCAATTTGCGGTTGCGTGAAATATCTGGAATCTGAAATAGAATTGTTTATCACATTTGCGACAAGGGTGAAGTACGTGATAATCGTTTGGATGTCTGTACTAGCTTGCGTGGGAGACACATTGTCCAAACTCCCTACAAGGTCGTTCATAACGCCGTAATCATTTTCTATTTTATTTACGCCAAAAGGATCCTTTCCTCCGATATATGGTTTTGCATATTTTACTTCCTGTGGATTTGTTATTCCAAATGTTTTGTTCACAAGTGAAAGTCACGCATTTGCAGAATTTTGTATTCATTGTATTTGAGTAGATAAAGCAGTATCTGTTTTGTTTGTATCAATTTCTTGCTGTGCAATAAGATTATCAAGTTGTGTTTGTAAAGACTCTCTTTGGATCGAAATATCGTTTGCTGAAAGCCTTTTTTGTTGTTCCAGATTATCTTTATTTTGTTGCAACAAAGTAAGCTGTCTTTGATTCATCTCTTTTTGCAATCCTAAAGATGATATTTGGATATCAACATTTTTTAATCATGCATTAAGCGCATCTGAAAGGACTCCAACTTGTCTTCCCAAAAAATCTTTTTGAATCTGTAAATTCTCTGTTTGCAAGTCTTGTGCAGGAACGAGTTTCGCTATAAGATCACCAGCATGTACAAGTTCTCATGGTTTACAAGAGAGCGTTTGTACGATGCCTCAAATACTTGGAATTATCGTTGCGCTGTTTGTAGCTACAATAATACCATTTGCTTGACCAGTTGCAGTTCAGCCACTTCCAACTATATGCTTTTGTGGTCAGACTATCTGTGTTGGCGTTGTTTTTGTCACTTCCTCTTTGGTATTATTTTTTGTGTAGATGAAAATCCCTATAACGATAACAAGAAACAAAACAAGTAAGAAAAAAGTTTTTTGTCGTTTTTTAATCATTGAATGATGTAGTTCATATATAAAAAGATGATTTGTGCTTCTTGGCAGTCGTTTATTGGATATATGACAGTATATTTTTCTCACAAATAAAGTAAAGACATAATTTTTATTTCAAAAAAATAATATTGACTATGGTGCAAATTTATGTATCATGGAGATAATTAAATAAAAACACTAAAAAAAAAGAAAAATGAAAACATTGAAAGCCCAAACCCAACTATCGCCAGAAAAATTTGTGGACAATGTCTGCAAAATGGCAAGAAATGGGAAAAATCCCGACCAACAAATTGCGTTGATCGACGTTGTAGAAATCCTCAAAGATTTTGTATCTTACAAGTATAATTCGGAAGAGAGATTCGACGCAGTGCAGAAATTGTCTGGAACTCTTGCCGATGTTCTGATTTTGAATGGGTTAAAATTCGATCAAAATAATTCCACTAACAAAAAATTTGTCAGTGGGAAAGAGGTCACAGAAAGACATATTAGTATTTCTTTCACGCTCGTTGGAGTATACTTTGTATTTGGCTGGGCAACTAACCTGCCGGGTATACAAATGGTCTACCAGCAACGGGAAAAAATCTATTTCGCGATTCACTAAAAACACTTAAAAAAACAATCAAATCGTCTCCGTTTGTGTAGACGATTTTTTTAGATTATAGGAAAATCAATACAATGTTTAATACTCCTTTTTAATTAAACATTAGTAATTCATAATTCATAATTAAAATACCCACTGCTTGTCTTTTTTCTTTCTGCAGGCAGATAAAAGAAACTCGTTCAGAGCATTTTTTTTCTTGCTCTTGTTTTTTGGTTCCAGACCTCTATATAAAAAATATACTTTTTACTCTCTTGTCGTATTCTTGATGCAAAAGCAACTCTGTTGACTGGAAAATAAAGTTATCTTTATAACATGATGAACAAGCGGTATGTGAAAAGCGACTGTGCTGAAAGCCGTTGCGAATGGTGCAAAGGTTGCATTTATTGGGCGCCGTGAAGCAGAATGAGCACAGGTAGTGCACGAAGCACAAACAATTATCGCAGAAAACCAGCTAAATTCAGATCTTACAGATGCCATTTTTTTCCAAGCGTGTGATGTAACCGATTTTCCTGCTTTGGAAAAAGCAGTACAAAATATACTCACGAAACGATGACGTATCGATGGGTTGTTTTGTTGTGCTGGCACACATCTTGTAGGAGACATCCTTTCTACGTCGCTTGAAGAGCGGAATGACCTTTTCAACCTCAATGTAACAAGTATGTTTATGACGCTCAAATATGTCCTTCCCTCAATGATGCAACAAAATGCAGGTAGAGTAGTGTTAATGTGATCAGATCAGTCTTTCATTGGGAAACCGCAGAGTAGTGCGTATGGTGCAACTAAAGCTGCCATTGGGCAACTTACAAAAAGCACTGCGATTGATTATGCAAAATATTCCATAGGGATAAATGCAGTTTGTCCATGAACAATAGATACCCCACAAGCAGCTCGTGCTGCGGATGCATTTGCAAAAGAAAAATTTGAATGAAACATCATCCAAGCACGAGATGAGTTTAAGCAATCTCAGCCAATGAAGCGTTTATGAACTCCCGATGAGGTAGCAAACTTAGTTTGCTACTTGCTCTCCGAGCAATCTTCGTATATGACAGGTGCACTGGTGAGCATCGATGGTGGATATGTCGCCGGATAAGTTAAATTTTTTCTATGATTTGATATTTGCACTTTTTTCATACGACAAAAGATTTTTACTATTGACTTTTGATATTATTATGCTAATATAGTGCCCACGTAAACTACAAACAAATATAAAAAAAAATAAAAAATGAACACATTAACCAAAACAAAAAAGGGGATCGGGCTGTCCAGAATCTATAAGGGATTCCCATTATGTTTGAGTAAAAAGCCCCATCATCATGCGCAGGACATTTGCCTTCAAATAGAACTGTTCCGATACAAAAATGGTTCTATTCAAATTCTCCAATCATGGGAGGAAAAAAGCAAAGAGTTTCTATATTCTAAAGCGCAACTGGAAGAATTGGCTCAACATAAGAGATTTCTTATGCGGGTTATTATCAACCAGTTCAAATTCATCATCCCTATCGGGTATGAGGATCCTCGTTTTTATGAGGGAGGGAAATTTCTCAAAAAACTTCGTGAACAAAAAAAGATTTTGAGTGTTGAACAGACTCTCCTCCAAGACGATTGCTGTCTTGCTTTGAATCAGGTAGAACGCATTACCAAAAAACGGATTGAGAATGGTGAAAATCTTATTTTCACCTCTGAAAGTATCATCAACTATCTTCCAGAAGATATTGGAAGACCTGTTGTTTTTGATACCGATCTGATTCGCTTCTTTGCGAGAGATCGCGAAAAAGGGCTCTATCTGATTGAAAAGGGAATTGGTATGAGGAGTTTAGAATTCTAACCAACTCATACTAAAAAATAAAAACAGTGGTTTTATACTGCTGTTTTTTTTGTAAATAATTATCAATTATTAATTATAAATTGTTAGACATTATCATTACAATCGCTCCGCTGGTGTATTCGTCCCGACTTGTCGGGATTCGGTCTTTATATGTGCTAGTTCTTCGTGTTCATCTGACCGTAAGACATATCTCTGAGCAAGGTTCTTTTTGTTCTCTGAACAAGTAAAAGAGCCGAAGCGAAGAGTATGGCTAGATTATATTTATAATCTAAGAAACGGCTCTCCTCATATCACCAGCTTCGCTCATGCATTAACCATTAACCATTAATCATTGAACATTAATTTCTATACTACCACGAAACCCACCATCAATACAACTGCTATCACCAGTAGGATAGTTTGTTTTTTTGAAAGTGTATCTTTAAAAAGCATTCGTGCTCCTAACGCGCCGACAGGAACAGTAAAGAGTTTTACGACGTTGATAACATTTGCTGGATTCGTTTGGTATCCATAATACGTCAAATATGTATTGAGCGCCATAAACAATCCAATCAATACCAAAAACCATGCTATTTTCCCATGCGGAAAAGATGTGCGTAATGATTCTTTTCTATTTTTTGTGTGAAGGTTTCTATACATAAAAAGCCATACTACAGCGACGAGGAAAACGACAATTTCTGTTGCCATTCCTGTTTGAATAGGCGACATTATGTCAGATTTGATAAAGTAACTGTTCGCTACAAAGTAGATAGACCAACAAACTGCCGTTCCAAGAGGATATACCATGTACATTCTCATTGATTTTTTATTTGTTTCTGGAAGTGATTTGTTCGTTGGTTTATTTTTATCCTGATCGAGCAGAAATAGAACAATGATTCCAAAGAAAATCACAGCGATGAGAATCTTGGGCAGAGACAAAGACTCAACTCAAGGGAACAACCACAGATTTATAAAATACATCATAAAAGTTGTCGTGTTCGCAATCACCAGTGCGATCCCTGTTGGCATGTGGTCGTATGCTTTGTAGAGTAGTAATGCACCTATATATCCCACGACACCTACACAAACTACTGCACAGAGTTCTCCCCAAGATAGCGATGGAATAAGCGTTCCTCATTGCCAAAAAGTCCATACCACTCCCAACAAAATGATCATACTCGCAACTGCAAAATATTGAAAAGTCAGTGCGAGATGGTTGTCTGGATATGTTGTCGCAACTTTTTTTTGGAATGCGCTTGCAAATCATGAAAAGAGTGTTGCAAGAAATGTGGCTATAAGACCTCCATTCATTTGATCTTCAAAATACTAAAAAGCACTATTTTGATACGGTTCTCCCTGAGAAAAGCAACTCTTTTCTTTTTCGTTATTCAAAACCAGATTGTTTTTTCCCACTTTTGAATAAGTGTACTTATGTTTTTCTAAAAAAAACTGCATATCGCAGTTTTGTGTATCAATCGATTCCCCCGACAAGGTCGGGGGATGCCCGTCCTGTCGTTGTAACAATAGCTGACCGTAGATAGTACGGGCAACCATCTTCGATGGTCTTTTCTTTCTTGGCAAAAAAATATTTTATTGAAAATCAAATTGCTTAAAATCTTCACTTATCGCTTCTAGAAAAAGTGATTTATTACATTCTGTTGCGACATAGCAGTTCGTTTCAACTCTGGCGTGATTGCGAGTATCGACGATCGTTTGACCTGTGGTGAATTCGCCCTTTGTCTCCACATTGACCTGGTAGAAAGTGCCTTTGTAGATGTGTGGATAGAGGAGCAAGCCGATTGTGTGAGCATCGTGCACATAAAATCCCTTTTCGTATGCGGTCTCTCTAAACATCATATTTGTGCTGATGATAAACTCAGTCAACTTGCGTGCGAACTCTTGTTTAACACTATTATTTATGTTTTTGAAACAATTTTCCATATCTTCTTGCGTAAATGTCATGCTTGTGGTGAGGTCAAGCGGTGCGAGCAAAATATTGTCGGTTGCTTTAAGCACCTTTTCGGCACTTGGAGCATCATAAAACACATTAAACTCGGCAACAGGAGTGACATTTCATTGGATATCAATCGCTCCACCCATAGCGATAATTTTTCTCGCCTTCTGTAAAATACCAGGCATGCGTTCTTCCGCAAGAGCAAGATTTGTTAATGGTCCCGTCGCGAGAATCGCAAGATTATCTCAGTATTTCTGGATTGCATCAATCAACATATCTACGCTATCCAATTCTGTACCTGGAAACTGTACTGGTGGCAACATGTTTGAGAGATTTCCAATACCATCTTCGCCGTGAATATGGGACGCATCTTGTGCAACGATTTGACGATGATCTTTTCCCACAGGGATAGCATCCACACCTACGAACTGGCACATACGAAGTGCGTTTTCATATGTTTTTTGAGCAGAGACATTTCCACCCACGGTCGTGATTCCTATCACATCCATAGAGATATGTGAAAACTTATGATTAATCAATAACCAAAGCAGTGCAAATACATCATCTGCACCTGGATCGCAATCTATAAGAACATGCAATTTTTTTTCGGGAGTAGGCATTATGATTTCTTTTTAATACAATATAAAGCTATGTTTTTTATTCAACAACTATTTTCTCACCATATGCAACACCTTGACTTCCTCTATATATTACTTTACCTCTAGGAGAAAACGAACCGGTTGAGTCGTACACATGAGTAATGGTTGAACTACCAGTTGTAATATCCCATACTCAGTCTCCATCAAAATCATATACCATTACTCTATTTAATTTGAAATCAGCTTCGTTTGAAAACACTTTGGAGAACATTTCAAACGAAATACTCTCTCATGATTTTATCGTTCTTTTGTCTGCCTTTAATGTTACCATTGGGATATCTAGATTGCTTGTTGATGGTTCAAAAATCTCACTTGGTCAAATAGGTGTCTCTCATTCGCTACTTGCCAATAACTTGCCTTGATTGTCATAAATATCAGCTGCAAATCTATATTCACCAGGGAAAATATTAATAGTTAGAAATACATAAGATTCTGTAATTGGAGTAGTTTTCACACCAAGTATCCTTTCAGGATCATTAACATCAAAATAGTACCGTTTAATTCTCTGAGCTATTTTCCCAGAAGCAATTTCTGCATCAAGGTATAAAGATACAATAACTGGATTTTCTATGTTTCCTTTTATTGCTTCTATTTCTATTTTTTTTATTTGTGAGACGTCTCATGATGTATAGGTAATTATTCATCTTTTGTTTGTTCATACTTGCACATCTGTATCTCAAACCTTGTTTTTTAGTGTTTTTGCCATTAGATTTATCATAACGACAACCCAGAATGAAGCTATAATTATCAAAATTGTTGATAGTTTTATAACTCTCCGAAAGTTTTTTTTAAATCAGGATTGGTTGTTGTTCGCTAGTTTTGTTTCTTCCATTTTTTTTAAGATATTGACTAAAAATAACAACTCTGTAAGTATACTGATTATTGTATTTCTGTCAAAAAAAGCCCCGAAGGTCGGGGCTGTGGTATTATGGATTGATTGTGAGTGTCGTTACTCAAGGGAGTTCGGATATCGTATCTTTTAGAGGATAGGTTCATTTGATTTCTAGTTGATCGATGAAATCTATGATTTGTTTATCTAAGATGGCGTTTTGTTCTCCATCATAAGAGAAATCAAAAGATATAGAAAGCGTTTTGTTATTGTAGACAGTCACAGTTGTTACGTCAATGTATCTTGTAGGCCTGCTTCAAGGAGCCACATCTTCTGGTGGTTGTTTATACCCCAAAACATAAAATACATTATTTTTTGTGTTTTTTACTGTTGTTCAACTTAAGAATGTGCTATAATAGTTGTTGTAAAAGTCATCCATATATCAGGCAAAATCTTTCATAGATTGTTTTTTGATGTAATTCGCAGTGAAATAAGAAATCTCTCTAAAAGAAAAAGAATTTTCTATGTTGCTAGAGGTGTTTTTTAATGTCACAGACAAATCAACTTCTCCATCTGTATCTATACTGTATGAGATCTCTAAGTTAGCAAATTTTGGTAGAACAATCGGTCATGCAGTATACATATCAAACGCATTTGGTTGTGCATCTTTTTTGACAACGATCCCATCCAATACTTTTTCGGCTTGTTGTGACTGCACCGTAGAAGAAGAATCGTGGTAGATTGTAGCATCAAGGTCTATACCTGTAGTCACCTTTGTGCTTGCCAAAATCACTCCTCAATTTTCACCACTGATTTTTTCACATTTGAAGTACTCCCAATCAGCATTTCAATATGTTTTTGTTTCCTCTTTTCGATCTTTACAATGATCACCCCAATCAAAATCATCACCCGTACTTATAAATGCAGGTCACGAATTGCCTGTCGTAGCGCTGTTTGACGTGCTTGTGCTAATCTCTAGAAATGTGGTTGCATCTTGTGAACTTAATGATGCGATATACAGGTTGCGTTCAGCATCAAAATTGTAACTATCAAAAGACAATGTACCAATTGATGGGAGTGAAAAGAATGGCGTGTCTATCTTCGTGCTTTTTGTTTGGACTTGCGTAGACTTGATGTATGTTTTAAATGAACTATCGTCTATAGGTTTTGATGCATTTACAATCTCACCTTCTTTTCCTAAGAATTCTTTTACAACACTAGATGGTATAATATAACTCATTGTGTCTGTATCTTCCCTTGCGCTATTTGGTATTCCTATGAGTTCACCTCTTTTGTTAAATCAACCACCACCTGAATTTCCATGATCTATTTTCACATCAGATTTATATTTTTCTCTCTCAATACCTGAAATAATACCTTTTGTAAGTGTTATACTGCTTCCGCCAATACCTGGATATCCTCGGACAAATATTTCATCTCCATTCTTTGCCCCAACACTAGCTAAACTAACCGGTGAGGGTAATCATGATGTACTTGCAAGTGTGAGTACCGCAAGATCACGGTCTTCATCATAATAATCGACCGTTGCAGTTGTGAAACATTCTGGTTTCCCTCATGCACTGCTAGTTTTGCATACTTCAAAACCGTCAGCAAGTTTACCATCTTCTGCTAGAACGACATGTGCATTTGTTATAATTTTATTGGTATCTATAAGTACGGCACTACCAAGTTGGAAGGCTATATAATTATCAAACAGAGGATCTTTGCCGTATGCAATAATCTTAAGCACTTTTGTTTGGACACCACTAGAGTTCACTGTTTGTGTGCCAGTAGCGTTTAAATTTCAGACTGTCATATCTGAAAACTGTCAAAATGCAGTTACTTGACTTATATTAACGATGATTCTTGAAAGCATGATATAGAGGTCTTTTCTTAATGCTGGTTTTGTACTCTCGTTTCTATCGTCAACTTTTACAATACCAAGATGAAGTAAATAGTCGTATGAGTCCGTTAATTCCATCGTTGGGTTTCAAGAGATTAATCTGGCAACTACTATCACAAGTTGTCCGCGAGAAAACGCATAGTCAGGACTGAATACGCTTGCCGATCTAAATATGCCGAGCGTGCAAGAAGAAACAATGTCTGCTTGATCTGCTGCAGCAAACGATCCGATATCTGTATACGTACATTCACTAGATTTTTTGATATCTTTTTTCCCAAGGACATTCGTTGCAAATCTTTTAACGAGCAATGCTGCATTTTTTCTAGAAAGTCCCTCGTAGAATGCAGTTTCTGCTGGAGCGACTTTGGTAATATTTTTTTGATACAGCACTGTAGCTGCATTCAAATTCTCTTCTGCCTCTGCAGAAGGAGGTGTAAAATTTTTCGCAGCAAAAGTGGTGTTTAATGTAAATCCGAATAAAATGGCTAATCCAAAAAGGATTTTTGTCGCATGTTTTGGGAAAAGCGGGTGTCTGTTTTCTAGCATGGCGTAAAAGAAAAATAAAAGTTATACACTAATTATGTTTTCCAATTTATATTGCAATAGTATTTTTCCTTGATAAATGAGGTGGAACGACTACAAGTTATATAATTTACTTCATTTATCATAGATTCAAATGGACTACGAAAAATTCACCGCAATGTCCCAAGAAGCGCTACAGGAAGCAAGCGAACTTGCAATTAAATATGATGCACCGCAGGTGACGTCATTTCATTTGTTGGAAGCACTTTTGCAACAAAATAGCTCTACGGTAAGGCAAATCTTGAGAGCTATTGTTGATGAGAAAAGCGTGCAATCTCCAGAAATCAAACATTTCGGGATGTTCGGTGATCAGCTTCGCCAATACAATCAAGCACAATCCAAGATAGAAGGTGGCAATACGCAAATAAGTTTATCGCCCGCACTGCAAGCGGTCCTCGTTAAATCGAGTATCGTCGCAGATGATCTGAAAGATACGCATATTTCTTGTGAACATCTCCTGTTGGCATTGATAAAATATGATTCTGCGATAGCGAAATTTACAACCGAGTATGGTATAACTTACAAAGATATACAAAATAAAATAGAAACAATGCGCAAGTGACAACAACTCATCCAAAATGATGAACAAAGTTGGAATGATATTGTCCAAACATTGAACGAATATGCAATAGATATAACTGCACAAGCTGCTCAAGGCAAGATGGACCCAATTATATGACGTGATGAAGAAATTTTGCGCATGATGCAAATACTTTCTCGTAGAATGAAAAATAATCCAGTGTTGGTGGGTGATCCTTGAGTTGGAAAGACTGCGCTCGCTGAGTGATTGGCGCAGAAAATAGTTAAATGAGAAGTGCCAGATACCCTCAAAGATAAAAAAATATTTGAACTTCGTATCGGAGATATGATGGCAGGCACACAATATCGTGGTGCGTTTGAAGATAAACTGAAAAAAATCTTGGAGGTAGTCGAAAGATCAAATGGACAAATAATTTTGTTTATAGATGAACTGCATACGATTGTTGGAGCAGGGAAGACAGAGTGATCTTCAGATATGGGAAATATGTTAAAACCCGCTCTAGCTCGTGGAAAAATTCGTGTAATTGGGGCAACAACGTTGGGAGAATATAGAAAGTATATAGAAAAAGATCCAGCATTAGAGCGCCGTTTTCAGCCTGTTATGGTCGATGAGCCAGATCGTGAGGATGCTGTTAGTATCTTGCGTGGTATCAAAGGAAACTACGAAAGACATCATGGTGTAAAAATTGCAGATTCTGCCGTCGTTTCAGCAGTAGATCTGTCTACAAAATATATTGCTGATAGGTTTTTGCCTGACAAAGCAATCGATTTAATGGATGAAGCAGCGGCAGCGGTCAAAATGCAAATTATTTCAATGCCAAGTGATATTGTCAATCTAGAAAGAAAAGTTCGCAATCTTGAAGTAGAAAAAGAGGCGCTCTCTATGGAAGTGAAAAATAGTTCTGCTCGTACAAAAACAGCAGATGATGCGCTTGCACTCAAAATCAAAAAAAGAATTTTGGAGATAGAAAAAGAGTTGGCGTCGTTGAAAGAGCAGTATGGTGCGAAAAAAAATGCTTGGGAACAAGATAGGCAACTTCTTACCAAAACCAAAGAAATCCAAGAGCAAATAGCGCAACTCGAGCACGATGCGACAATCGCCGAAAAAGATACTGACTACAATAGAGTAGCTGAGATTCGTTATGGAAAAATTCCGGCTCTCCAAACACAGATGCAACAAATTGAAAAACAAATAGAAGCGGCTCGTGATGGAGGTTCACTAACAATTCACGATATTGTGATGCCTGAAGATGTTGCTATGGTTGTAGCAAAATGGACGTGAATACCCGCTACTAAACTCATAGAAAAAGATATAGAAAAACTCACAGGTTTGGAATCATGGTTAAATAGTCAAGTTTTGGGGCAAGAGGATGCCGTTCAGATCGTGTCAAATGCGATTAGGCGTTCAAGAGCATGATTACAAGACCCAAACAGACCAATCGGTTCATTTTTGTTTGCATGATTAACTTGAGTTGGGAAAACAGAGCTTGCTAAGTCTCTTGCGGAATATCTGTTTAATGATCGCAACGCGTTGGTTCGTATAGATATGTCTGAATATATGGAAAAACATGCGGTTTCTCGTTTGATTTGATCGCCTCCTGGATATGTGTGATATGAGGAATGAGGACAACTCACCGAAGCGGTTCGTAGAAAACCTTATTCTGTAATCCTTTTCGATGAAATAGAAAAAGCTCATGCTGATGTATTTAATATTTTGTTACAATTACTTGATGACGGTCGTCTCACTGACTCAAAAGGTCGCACAGTGAACTTCAAGAACACTATTATCATCATGACAACCAACTTATGAGGCGATAAAATCGTAGAAATGATGGGAGAAAAAAAGGTGCCAAGATGATCGTGAGAAGAATCTTTTCAAGCCCTCAAATCCGATACAACCACCAAAAAAACCTCTAAAATACTTGAAGAAACGCCGGAAGCTATTGCGTCTAGGCGTATGCAAGCACAGCAAAAAGCAGAGCTATATAGCAAAATGATGCTTGTCTTCAAAAGTTTTTTCCGTCCAGAGTTTTTGAATAGAATCGACGACATTGTTGTTTTCAATCCCATCTCAAAAAAAATGTTAAGGAGTATCGTCGACAAGCAAATGAATGCTTTTATTGAACTTGTAAAGAGTGAAAAAGATATTTCCCTTACGGTAACTGATTCTGCAAGAGATGAGCTTGGAAGTGTTGGTTTTGATATGTTGTTTTGAGTGAGGCCACTTAAGCGCGCAATCCAAAAATATGTGTTGGACCCTCTGGCATTGGAAATTATCAAAGGGACGATAAAAGAATGATGATCTGTAACGGTAGATTATCAAAATGATGAATTCTTGTTACAATAGAATATGATTCCCCGCCGACGAAGTCGGCGTGCCCGCGAACTTTTTGGTGAGGTAGCTTGCGACGATAGGACGGGCATCTTGTTATTGAACACAATGAACAACGATAGCAGTTTTTTTATGAAAAAAAATTTATCCCAGATTACTTTTTCTTGCAAAAAGATCCTAATTCATTATATATTAAGCCACGTTTTTATATATTTTATTACATATTTATGACAATTCTAAGTCCAGCCATGGTCTTGTACGCTATTATAGGTGTATGAGTAATCGGTTTATTCTATGCATGGTATCAAGCACATCAAGTGGGAAAACAACCTGCCTGAGATGCTAAAATGAAAAAAATCTCAGACAACATTGCCAAAGGTGCAATGTCTTTCCTAAAGGCAGAATACAAGGTATTAGCCGTGTTTATTGTGATAGTGGGTATCTTACTTGCTTTTACTGCAGATGGTACAAAATCAAGTTGGACGATTATCTTCGCATTTTTAGCAGGTGCAATCTTGTCAGTACTGGCTGGATTTATCTGAATGAGAATCGCAACCAAAGCAAACGTGAGAACAACACAAGCTGCGACAAAGAGTTTGAAAAAAGCTCTCAAAGTATCTTTTGCAGGTGGGTCTGTAATGGGAATCTCTGTCGTGTCTTTGTGAGTTATTGGTTTGGCAGTGACTTTTTTGGTACTGATGTACTTCTTCAATCCCGAAGGACTTATCGATGAAAATCTTAAAAGAGTTCTTGAAATACTTACTGGTTTCTCACTTGGTGCAGAAAGTATTGCGTTGTTTGCAAGAGTGTGAGGTGGAATCTTTACAAAAGCAGCTGATGTTGGTGCTGACTTAGTAGGGAAAATTGAAGCTGGTATCCCTGAGGATGATCCTCGTAATCCGGCAGTTATCGCTGACAATGTTGGTGACAATGTAGGTGATGTTGCAGGTATGGGAGCTGATCTTTTCGGTTCATACGTGAGTACAATCCTTGCAACAATGATCCTTGGAGTAACAGTTATTGCAACAGACGGCGATAAATTTGCTGGTATGTCTGGTGTATTATTGCCTTTGATGATTTGTGGTGTTGGGATTATTTTTTCTATCGTTGCGATGAATTTCGTGAAGATCAAGAAAGAGACAAGTAACCCACAGGTAGCATTGAATATTGGGAACTTCGGTGCAATTTTGCTTACAGCAATAGCATCATTTTTTCTCATTCGTCGATTGTTTCCAGTGTCGTTTTCAATAGGAGAAACAGTATATCCATCAATAAATATATTTTGGACTATTGTAACAGGACTTATAGTTGGAACGTTGATGAGTTTGATTACAGAGTATTTTACAGCGAGAGGAAAGGGGCCAGTGAACTCAATTGTACAACAATCAGCGACTGGTGCTGGTACAAATGTGATCGCGGGGCTTAGTGTTGGTATGATGTCTACGGCGTTGCCTATAATTGTATTGGCGCTTGGTATTGTCGTGGCATTTTACTTTGGTGGTGTCTATGGTGTAGCAATTGCTGCAACTGGAATGATGGCAACAACAGGTATCCAACTAGCTATTGATGCTTTTGGTCCTATCGCAGATAATGCAGGTGGTATTGCAGAGATGGCTGGGTTGCCTGATTCAGTGAGAGAAAAAACAGATGTGCTTGATTCAGTTGGAAATACGACAGCAGCAATTGGTAAAGGGTTTGCTATCGCATCTGCTGCACTTACATCGCTCGCATTGTTCTCAGCATATAAAGAGTTAGTAGGTTTAACAGTGATTGATATATCTGATGCGAAAATCCTTGCTGGTCTTTTCATCGGTTGAATGATTCCATTTCTTTTCTCAGCATTGGTGATTAAATCAGTTGGAAAAGCTGCTATGGATATGGTAGAGGAGGTTAGAAGACAGTTTAGAACTATACCTGGACTGCTTGAGGGAAAAGAGTGAGCTGAGGCGGACTATGAAAAATGTGTAACAATTTCGACAAACGCAGCAGTCAGAGAGATGATCCTTCCAGGATTGCTAACTATCGCAACGCCAATCGCAGTTGGATTTATCGGTGGTGCGCAAGTGTTAGGTGGCTATCTTGTTGGTGTTACAGTTGCTGGTGTCTTGATGGCTATCTTCCAATCAAATGCAGGATGAGCGTGGGACAACGCGAAAAAGAGTTTCGAAGGTGGTGTAACTATCAATGGAAAAGTCTATAAAAAAGGTTCTGAGGTTCACAAAAATGCAGTTGTGTGAGATACTGTTGGTGATCCACTCAAAGATACGTCAGGTCCAAGTTTGAATATATTGATTAAACTTACATGTATCGTTGCATTGATTATAGCTAGTATGATATAAACCATATTGATAAAAAATGCCAGAAACCTGTGGATGATAACTATCTCTGCAGGTTTTTTTGTATCCCAGATCGTTCTTGATACACATATATAGGAGAACATGCAGCTTCCATAGATCTCTTCCGTTCTATCTTTGTACAGTTAGCTTATCAGGACCTCTCGGAAGTTGCCCTTCGGGCAAAAAGAAAAACCGCCAAGATAAAAGGCGGTTTTATTTTTTTAAATTTGTGATTTCTACTCGTTCGTTGATTTCTTTTTTTCTGCGTATGTGCGGATTATCTGATCTAGTACTTCTACCTCTCTTCCACTCATTTCGTGATTTGCAAACATAAAGATTTGTCTTTTTGCTGCTTCAAAATATCACTTTGATTTCAAAATACGATACACATCACCATAGTCAAAATCGCCTTTCTCAGCAAAGTCTTTTTCTTCTTCAAAACTTTTTATGATCTCATCAGCGATAGATTTTTCCAATCATAATTTTCTAAACACACCTGCGACATTAGTAGAAGCATACTTGATTGTTTCTGCAGAGTTTTTCGTCTCTTTTTTGTTTTCACTCATCTATGGTAGAATAAAGAAATAAATATATTCTGATTATACTCTATTTTCATTTTTTTGCAAAATTTATCTCATTTGTGCAACTATTTCTTTAGCAATCATCAATTCCTCATTGGTTGGGATCACGAGCAGTGCTCTTGATGAATCAATTGTTGAAATAATCCTTTCTTCAGCTTCAAAATTATTATTCTTTTCATCCAAAAATATTCACAATCGAGCAAGTTTTTCAACAACAAGTTTCCTGATAAATGGCGAGTTTTCCAAAGTCCCTGCTGTGAAAATAAGTGCGTCACAGCCATTCATTTCAGCAAAATATGCACCAATATAATGTACGATACGATCTACATACATCCTGATCGCAAGTGTCGCTCTAGCATTTCCAGCTTCGTGCAATTTGATGATCTGTCTCATATCTCATGAGGACTCAGATATCCCCAGTAAGCCACTTTTTTTGTTGAGCATCTCATCTATTTGTTCTGTTGTTAATCATTCGTGTTTCATCAAAAAAGGGAGAATAGATGGATCGATATCTCCTGATCTTGTCCCCATAATCAATCATGCAAGAGGTGTGAAACCCATTGATGTATCGATAACTTTTCATCAAGCTATCGCTGCGATACTTGCTCCATTTCCCACATGGCAGGTGATGAGCTTAAGTTCGTTGATATCTTTTCAAAGCATTTCTCCTGCTCTATGTGCAACATACTTATGTGAAATCCCATGCGCGCCGTATTTTCTTATTTTATATTTTTCATAATACGAATAGGGGAGCGCATACAGGTATTTTTCTGGTTCCATCGTTTGATGAAATGCAGTGTCAAACACTGCGAAGTTTGGTAGTCAAGGAAGTGCATGCTCCATTGCCTCAATTCCTAACAGTGCGCTTGTGTTGTGTAGCGGTGCTAACTGTATCAACTCACGAATTTTTTCTTTTACGCTCACATCGATACGTGTTGCTTCTTTGAAATACTCTCAACCGTGGACAATTCTATGTCCTATTGCATCAATATCTTCTAGTGAAAAACTATTATCCTTAGCTCATTGAGTTTTCAACGTAGCGAGCATTGTTTCTACAGCGACGTGAAAATCTGTTACAGCGTCCAAAAATCATTTTACAAGGACTTCTGTGTTACCATTTTCAGCAGAGAATAGTCTGTATTTAAGTGTTGAGCTTCATGTGTTAAGAACAAGAATTTTCATGTGTTTGGTAGAGAGGTAAATAGTGTTTTGTATTGAGTATTGTCAACTATACATTCGCTGGTGTATTCGTCCCGACTTATCGGGATTCGGTCTTTATATGTGCTACTACTTTGTGTTCATTTGCCCGTAAGACATACCTCTGAGCAAGGTTCTTTTCGTTCTTTAAACAAGTTAAAGAGCCGAAGCGAAGAGTATGGCTAGATTATATTTATAATCTAAGAATCGGCTCTCTTCATATCACCAGCTTCATGTATTTAAGCTATTTATTTTTTTGATTGTTTGTGAATCGATCCATTAGTCACTATTACCCTCTTTCAATAAACCCATAACTACACGCTTTTAATCCAGTAGCATTTCCTTCTTCAATATCAATATGACAATCCAGTGTGGCATTTTCACTCACTCTTACTACAACATGCTCAAATAGTATTCATCTGTCTGGATTATCAATATGGATTTTGATTTCCTGATTGTTTTGTACCCCGAGTTCAATTGCTTTTTCTGGTGTGATATGCAAATGTCTCTTTGCGATGATTACTCAGTTTGGAATATCGATTTCTCCTGCTGGTCAGATAATATGGATTCAAGGTGTTCCTTCTAAATCGCCAGATAGTCTAATAGGAACGTCTATACCAAGCGCAAATGTATCACCCAATAAAACTTCTATTTGCGTTTGATTTCTCCATGGCCCCAGTATTCTTACTTTTTCGATTGATCCTTTGGGACCAACGATTGTAACTGTTTCGTTGTACGCATACTGTCATGGTTGTGTGAGTTCTTTCTTGATCGTAAATTGATATGACGCTCCAAAAAGTTTCTCAGCATCTGTTTGCGAAAGATGAATGTGTCTATTTGAGATACCAACAGGCACTCTTGCGTTTCAATCTGTCGTGGAAGTAGTTTCTAGTGTTTTGTAATCGTGCATGAGAGAAGAATTATCTTACTAAAACTTTTTTGAAATATTTTTTATATATTGTAACGGCTTTCTTGATGATCTCATCGTGTGGTGGTTCAACACCATCAAGTTCATATTTCCATCATAATTCTTTTCGTTTGTTCACACCCAAGCGGTGATACGGTAAAATTTCTATTCTTTCAATATGTTTGTAATGGCCAACTCTTTTGCCAACTGCTTCCAGATCAGCTGGATCATCAGAATACCCAGGCACCAAAACATATCTAATCCACATTTGTTTGCCATGCTCTTCTAGATAGTCTATAAGTTGGAGCACAGGAATATTTGATTGGGTTGTTAATTTTCTGTGTTTTGCATCGTTGATTTGCTTGATGTCGACGAGATAGAGATCCGCAAGATCTTCGTCGATGAGCTGTTTTACATGCTCGTTTCGTGGGAATCCATTTGTATCTACGGAAATATGGATGTTTTCTGCACGAAGTTTTCTGAACAATTCGATAAGTCACTCAGCTTGCAAAAGTGGCTCTCCACCTGATACTGTAAATCAACCAATATGATGTCCTTTCACCGATTCTGATTGGGACCTCGGCGTTTTGCCAAAATATTCCTTTTCGCGCAATACCTTTGCAACTATCTCATCGGCGCTCATCATCGTGCCTCCGGTTTGTGCAATCGTATCTGGATTTTCACAGTACATACATCTAAATAAACATCATTGCAAAAACAGCACAAACCTAATTCCTGGTCATTCGTGTGTTCCAAATGTTTCTATTGAGTGAACTCTAAGCATACTGTCTACTATAAGATAAATATTTTTCTAATGCAATGTGATATTCTGGTATTCTAATTTTTATAAGCGAAGCTGGTGATATGAGGAGAGCCGTTTCTTACGGGCAGATGAACATAAAGTACTAGCGCATATAAAGACCGAAGAGCTCCGGCGGATCCGAATACACCAGCAAGCGATTATGCGTTGACCGCAAGTTCGCTAACGAGTACGTGATGATATAAGTATTTGAGCGGGGCGAATTTCCCACCGAGATTATAATTATCTACATTCCTTCGTGGAATGTTCTTGCAAT
>CAZXON010000002.1:162107-189682 GCA_964642385.1 uncultured Candidatus Peribacteria bacterium
AATTTCCCACCGAGATTATAATTATCTACATTCCTTCGTGGAATGTTCTTGCAATCACTTCTAGTTGGTGAGCTCTGGAAAGTCTTGTAAAGTTTACAGCATAGCCAGATACTCTGATGGTGAGTTGTGGGTATTTTTCAGGGTTTTCAATTGCATCCAAAAGTGTTTCTCTGTTCAATACATTTACATTGATATGCTGGGCTTGTTTTGCAAAATACCCATTGATCAAATTCGTGAGATTGTTGATTTGTTCTTCTCTTGTCGCTCCAAGTGTTTTGGGAACAATATTAAATGTATTTGAGATACCATCTTGTGCGTTTTTGTAGCTTAACTTTGCAACAGAGTTCAACGATGCAATAGCGCCAGAGTGGTCACGACCGTGCATTGGATTTGCTCCAGGTGCGAATGCTTCACCTGATTTTCTTCCATCTGGCGTTGCGCCGGTGTTTTTTCCATACATAACATTTGATGTAATAGTAAGGATAGACATTGTTGGGTTTGCGTTTTTATATCAGGTGTGCGTTTTCAACTGGTCAAAAATATATTTACTTGTCTCTTGAGCGAGTTCATCTACGCGGTCATCATCATTTCCAAACATAGGATAGGTACCCTCAATCTTGAAATCAATCGCGATTCATTCTGCGTTTTTGATTGGCGTAACTTTTGCATGCTTGATCGCTGAGAGCGAATCTGCGATGATAGACAATCCTGCGATACCATAGGCAATATCAATTTGATTATTTGTATCTATCAGCGCCATCTGAGCTTTTTCGTAGTAGTATTTATCGTGCATAAAGTGGATGATGTACATTGCCTTTGCGTAGACTCTTGCGACTTCATCCAGCGCAAGGTGAAAGTTTTTAAGTACTTCTTCATATTGTAATGGTCCATCTGAAAGAGGAGGTATTTCCAATATTTTCTCACCACTCATTTCATCACGACCAGCA
Organism: uncultured Candidatus Peribacteria bacterium; assembly: GCA_964642385.1. Taxonomy (GTDB): domain Bacteria; phylum Patescibacteriota; class Gracilibacteria; order Absconditabacterales; family Absconditicoccaceae; genus JBDHUW01. The sequence continues at coordinate 163,055 of CAZXON010000002.1, forward strand.
TTTATTGCCAGTAACAATGCTTTCGGAAGGTTGCATCTTGCGCCGAAGTGTTGAATGCTTTTTCCAATCTTTTGATGTGACACACAACATGCGATTCCATAATCATCCGAAAGACGAGATCATCTCATTAAATCATCATTTTCATATTGGATAGAGGAGGTATCAATAGAAACCTGTGCACAAAATTTCCTAAAATGTTCGGGTAATGTTTGCGATCGCAATACTGTTAGATTCGGTTCTGGCGAAGCGCCCAGATTGTAGAGCGTTTGCAGAAATCTAAATGATGTTTTGGTTACTTTTGTTCTTCCATCATTTAACTCTCCACCGATACTTTCAGTCACCCATGTTGGATCACCACCGAAAACTTCATCGTACGATGCTGGCCTAAGGTGCCTTACAAGCCTGAGTTTGATTACAAATTGGTCTATAAGTTCTTGTGCTTCTGCCTCTGTGAGAACTCCTGCTTCCATATCTTTTTGGATATAAATATCTAGGAAACTAGAAACATTTCCCAACGACATAGCAGCACCATCTTGTTCTTTGACGCTCGCGAGATATGCAAAATAGACTCGTTGTACTGCTTCTCTTGCATTTGTAGCAGGTTTAGAAACATCAAATCAGTATGAGTTAGCCATTTTTTTGATATCTTCTAGCGCTTGTATTTGCATAGAAACCTCTTCTCTGAGTCTGACTTTTTCATCACTCATATCACCAGAAATAGCAGCTTTATCGGCTTTTTTTGCAGCGATAAGTTGATCTGCACCATACAGAGCCAATCTTCTATAATCACCGATAATTCTTCCTCTTGCGTAGTTATCAGGCAGACCAGTCAGGATGTGTTTGCTTCTATACTTCAAAATTTCATCATCGTATGCAGAGAAAACAGCATCGTTATGATTTTTGGTATATGTGAAAATCTCTCTTACTCTTTCGGAAAGCGACAGGTTGTGTTCATTAAGTGCTTTTTCAACGACCCTAATTCATCCAAATGGTTTGATAGCTCTTTTGAGAAGTTCATCAGTCTGCAATCCTACGACCACTTCGTCTTCTTGGCTTATGTAGCCAGGTTTGTGGCTTGTGATGGTGGAAATTGTCTCTGGGTCGATTGATCTTGCGCCGTTGCGTTCTCTCTCTTCGAGCATCGCTTGTTTACAAATCTCCCAGACTTTTTTTGTTTTTTCGGTAGGTCATTGGAGAAATGCGGCATCTCCTGTGTATGGCGTGATATTTTCATAGATAAAGTCTCTGACATCAATCACATTTGTTTGTGGTTCTGACATTTGTATTTTCTATAAGGATAAATGGCTTTATACCTAGTTTATACGCCTAGGGGAAAATGTCAAAAAAAATGGTATAATTATGCTTTTTAGACATAATTATATGAAAATGGCAAGTGAAGTGGTGCAAATAAGTTGTTTTTAATGTGGAGAAGATTACAACTAATTATCATTCGTGAAGAAAAGTATCGATCCTGATTAAAGTGGAAAAAGGAAATACCTTTTGAGAGCTTTATCTGAAAAAGTCTAAATTAAAACAAAAAAACAAAAAAAATCATGAAAAGATTTATAAGAATTACATCAATCATTTTTATTAACGTGTTAATTATGCTATCACTTATTAAAGTTGTAGGAAACACTAACACTATTGTTAATAAAAATGAAAAAAATGCTCCTTCTAATGCGAGCATCAGTTGTGCTTATTATTATCAAGATTGGAATGCAACCGTTCGGACAGGATATGTTTATCATACTTTTTATGTTACCCCAGGCGTGACTGTTCAATTTTTGATCGTAAATGGCGGTCCTGGCATCATTAATGTTTCTGCTGGACAGAGAGCCAAAATGTTGTGGCAAATGGCATGGAAACGATTTATGTAAATCCTTCTTCCTCCTCTCTTGATGTAGTAGTTAAGGGTAGTAGTTGGTCGTTAACACCATTTACTATATCGGCTGGACAATGTTTATAATTGACAAATTTTTTTTAGGGAAGGATAATTATTCTTCCATTACTATTAAAATTTATTTACTACCTATATTATTATGAAAAAATCAACTACTCTAGCCATTTGTATTCTTATAATTTTGATACTAGCAGGACGAGCGTTTTCAAAAACTTTTATTTCTCCTGTTTATTCGGTTTTGTGAAGCTCATTATATACGGTAGATAACATATTCCCATATTACCATCTTGTTGCTCAGAATATTAAAAAAAATGATTTACAAGTGTTGGATTCTGGATCTATGTTTGTAAAAGATAAGAATAATGTTTATACATTTTGGTATCCTCAACAAGCTTGATCAGGATTTGATGTGGCTACTTTGCAGTGGTATCAAGATCGTTCAAATGTCACCCTCCAAGATAAAAATGGTATTTATAAAACAGATATAAACGGCACATACTGATGGCTAGAAGTTGATCCTATTAACCTACGTTTTGCGCCTATCACAACTGAAAAACAATAACATAGATTTTTTTGTAAAGCATTCTTTTTCTCCTTGAAAATAGTCTATCTTACTGTTGTTGTATCATTTCTCCCTCTTTTCCTACCTTCTCAAAAAATGCATCCACAAAAGTGATCATCTCATCGTATTTTTTCGTATGAGCGAGTTGGACTTTGAGGTCTCTATTTCATGGGAGGGCAGAGATGTAGTTGAAAATATATTTTCTGTATTCAATAAGTGTTTTTTCGTGGTCGTATTTTGACGCATCGAAGATGCGAATTTCGTTGGTGAGCCAGTCGTATGTGGGAAGGATAAATGAGCGTCATTGATCTACGCGAGCGAAGTAATAATCATATAAGATGATCATCATCTGTGCATGACGCACGATAGTTGTATAGCGTTCTTCTAGTGTTGGCTCGTTCCCTGTGAAAATCCACGGTCGTCACAGTGCCGCTTGTCATAGCATCACACCATCAAGACCACCAGAGGTTTCGTTTCCTAATATTTCAATCGCTTGTTCGTAGGTGCGAATTCAGCCATTTCCGATAACAACACATGTTTCACCGAGTTCTTTTTTGATCTCATGAATAAAATCCCAATCAACATTTCCAGTATGTGATTGTTTGTAGGTTCTTCCATGGATAACGATGCGTTTACAGTATGGCGCTGCTGCAAGGATAAACTCTTTTTGCAGATGTCTATCATGCTCATTTAGCCCAGTTCTCGTCTTGATACTGAAGGGGAGGTGAATATTTGAAGAAATATTTTTGATGATCTGTAATGTGCGGTCTCTATCTCTCATCATACCAGCACCGCCACCACAACTCATAACTTTAGGAGAAGGGCATCCGATATTTAGCTCAATACCAGCGAAGAATTGCCTATTCCCAGCTATATCTAGCATCCCTTGATCGATAAACTTCGCAGCTCCCAATAAATCATTTTCATCAGAACCGTATATTTGTGCGATTGTATTTTTTTCAAAATCGGTTTTCATGATATGATGAATGAGCTTCCCAGGTTCACGAGCGAACCCTTCTACATTCATAAATTCAGTCCATAGCCAAAGTACTCTGTCGGGTGCAGAGTTGTTTTTTTCAAAGAGTTCCTGGGTAATAGTGCGATATGAACAGTTTGTGATTCCGTCCATCGGCGCTAGTCACAAAATTTTTTGCATAGGGCAGAGTATAGGGATTCTGCCCTCCGTTGCAATTGGTCTATGTATTTTTTTTGCTAGATTTCGCGGGTTTGGTGTGTTTTAATGTTTTGGATGTGGATTTTTTGTATATTTTTTTTGTCTTTTTCGTAGTGTCTTCTGTCGGTTTAGTAGCAGATTTTGGAAGTTTTGCGATCGGGTTCTGATCCTTTTCTACTGGTTTCTCAGTTGATTTTGTGCTTTTTTTCGTAGTGTCTTCTGTCGGTTTAGTAGCAGATTTTGGAATTTCCGCAATCGAGTTTTGCTCCTTTTCTACTGGTTTCTCAGTTGATTTTACATTCGCAGATGTTGTGAGTTTTTTCGTTTCTTCTTCCCAACCCTCTGGCATAAAATTTTTGATGGCGTGGAGTTCTCATGGGTGAATACTTGCTTTGCGGAATACTCTTGTATAGCCTACTACGCTGAGCGTTGAAACGATATCTCCCAAAATCTTGTAACTAAACACGCGTCTTGTTCGATCAACTTTTTGTTCTGTGTCTTTTATCATCTTGATAAACGTTGTATTTGCAGATGTTCAAGGGTTGAAAACAACCGTGCGATCAGGGTTTCTTTGTTGTGCAATCATCAAACAAATACTACCTCATAGCGAGTGTCCTGTTAGTACTTTTATGTCATCTGGAAACTCTTTTGCGAGTTCATCAAATTGTTTTTCGGATTCCAAAAATCTTTCACTAAATTTTTCGGTTCCAAGGAGTATGTTGATGTCCGTAATCAAATCTCTAGCTTCTGTTGGTTCAGTTCATCTAAATCAGATGATAATTTTTTGCTGTAATGCATCTCTATACACACAATATTCTATACTGTTGTGCTCTTCAATCAGTGAGTAGTTATATATTTTTCTTGGGCGAGAAAACGGGTCGTCATAAACGATATTTGAAATCACCGCACAAGGAATATCCTCTTGGGGAAGATTGATATCATGTTCTTCTTTCAGCGATGAAAAAATTTTGCTAAATTGTTTTTTGACACCATCAAATGTATTCACAAGTTGTTCTTTGTTGTCTTCCGAAAAAACCTTTTCTGTTGTCTCTTTGACTGGTTTGGGTGCTTTCCCCCAGATACCACTGATTATTCTGTTTCACCGATCTCGCACTTTTTTCCCTCATTGACCAATTGGCGTTTCCAAAAAACGACTAGCACCAATTTTTGCTTTGTCTTTAATCGTTTTCGTTGTTTCTGTGGTTTTTTGTTCTAGTTCTTTTTGGATAGAAGACAAGTCCATTCGGCATTCAATTTGATAAATAAATATACTATCAAGTAAGTATACTAAAAAATATTTTTTTGTAAAAAAAGTCGCGTTGACAATTGTTTGGATTGGTATCTTTTAGCGATTGCGGTGGTTTTAGATTATAGGAAAATCAAAACAATGTTTAATGATTCTATTTTATTAATAATTCATAATTAACAACCACAGCTTGTCTCTTTTCTTTCTGCAAGCAAAGAATTGAACCTCGTTCAGAGGCATTTTTTAATCTCACAGACAAAAATTGATGATGCGTTTTGCTATTTGTGAGGACTTTTTGATATTTATAAAGTATGGCGAAAGCGCAATCGTGCACACTTTGCAGTTCTGATAGAGGATTTTCAGTGCATGCAGTTCCTGATCTGATGGCTCGTGATCGACCCAAAAATCAATATCGATGTCCAAAATCCAGTTGGTGTTTTTCGCAACCATTGCTTTTCCAGTTTCACTTGCTTTCAGAGGGGTTGACATTTTGTCGCTTTCCTTAGCTCTGAGACCGGTCTCGATCAACTTCGCGACACTTCTCACTTGCGTAACCTTTTGCACCAATCAACAATCGAGCGCTGGTTGTATAAAATTGCCCACATTGCACACTTCATTCGTGTATCGAGCAATATAATCTAGTTGCTCTGTATCAAAAATTTTGGAAGATATGTCACATATTGACTTATCAATTGGTGTTCATGGGTTTCCCATATCTGCGTGTTGGTCTATGTGAATGAGCGAAGCTCATGCGCCTTGGCGCAACTTCTTGAAAGCAAGAGCCCATAGGTATAACGCATGATTATGGTTGTCCATCAGGAAAATCGGTGCTTTGTTAATTTTTTGTATCTCATAGATAGCATCCAATCCACTGCACGAGTGCAGTTTGCCTTTTTCATCTACTTCTTCAAAAACTACTTCGCGTCATAGTTTTATACCATTGAAGCTCCCAGAGACAGTCTCGTATTGTACTATTTTGATAGTCGGAATCCTAAGCTGACACGCTGATCCTAGTTGTTTTCTTGCAACAAAAGAAAAAGCATTGTTACCAATCGGTGTATCTATTATCACAGGAGTTTCGTAGTATTTATGTGCGTTTTTTTGCATAGTACGGTTTGCGGGATCCTAAATTTTCTTTTTTTTCAGGGGTAATATTTAATTAATTATGAAATCTACAACTTTATTTTTCCATTGTTCCAAGAAATTTGGTTTCTCTACATCATGGTCTCCATTTTCAATAATTATAGTGTTATCAAACGTCGTATCTAAGCTTTTAATTGGAACGGACGTGTCTTTTGAACCATGGATGTGTAATACCTTGTTTTTTAAAAAATCAAATGATGATGAAAAATCATAGTTTTTGCTCTCTAAGAAATATTTTGCATCAACAAAACTTGTTTTTGTTATTTTGTCTGTTCTTTCGCAATCTTTCTTAAAAGCACTCTCATCCAGATATTGCTGGTAATTCTCCCATGTTATTTCAATTTCGGGGTTAGTTTTTTTCATTTGTGAGCTGACAAACCAATATTTCATAAGATCTTTTTGATTTAAAGCAGGAGCGATTAAAATTATTTTTTCTATACTATCTTTAATCTCTTCAATTTTTGTTGCCAACACGCAGGCTCCGAGACTATGAGCGATCACACTTACTTTTCCTCCTCATAATTCTTCTTGAAGTTTTTTAAATGCCAAAATAAAATCTTTAGCTTGGTTTTCTATTGTTGTATACTTAAAATCTCCATCAGAAAGTCCACAACCAGTAAAATCTATCCTCAAAACTGTAACCATTTTTTCCACAAGGCTATCTGAAAGTAATTTAAATTTCTTTTCAGTAGACGAACATCTTTCAAACCCATGGAGGCAAATTGCTCCTTTTTTAGTTTTATTGTCTAGTGTTGAAAGAATACCTCTAAGCTTCTGATTTTCACTGTTCGAGATTTCTAATAATTGTGTTTTCATGACTTTTTTAAACTATATAAATTTTTAAACAATATTTTTCTTTGTTTTTTTAGAGTCGCTTTTCCCGGTCGTTGCCAGATAATATTCGGTTATATTAAAAACACTTTCTGCAAGCATGAAAAGAGTATGCTCGTCAATGATGGAAAACAATGTTTTTTTCGTTTTCAGTGTTTCTGTATTGATGCTCGTGTGAAAACCGTATGATGCACTTCCTTTCCAGTGCGATCCAAAAAGTTCTTTGTATGAAAACGAGAGTGAAATGATACGTTTCCCTGTTTCAGCAAATCTAAAAAGCGCAGATTCTTTGTCTCTTGCAGACATTTGGAGTTTCGTAGAGTGTTGATGTGTCAGTAGATTTCTGCAAAAACGGACTGTTTGCATATATCCATCGTACTCCTTCCCAAGTGTTTTTTGTAAAAAGCGTCTCCAAGGGAGGTACCTTGTTTCCATATCCAAAAATACGCCGAATACTCACTTCAAGCTACTTATGAACGAGAGAAATCCATAGACGTTTTTGCTCGTGGGGTTGTTTTTTATCTGTGCCAAAAGAGTATTGATGCGTTTCGTATTTAATCTTATCGCTGATCCTGATCCTAGTGAAAGTACAATTTCCTGGCTTTCTCCCTTTGGTCACTTCCCAGCAATTTGAATTTTCCCTTCTTTCAAGAGAATGTCGGTATATAAGCTGAGGAGAAAATACGAATAATATCCTTGTAACAGCGCGAGGGTATCTTTCATCTGAAAGAGAAATGATAAATAGTTGTTTTATAGTGTTTTGCTGGGCATTTGAAAGACGATAATGTGCAATTATTAATTATTGATGATTAATGATTAATGATTGGTTTTGGTAGGGGAGTTGTTTTAAAAAGAATAGGTATTTTTCACGCAATCTAGTAACGTGCTGAGGTCTTCCGTCCTATTGACGCACACTTAGCTACCAACGACCTCTCGGAAGTTGCCCTTCGGGCAACCGTTTTCCTATGCTCTTATAGACTAATTCTATAACTATGCTTTTTGATCAGGTCCATGATAAATTGTGCATATTTTTCATCGATGCTACGAGCGATTTTGTAGAGCTTGTTCATACTACTGTGATATTTCCCTTTTCTTAGCAGTGATACTATTTCGTTCCGGTCTAGTTGTTTCCGGTATTTTCTGATTATTTTTTTGGAAAGTTCGATCGTGAGAAGCTCATTTTCTTTGTTTGCATACAATGCTTCTAAAAGCGATATACTCAACGATGTCATATAAAAACTCTTTCCACGAATGTCTACTTTTTTCGCATGTTTTTTTAGCTGAAGGTAGAGTGATGTTTTGCCTGCGTTCATTTTTTTGATGGCAACTTTTTTGTTACGCACGATTGTTTCTACTGCTTGTTTGTTTTGGCTGATGAGATTTATTGTATCTGGGATTTCATAGTTTTGAAGCAAGATATGCAGAGCAGTCGTTCACGTGATGAGACACTTATTATCACAATATCTTTTTATGTGATCCTGAAGGATTGTTCGATACCATTTTTCTATGATGTTGTTTTCTTGTTCTTCTTCAGAAATTGTTATCTCTCCGATTTCACTCTCAGAAAGTGGAATAAAATAGAGATCTTTTCTGAGAGAAACGAGATGTCCTTTGTTTTTTGCTAGGTGGACAAGCTTATATCCTTTGGCGCGGGTATAGTTTTCTCCCATGCTCTCACTGACTAGCTTCTGTATTTGCTCGTCTGAGAGAAGTTTTCACTTTCTTTTCAATATCTTTTCGACAAATATGTTGAAATATCATTTTTTCATAATTGGCTCTTTAACTTGTAAAAACAGTATAATATTTATAATGATTGTTCTGAAAAATTCATAACAATATTTCTACAAAAAGAATAATGAAATACCTATTGGAATGCAAGAGGAAAAATTTATACATAGGCTACTTTATCTCGTTAGTGTGCTTTTGTATGCAACAGCCATTATTGTTCAGCCAATCAACTTGCGATCAACATACCGTATTGGGAAATAATATAAAAGCGGTGTTCTATGATAAAGAGGATTGAGCGTATCAAGTTGTTTTGTCTGTTAGTTCACACAAATTCCTTGTGCATATCAAACCATGATGGAATGAACTAGAAGAGTTTGAATTACAGGCGATGAGAGGATATTTGGACTACAATGTATCGCTTGTGCATACAGTCAAAAGAATTATGAAAAATATATGTTATGGGTGCTAGGATAGCATCTGCCAAAAATCTTTTATTATCTATTATCTAAAAAAATGTTTGTTGCCTTTTTGTATCTATTATCTGTTTTTACTCTTGTTAAATTAGCTAAATAATGTCACACATCGATATTGTTGGTGTTCCAGCACTCCAGCAAGCAATTGCAAATCCTGGAATTATTTCAATTGTAGATTTTTGGGCTGAATGGTGTGGTCCATGTCGTATGTTAGGTCCTATTTTGGAGCAGGTTGCTGAAAAATTTCCTGAGAAAATCCAAATAGTAAAAGTAAATGTAGATGATCCAGCAAATAGCCCACTTGCTATGCAATATCGCATCTCAAATATCCCAAGAGTGATCTTTTTTATCGGAGGTAATCTAGTAGAGGATTTCGTTGGTGTGCAATCAGCTGATACAATATCTATGCTTGTGCAGAAACACTTGCCTGCATTGAAAGCAGGAGAAGAAAAAACTACATAAAGACTCTTTTGGAGTTTGCTTGCGACTAAATAAATTTACCTTAATTAGGCGGAAATATGTAAAAAATAATTTGTTTTCTGCGACTAGTAGAAAACCACGAAAATCTCAACATTCGCTGTTGGGATTTTTTTGTAAAAAAGATGACGAGTGATGCTCATGCTCTATAAATTACAATAGAAAAACAACCATACAAAAAAGCAGCTCACGAACGGGCTGTTTTTTTAGATTATAGGAAAAGAGTATCATGTAGATTTATTTCACGTACCCATTCAAGAAATCTTTTCGGTTCATGGATTTTTTCCCTTCGGGTTTTAGGAGGATTTCTTGGATTGCAGAATTGAGAGAAAGTGTTTTTCTATCTATCTTTTGATCGTTTTTTGATTCTTTGTGTAGATCTGCTCTAAGTATAAGTGGTTTGTCCTGAAACTCTCAGAAGAGCATTTCATCGCACACTATGTTTTCTATCAACAACAATTTTTCATTCCAGGTTGTTCGAACTCATGGCCGGATAGCATACGCTCTGAATTTTGCATAGAGCTCTGAAAGTGGCGTTGTGAAAAGATCTATTTCGCCATCTTCTTTTGTGATTTTTTTGCAATACGTTGCTTTCTGGTGGTCTTGAGGAATTGGCTGAATGTGTCATTTGCTGTAATCTCGTATTGTATCGGCGAGAAATTTGGGTCATTTCTCTTCTACTTTTGCAAACAGATTTTTTGCTGTTCGATGAAATGGCACATCAAAAGCGTATGTTCACAGGATATCTCATTCGTCCATCTTTTCGTTTATTTCCATGACAGCAAATCAAGTATGTATAGTCGGTTGTTTTGATCACAGAAATATTGATTGCAATGGCGATGCCCCACGCAATGCTGGCAACAACGATCAGTGAACATTTATATTTCAAAAAATGGGCAATTCGAGTATATGTGTCGGGATGATTTTTCCATAGGCAATCACGAAAAACCAGTCAGCCTGTAATGTTTGCAGCTTCGCTGCAATATCGCCGGAGGCGATAGATTCATCGGTTTTCTTGAGAGTAGAGGGAGTAAGTATCTCTTGAATACCAAGTTTTTTGGCGGTTTTCTTTATAATATTTTCTTGTATTTGTTGTCCACGGCCAAGTGGCTTGTCAGGCATTGTTACAACTCCTACAATTTCATATCTTGGATCGGTGGTGAGATATTCAAGGAAGGGTGCGCCAATTGGTGAACCTGAGAAAAAGACTACACGATAATGGCTTGGGTCATATGTTTTTTCCATCGCTGGTTTGCAAGCTAAAACTCTTTCTGTAGTATATGCAATTCAAGGGAAAAGACCATAGCGTTTGAGGCATTGCTTACCATACGCCGAACAGTGTGGTTCGTGGGTGCAGACGCGACCTTTGAGAAAATACGAAAAAATTCCCTTATCCGGTGATATTGTGTATTGATAGATGCTAATTCCGATGTTTAAAAGCCAACCACCGAGTTTATTGAGGTTTTTGAGAAGTTTCATACATGCTTTATAACAAAATCTTTTGGAATTGCAATTTCTATATGTTTTTATACAATGAAAGAGATTTATTTTTCTAACATGTATCTAATGCAACAAGTTCATGTGACGTATCAGTTTAACGGACTCAACGAACCATTGGAAGAAAGCATTAAAAAGTATGTCCTCCTGAATTTATATGTAAATCCAGAGGCGGAAGAATTATTATTAAAACCGTATTACAAAAAAATATTTACCAACAAACCAGACGCTAGGCTTGATGTTGGCGTGCAAGTAGGCAAAAATAAATTTGATAAGTTTGATTGAATCTTTTCTTTCACAGTTGATGGAAAGCAAGTGAGGTATGAAAGAGTTGATGGTGAAAGTTTTAGAAGCCCTGTAGATCTAGTAAACCACGCATTTGCGCACTTTAAGCGTGAACTGGTAGGATCAAAATGATTTTTCTCGTGATTGAAAAACCGATTCAAAAAATAACAAAAAATATTTTAGATTATAAATAAATTATCCGTATGGCAGATCAAATAAATTATCTTACGAAAGAAGGGTATGACGCAATGGTTGAGGAACTTCACAACCTCAAGAATAATGAATTTCCAGCAGCTTTGCAAAGATTAAAAGATGCAATTTGACAATGAGATATCTCAGAAAATTCGGAGTATGATATTGCAATATCTGAGAAAGAGATGATGGAAAGCCGTATTAGAGAGATAGAAGATATCCTTGGGAACGTAGAGATTATCGAAGAAAAAAAGTGAGGAAACGAGATACGTTATGGGTCAAAAGTTACCATCGAAAGAGAATGACAAAAAAATGTGTTCACAATCGTTGGGTCGGGAGAAGTTGATATTCTCAATGATACTATCTCTTTTGAATCACCACTTGGTGCGGCGATCAAAGGCAAGAAGAAGGGCGATATTGTTAGAGTAAAAGCTGATAGTGGGAAGCAAGAAGTCAAAATTTTAGATGTAAAATAAACTAGAAACTGCCATGAATCCTCGATGAAGAGTTATTGCAAAAGTAGGAGCATTTCTTTTTGCTCTTTTTTTCGTTTTCTTTTTTGTGGTAAATGGGTTAAGGTATACACAATGAGTAGGATTTACAGAACAAAGCGGTTATTATGAAGCTCAGTTTTGGTCAGATAATGAAAAAATATCTTTTAATGATGTAGTATATACTGCCACAAACAGAAAATTACAACTGTATAATGTGGAAAATGGTTGTTATAAAGTGCTTTTTCGTGGCACAACCAAAACACACTGTATGCAAAACGGGCACGTATACTATGATGTTCTGCTTTCTAGCAATGGAACCACTTGATATGATGAACAAGCTATTAAGAACTGTCCAGGCGTGCAAAGGCAATGACATGGAACATATTCTATAGAAAACCTGACTTTTTCTAGACCGATTAAAGCAGTTTTTATCGCTCGTGATATACAATTTTTACAAATAGAAGACCAACTGCTGGCTTGTACGCCTGATTATGTGACTTGTAATGAAATCGCCAAAATATGAGGTGAACCAATTTGTAGTGTGTCAGAAGGGATCGTTTATAACGATGGAGGGAAGCTAACTCTTTTGCAATTGCAATAATTTCCTAGAATAATTACGTATGTCTTTAGTTGTTGACATTGTGTGTGGAATGTGTATAATTATTATACTTATTTTTTAACAAAACCTATTATGGATTTGGATAAAAGCCCATTTTGGAGAGAAAACATAATTACAAATTGCGATTCTAGTGGAATTGATTTGCCTCTTTTGGCAAAAGAATACAAAAGACTTTCTAAAAATACACAATCTACCCAAGAAGATCTTGCTGGTACTTTGGGTGACCGTCTTTATATAAAGCTTCTTGAGGAACATATTAGAAAAGATGTGTGAAGGAGAATCAATGCTATAGATTTTTCTTCATTTCCAGTAGATAAACTTTTAAAGATTGCAGAAATATTGGATGATTCAGAACCCACTAATGACAAAAGCATGAATCTAAAGGAAGTATTGTTGTATGAAGAAAATTTAAAAACGCCATTAGAACTATTAGACCTTTCTTCAAGGGCATATACATTTTTGCGCGCTGCTGATTTTGAAACTTTAGGAGATATTTATACTGTCTATACATCTGTGTGACGCGATAAATTTCGTAAAAGGATATATAAATTTGGAGAAAAAAGTCTTGAAGAAGTTGAATCTATGCTTATCCAGAAATGACTATTAAAACAAGAAGATATAAAAAAAACAGGGGAGTAAAGCCCTGTTTTTCGTATTGGATATGATCTGTATTATACTGCTTTCTTGAAGTTTAATCTGCCTTCTTTGTCTTTTTCCATAAGTTGAACTTTGATTGTATCACCAACTTTGTATGTTGAATGAATTTGTGATGCGCTTACCATTCAAGCTCCTAGATTTTTTGCGTGAAGAAGTCCAGAGCTGAACTTGTTAATTGCTACAAATATTCCATAATCTTCTACACGAACTATTTTTGCATCGTATAAACCTCCAACCTCAGGACCGATAGCAATCATCATGATGATGCTTTTTGCTTTGTCGATCATCTCTTGGTCCTTTGATGTGATGAAGCATGTTCCATCGTCTTCAAAATCGATCTTTACGCCTGTTTCTTCTATGATTTCATCGATTGTTTCACCTCATTTTCCAATAACAACTTTTACTTTGTCAGATGGAACTTGGAATGAAATAATCTTCGGTGCATACTGAGAAAGATTTGCTCTCGGTGCTTCTAAAGTTTGCAACATGAACTCAAGAATTTCATTGCGACCACCGTTTGCTCTTCAAATCGTTTCATACACAAGATCAAGAGGCAATCATTTTATTTTTGTGTCTAATTGCATCGCCGTGATTCATTTTTTCGTACCTGCAACTTTGAAGTCCATATCTCCAGTAAAATCTTCCGTTCCCATGATATCGTTGAGAATCTGATAACGCAATATTTTTCCATTTTCATCTTGTTCACTCATAAGCCCCATAGCTATACCACTTACTGGAGCTTTTAAAGGAACTCCACCATCCATCAAAGAAAGTGTAGATCCGCACACAGCTCACATAGAAGTAGAACCTCCAGATGAAGTGCATTCTGATACAACTCTTATCGTATATGGGAAAGTTAGTTTGTCTGGGATCATGCGTTCTAGTGCTTTTTCTGCTAATCTTCCATGACCGATCTCTCTACGATTCGTTCCTCTAGATGAATTTGGTTCGTTCGTAGAATATGGATTCATGTTGTAATGGTGAAGATAACGCTTTTCTTCATCGTCTTCTTCCATTGTATCTACTCTTTCCACATCACCAGGAGAACCTAGGGTAATTGTAGAAAGCACCTGTGTATCTCATCTTCGGAACAATCCAGATCAGTGAACTCTTGGTAAGAGCCCAACTTCACAATACAATGGTCTAATATCCATCATTGTTCTATCATCAATACGTTTTTGTTCGTGTATCACACGGTCGCGAATACGATGTTTGATTACTTGAAAAATAGCAAGTTTTATCTTTGCATCTGAGAACTCATCGTGTTGTTCCTCGGGTATCGTTCCATTTGCGAGTAGCTCTTTAACAGCTTTCATAGCTCACTTTTCGTATGTGTAATATAGGTCATTAAATGGTACTTTACTGTTTCCAGTCATTGCTTGAAACATCTCTGGTGTGATATATTTTTCTGTCCACTCCAAAAGCGCATCTGACGGTTTGTTGTATGATATTTCTTTGCCAGAGATCTCTGTCCCCGCAAGGAAATCACTTTGCGCCTTGTGAATTTTTTTCATTTCTTCTACTCCAAGACGGAATGCTTCATTTATAATCTCTTCACTTACTTCGTTTCCGTCGCATTCGATCATATTGATAATTTCATCAGCTCCTGCAATAAGCAAGTTAAGATCTCCAGTTTCTATCTGTTCTGCAGAAGGATTGATGATATAATTCCCATCTTTGTATCCAACTCTCACCGCGCTTACTGGTCCATAAAAAGGGATACCAGCTTTTTGAATTGCTAACGATGAAGCAATAATACTTATCGCTCCAAGATCTTGTTCAAGATCAATAGCAAGTGGTGTGATTGTTACGACAGTATCGTTTATCATTCCTTTTGGAAACATCGGTCTCAGTGCACGATCTGTAAGTCTAGAGTAGAGGATTGCTTGATCAGAAGGTCTTCCTTCTCTTTTCTTAAATGATCAACCGCCGATCTTCCCAGCTGCTGAGTAACTTTCTCTAAAGTCCACTGTTAAGGGTAGGAAATCTTTGTTCATATCGGGATCTTTTCTCATAACTGCTGTTACCAGAAATACGTTGTCGTCAAATCGAACTTGTACAGCACCATCTGCTTGAGGTGCGATTTTACCAGTGGCGAACTTAACTGTGTGCTCTCCTCGTTGAAATGTTGTTACATGCTCTTGAGGGGTCCTTTTTGTGTAGGGCATCTATGTATATGGAAGAATTAAAGGTATTAATATGTATTTTTTTTTGAAATCAATTTCCGGCTAGTTTATCTACTTCCCGACTTCGTCGGGGTTGCCCGTCCTATTGAAGTATAAGTTGGAATCAACGACTTCGCGGGCATCTTGCTTCGCAAGAAGGGGATACTATCTATTTACCAAAAAAATGGTGATGTTGGTTATCACACGCGCGAGAGGAATGTTTTCAAAAAGCAACTATATCTTGTTGTAGCGAAAAACGAGCAGTATGCAAGAGAAAATATTTAGTCTAGAGGATTATTAATTATTAATTATGAATTATAAATAAAAAAGGATCATTAACCATTAACCATTAATCATTAAAAATTACTACATTTGATTTTTATAATCCAAAAAAAACTGTATCTCACAAATAGATACAGTTAGTTTGAGGGGGAGGGAGATTATTTTTTTTGATTTTTTTCACGTATTATTTCTTCCATTTCATTTAGGTAGAAAATTTTTGTGTTCTGAATTATAAATAATACTCCCGAAATGATTGAAATGACATTTAGCAAAGATATGAGAACTAACCACCATCCTGCTAGATTCATAACATTCTTCATTAACACCGCCAGCAAAATGCTGATGATAAGAATTACAAATGTTTTTTTTCTGTCACTTTTTATTGATGGAATTTCTTCCAAATTTTTTTTAATTTTGTTTTCAATTTCCATCTCAATATTTTTTTTTTGTTCTGTTTCCATTGTATTTATTTTTTTGTTTGAAAATATATTTATTTACATATGACCTATTTTATCTATTTTTTATGTAATGTCAATCAAAAAATCGCCTATAAAAATGGGTATTATATTCACTTTTCGCAAAAAACTCCACAAAGATTATACTTATAGTATGATTTATTTGTTTCACGATAGAAAATGGTAGCTGATGCACTAGATACAAAACCCCCGATTTCCCAGCTTCCTAAAACCGATATTGAACGTCCTTGATTTCTTGACTGATTAAGTGACTTTTTTGGATCAATGAAAGAAAAATTTAGATTAGTTTTGGAAAGTGTCAAAAAATTATTTTGAATTGAATTGAAAGTTCTTGAAAATGATGTGAAAAAATCACAACAAAAAGAGACCAATGTAGATATGTTATCACAAAATGATTTAGATGCTCTTATGCTTTATCTATCACATCAACAAGGTCCCTCATGAATACAACAGATTGTTCGTTTCGTGGAGACTGGACAACGCCCAGGCCAAAACATCTATCATAATATGGCAAACAATGTACATATAGCTACATATAATAAACAATTTGGAACAAGATGTGCAACAGTTGCTGATGTAGAAAAAATAATTACTCCCACAAACTTTTTATTATATTGGAAAAAGGTGTATATTAACAAACAAAAAGAATATGCCAATAGAAGGGAATATGATAAATATATTATCCCCTTATCCAAAAAATATGGAGTAAATTCTGATACGGTTAGAACTTTTATTTGAATAGAATCTGAATTTAAACCAACCGCATGAAGTTGAAAGACTTATGTGTGATTGATGCAAATATCTCCTGAAATTGCTAAATCATACGGATTTTCGCCAAATGATCGTTTAGATCCAGCCAAAAATATAGAAATGGGAATTAGGTATATGGTAGATAATTCTCGCTTATTTTTTGCCTCTATACAAAAAACAAAAACATACGCGGTGCTTAAACAAGCGCAACCACAAAGCAACGAGAAAAATTTAGCGTAGTTTCCCCCGCTTATTTCAAAGCGCCTTTCACAATCCTTATGTTGAAGTGAAAGGTTTTTATTTCTTCGAATTCTATATGATTTCAGAATTCTTTGCGGAGGAAATCTACTTGTCGTGTCATCATTTCTAGAAACATTGTTATCGTGAGCTTGCTGTGTAAGATTTGCGCAAACATCTCTCTATACCAATCGAGTCAATCGTTTCATCACACAAAAGCAGCGCGCGGCTCTCGCTTTCTTACATTGTCTTCGGTTTGTGTATCAAATGTTTCATCTGGTATGTAGGGCAAATTTGCGACAAGTATAATATTTTTCTGGGCAAAAATATTTTTGTATGCTTCATCTTCCAAGAATGCAACAAGGTTCGATTGAATAAGCGCTGGTTGCGGTTGGAGATTCGGCGCATATTGTTGTGCATTTTCTCACGCAAGCGAGAGCGTCTCTGGATAGTATTCTGTTAGATATGCAGATGCAAAAAATCATGGATTTTCTAAAAGAACAGAAAGACCAAGTACGCCACAACCAGTTCAGACATCTATAAGAATATTTTTTTTTGTCTCGGTAGATGTTGCGAGCGCTGTGATATGCTCGTTTACTCCCTGTATCATATATTCTGTTTCCGGACGTGGGATGAGACAACGCCCATCTACTTTGAATTTTCTTTGAAAAAATTCGACAAATCACAAGATAAACTCCAATGGTTTTTTATCTTTTGTGTACGCGTTGTATCATGCAATAATTGATTCATATTGGTCCTTGGAAACCTCTTTTTCGTATGATGTGAATATCTCTTCTTTTCTGATGCCACAATAATGACACAAGAGTTTTTCTAATATTTTTTTCTGTTGTAGGGAAGGATCGGATAGAATGTTTCGGATTGTCATGGCCAAATAGATAGAGTAAACAATGGTTTTAGTATAGATAAATCATATAAAAAAGATAGATAAAATGGCGTTTTTTTGACAAAATCTAGAATTTTGAGTATACTATGTATATGGATATTAAATTATGAGATATAGTTAAACAACCTGTGATTCAGAATCCTCAAGAGTTTCAAGTCTTTTTGAATCGAATAGAATCATTGGATAGAAATATCTCAATAAGACCTATTTCAAGAGAATTTTATGAATATAAACATCAAGAATGAGAGGATATCTTAGAGCAGTATATACGTGCCGGTGATAAATCTTTAGAATATACGGTATATATACCATATGATTTTGCTTATGGAGACATAGTATATATTGTTGATTTGATAACAAAAAAACTTGGCACAAAAGAATATTTCACTAATAACTGGTTTGCAAGCAGAATAAAAACACAACTAGCTCATATATTTGGCAAGAATTGAATTTCTCCAGAAGAAACTACACATATACAAGCGACATATCATATATCAGATGAGACAGTTAAGCGTATTCTAAAAGCGCCGATATCTTTACGTGAGATGAAAAACATAACTGGTAAGATAGATAAAATAGAAGCATTAAAAAATACTGCTAGAATATGACTAGATTCAATATTTCTTGATAAATGAAAACAAGCATTAGGTGATTTTATGATGACATTCACAAAAGATGATTATGATATTTTACCCTCTTGAGTAAAAGACAATGTAAAAAAGAAATACTGAGTCAATAGTGATGAAGAAGTGAAAAATTATTTAAATGACATCGAAGAAAACTTATGGAACAAAATAGAGAAAGAGTATAAAAAACAAAAATCATTGTGAGAGGGAAATCTTCAAAAAAATATAGTTGATATAATAGCCATTGAAGTGCAGAAATTTCCACGACAAGAATGAAATATTGATGATCTGACAAATCTTCTAAAAAATAAAGATACACAATGTTTGATGAAATGTTTTTTATCACATATATTATTATCAAGATTGTGAATTAAACATACAGTTTTTACTACAGAGCAGCATATTCAATTAATAGTATATTTGTGAGAAGAGACTCTCTTGTTAGACACTACAAATAATGAACCCATTCTAAAGATTGGTAAGAAGGCAAATAGTCTCATCTATTTTAACGCCACTGAGATAGAAATACCATTTGTCGTTTTCGGAATTCCTCTAAATTATGATAATTATACAGGATATGAAAAAGAAACGAATATCTGATTATTGTGTTCACTATATAATAATAAAGCTGTTAATGCTAAAAATAGTAGATACTATGATCTTGCAATAGAATTAAGTCCTGATGATAGGTCCTTATACTTTAATAGAGCGGTATTTTATTTAAATACTGATAATATAAAAAAAACTAGAGATGATCTCGAAAAAGCTAGAAATGATATAGAAAAATATGTTTCATTGCATTCAAAGGAAATGCAAAGCAATAAAGACATTGTTGATCTATATAAATCACTTGCATGAAAATATATTTTACTACAACAACATGAAAAAGCTTTAGAGGTTCTCCAGGAATTGGATAAACTTTTATAATACTATATGTGGATTAAGATACAAATAGACCGTATAATCTCTTTCCTTTCTTTGAAAAAATCATATATATTCTCGTATGCCATTTCAAATTACGGATTTTTCGGCAATTCCAAATAAAGCATGAGTGTATCTTTTCTACTGAGTAAAAGATGATATTTTGTATATTGGAAAAGCAAAAAATCTGAAAAATCGTGTAAAACAATACTTTGCGCCTTGATCTGTCTGGAAGCAAGAAATGCTTGAAAAAGCTATTAAGCTTGATTTTATGCTTGTCACTACGGAAAGTGAGGCATTGTACTTGGAAGACAATCTTATAAAAAAGCATAAACCAGTTTACAACTCTTTGTTGAAGGCAGACAATAGTTATGTGTATATCAAGATTACCAAATGACCGTTTCCACTTCTGTTTGTTACCAGGACCAGAAAAAACGATGGAAGTATCTACCTTGGTCCAAAACGTTACACTCGTGAACTAACCAAGCTTTTGCATTATCTTAGACAAGTATTTCATTATAGAACGTGTACACCTACTATTTTCGCAAAAGGGAAACTGTGTGGAGATTATCATTTTGGGATGTGCGAATGATGGTGCGTCTATGAAAAATGGTATAAAAATCTGGAAGAAAAAAAATCATCAAAAATTTTACCAATTGAAAACGTGTCTTTTGCTCCGCAATATACGTATGATGAAGCAATTTTGAAAAACAAAAAAATGGTTCGTTTATTGGTCGATTTTTTCTCAGGCAAAACTAGCTCTATAGAAAATCAACTTTTAGATGAGATAAAAATTGCAGTTGACCAAGAACGTTTTGAGTACGCTGCTACACTTAGAGATGTGTTTCATGGTATCAAATTATTCACGGAAAAACAACATGTTGTATTAGATACGAATATTACCTGACAAATCATGAAGGTAAGAACTATGGAATGATGGTATGTCTTGTCAGTAGCAAATATTTTTGAAGGCAAGATTATTGATGTGCTTCGTTTTAAATATCACACGAGCGATACGCAGATAGAAGATTTGATTTCTGATTTTTCAAGTGAATACGGTTCATGCCTGATTTCACAGCCCAATGGGAAATTTTTGGAAATATCAAACGGTATGTCAGAAATTGGAAAATCTTTTTTGTGTATAAGCACATCATTGAAAAAAACGTCCAAAAAAATTCTTGGAGAGATTGAAATTCTGTTAGATAGATTTATCGATGGATATATTGCATCATCAACCTTCCAAAAAGAAAATATTATGAGTGACCTGTTAGGATGATTACAAGCAAGATATGCCTTTCCTAGATTTCCATATATTATCGAATGCGCTGATATATCTCATCTTTCTGGTGGGCGGACTTCCTGAGCGGTTGTCTCAATGAAAGAGTGATTGCTCAACAAAAAATGATATAGAAGATTTAAGATTTGAAAGTGAGTAGAGGGAACAAATGATTGAATACAACAAGCGCAACCAATAACAGCATCGGATGACTATGCTGCATTACGTGACGTAATCAGAAGAAGATTTTCTTGAGTTGACCTTAGCACAAGTTATATCCCTGATGTATTTGTTTTGGATGGGTGAAAAGGGCAGTTAGATATTATCAAACAGCTCTATCAGGAAGAAGAACGATTTGTATCAGTGTTCGAGCGTATTCATTTTTGTGCATTGGGAAAATGATCAGCAAGAAAAAGATCTGCTAAGAGCGCTTGAGAAAAAGAATGTGTGTATTGGTTTGAAAACAACTGGACAATCATCCAAAAAGAAATAGAGTACGATGATGTAGACCGTCTGTTGCTTTTGGTTCGTGATGAAGCCCATAGGTTCTCTAACGCATATAGAAAAAAACAAATGAGTATGGAGTTTACAAACAAAAAAACTTTAAAAAAATAATTTATTCTATGCCAACTGTTCTGATTGTACTTATTGTTATTTTGTGTTTATACGCGTTGCTATTTGAATTTAGCAATGGTTTTCACGATACTGCAAATGCTGTTGCAACCGTAATTTACACACGTGCATTAAAACCAAGAATCGCTGTGCTACGATCTTGATTGCGAAATATGATAGGCGTACTTGTGTGATGATTGACTGTCGCATATAGTATATCGCACCTTTTTCCTTTGGATGCACTTATCCAAAGTTCAGTTCTCGTTAAAACAGCGTTTTTTCTTGCGATATTACTTTCAGCGTTATTATGGAATTTATATACCCGATGGAGAGCTATTCCTTGTTCAAGCATGCATGCGTTGGTCGGCTCTGTGATTGGCGTGAGTGTGGGATATGCGTTTTTCTCAGGTTTTTCGTTGGCAACAATACCATGGGAAAAGTTGCAAGATGTCGGTCTTTCTCTTCTTATTTCGCCATTACTTGGTTTCGCTGTTTCAATGTTTGCGGTAGTATCTATCAAATATCGGTTTTCTCGTACAAAATTATTTCATCATACCGCTACGAGTGAAACGCCACCATGGAAAATTAGAGCAACGCTGATAAGCACCTGTACAGCAGTTAGTTTCGCACATGGATCAAACGATTGACAAAAAGGAGTTTGAATCCTGATGGCAATCCTCATTGTATTTTTACCGACGATATATTCTTTTTCAAATGTCCCATTTTGGGTTGTCGGAACAGTCGGATGAGTACTTGGACTTTGAACTATTGTGGGGCGAAAAAAAATTGTTGAAACGTTGGGAACCAAAATTGGAAAGCATCCAATGACATACGGAGAATGAGCCGTTGCGGAAATGGTGACAGCTTTAACGATAGTTTTCTCTTCTTTTTTCGGATTACCTGTTAGCACAACACACGTGCTTTCATCATGAGTTGCTTGAACGATGGCTGCGACATGATGAATGAAAAACTTGCAAATGGAAACAGTTAAATCTATCGGAATTGCATGGATTATAACGCTCCCAATTACTATCATGATGTGATTTATATTGTACTCATTGGCTAGTCGATATATGTGATAGTCGAAACACTATTTTTTTTGAGTATGCGTTGTCTTTTTCTAGTAGTTTATATATCTTTTCTACCATATGTTGACATCCTTTGTCAAATACGTATCATCCAATCTCGAAATTACTAAAACAAAAAAAAATAAATAAGAAAATGGAACAAGAAAAATTAATTAACCTTTTGTTGGGTAAAGAATTGTCAGATAGGCAATTAGATGCAATTCTCAAAAAAGGAATGGGATGTGGAAAAGTTCATCCTGAAAAAAATTGCACACATGATGGCTGGGGAGTAATAGAAAATCTTTTTGCGCCCACCTATCTAAATCTATCAACTGTTTTATCCTATATTCTTTTAGGTGGTATAACGATAATTTGTTTTTCCTGCTTTATCGTTGCATCTCAAAAAGAAGAAACGCTTTTTTTGATACTAGCATTCTCGCTATTATTATTAGTAATTTATCTATTTACTAAAGAAGATCGTGCCAAGTATGCGCTTATGAAAAAGCGACTAAAAGCGCTTGAGACTCAAAATGCGAATGCTCTTCGCGAAAAATGGGAAAGTCGGTATGAGAGCATCCATGGAGAAAAACCGAAGTTTTGAAAAAATCTAAAAAATGAAAGCGATGCTTTTTTGGCTCGCTTTTTTTGTTTCTTTGATTCGCGCAATACCTAGTTTTTGTTGAAAAAGAGGAGAGAAAGTATACTATTACTAATAGTTTTATTTACTTATCTGGAGGGAAAGATGGAGCACCCAAATATATTATATAGAGAGAAGCTTTCAAAAGCTTGTGAAAATGCTAGAAAACAGTCGCAAGAACTTCTTGATTTGTTGGTGCAAGCAAGTGAAAAACATGTTTTTACGGATGGAGTACTTGCTCATTGAGTAAGAGCCTGGGAATCCTTCAATAGTGTTATTAGGGAGGTGGAAAGAGTAAATAGTTCTACATATACTCCTGATAACAGGAGAAATTTGGTGGATGCTACAAGTTCTATAAAATGTGTAATAGATGCTTTACACTCATCGTTAGCAAAACATAATGGGGGATAATCTCAAGCAAACGTTAGAACACTCAGATGATATACAATATGACATATATCTAAAAGGTCTCTCAGAAGACAATGTGAGAGCAATTTCTGCACAATTACAGGAACCAGAACGGATGTTACAGATTCGTCTTGCATCATTGAAAAAACGGTATGAAATGTCATATCCTCAGTGGTGACCTGATTTGCATGGGATACAAGAACAGCTTGAAAGTGGAAATCTTGTCGTCTACGCCAAACCTAAACAATGATCTGCTGGCTATGCAAAAAAACGGGAAGATGTTGATCCCAAAATCAAAAACACATTTGAAAGATTGGGGATTCCTGAGGCGGAGAGAGCATACTTGGCTGGTGCGGGAGGGCAGTTTGATTCTGAGGTTGTCTATCATAACATCAAAGAACGTCGAGCAGAAAAAGGAGTAATTTTTGAAGATATGTCACAGGCAGTTTTGAAACACGAGGAACTTGTCAAAAAATATTTTATGAAATTGATACCATATACTGATCATAAATTCATGGCTTTACATGGAGCTTTTTGGTCGTGAGGGACATTTATTTATGTGCCAAAATGAGTACAGGTGACGGATCCATTGCAAGCATATTTTCGCATGAACACATATGCAGGAGCACAGTTTGAGCACACATTGATTATCATTGATGAAGACACAAAAGGGGATTATATAGAGGGATGTAGTGCACCCAAATTTGATACGAAATCATTACACGCATGATGTGTCGAAGTGTATGTTGGGAAAAATGCAAAAATGCGCTATTCATCTGTTGAGAACTGGTCTTTGAACACATATAATCTAAACACAAAACGCGCTATTGTTGAAGATAATGGTTACATAGAACGAATAAATGGAAACTTGTGAAGTTGTACGACGATGCTGTACCCTTGTTCTATTTTGAAAGGAGACAATGCGAAAGCAGATCATATCGGCGTGGTTGTCGCTTGAGAAGGGCAAAATCAAGACAGTGGGTCAAAAGTGATTCATCTAGGAAAAAACACTTCAAGCAATATCGTTTCCAAATCTATTAGTAAAGATGGCTGAATTAGCACATATCGCGGTCTTGTGAAAATTGCTTCTAGCGCAGAAAACGCAGTAAATGCGACAAATTGCGATGCTCTTCTGATGGATGATATTTCCAGAAGCGACACTATTCCGTATATGGATGTCGCGCGTGACGATGCAACCCTAGCACATGAAGCAAGTGCCTGAAAGATAGATGAAACGCAACTTTTCTATATGATGTCACGTGGCATCGATGAAACCAAAGCGATGGGAATGATTGTCAATGGCTTCATCTCGCCTGTTATCAAAAAGCTTCCACTCGAATATGCAGCGGAACTAAACAAATTGATTGAGATGGAGATGGAGTGATCGATCTGATAGAGATATGAAGGAGTGAAGACAACAGCAAAACTAGGAATATTGTTTTATCATACATAGCAGAAACAACACAAGTAAAACAAATGTTTTTCAGATGTTCTATATCGAATCATAGAGTCGTAAGAACTATTTTCAACTTGAAAATCGAAAGTTACATAATTATAAATTCAAATACTAGTTTTAAAACCCTCTAGAAAGGTAGAGAAAATGGGAGCTATCTCATCTAGTAATTATGTATGGGAAAATTTAATAAAAAAAGTGGCGAAAGTAATTCCAGTGGGAAGGGTAAAAATCGTACTGGTGGATAAGGTTACAGTGGTCCCGGACATGGTGAGAATCACACAAAAGACAACACCCATAGAATGCGGACTCAAAAAAACCAAGGACGCAGACAAGGTGGTTCTGGAAAGTATTAATTTTTTCTACATTAACTCCTTAGGCATTTTTTTCCTAGGGAGTTTTTTCTTGTTTTTCTATGTTTGTTTTTTATACTACAAGTATGTATATATATGTTAGAACTCCATTGTACAAAAATGCAAAAAATATCTCACATATCTTAGAGCATTGTGTTGGACATCGTTTTTTAGATGATGTAGATTTTCCACTATACAACTATGGTATGGATGCTGTTTTAACACCTCAATATACCGTTTTTGAGCATGAAGATTGGATTGATAAAAATTATTTTATACAGAAAATTATTTTGCCATTACAAGAAAGTGATGTGATCTATGAGTGATCTGTTTTACAAAAAGAACTGGCTGAAAATGATTATGATAATATGCTTTATGAGTATGCATTGAATGAGATTACAAAAACTCCGATAAATCTTAATAAATTAGAAAAAGTTTCATTTTCAGAAATAAAGGAATATCATACTAAATACTACACGCCAGAAAATATTGTTGTAACTGATAAAAACTGGAATGTTATTGATGATGCTCGTTTTTTGAAAAGGGATCAGCAACTTTGACCACAAACATCGTTCAAAATTCCTATCTCATATGAAGAAGATGCTTATACACTAATTGGCTATAAGAACGCAACATCAACAGGATATTGGGAGCTATTTTTTCAGTTTTGGATGATTAATTTATATACTACTAGGATCAAAAGATTTCAAGATTGAGAATACTTTTTTCTTGAACCTTATTTCTGGACATTTGAAGATATTGTTTGGCTAGCTATTCCAGACATTTCCTTGCCACCGATGAGCACATCGTTTTTTAACTATGGAAAAAAATACATTATTGAGATGATGACTCATGGATATTTCCAAAAAGATTTTTTCCTGAATTCATATTTTGCACAAAGGCATGCGACAAGAGAGAGCGTTATAGAACAATACAACAAATATTCTTTAAATATCCTAAACCAGATCAAATAAACCATCGTTGTAGATACTCGCAAAATGAGCATAAACTGCTAAAAACTAAGCCCCCATTTTCACTAGCTATTTTCTCTTTTTTCTCTATTATTTCAGCTAGTAGAGATGTTTACACACCCTCCGCCACGAGGGTTTTTGTTTGCTTTCGAATTATTATTCTTTTAAAAACCATCTATGGCTATCCGTAATATTGCAATTATTGCCCATGT
>CAZXON010000002.1:189782-202098 GCA_964642385.1 uncultured Candidatus Peribacteria bacterium
GATGCACTTTTTGATTTGTTTATGCAACTTGGTGCAACAGATGATCAAGCTACATTCCCAGTGATCTATGCGAGCGCAAAGCAATGATATGCGATGGTACAACTACCAACTGATTTCGCAACAGCCGGTATGACGAATGCTGACAAAGAGCAAGGTATGGAGCCGTTGTTTGAAGCAATTTTACAGTATGTTCCAGAAGTACCAAACAATCCAGAGAAACCATTTCGTATGCAAATAGCAAATTTGGCATATGATGATTATTTAGGAAGACTTGGAATTGGGCGTGTCTATGAGGGAACTGCAAAAGCTGGACAACAAGTGACGATAATAGGAAATGATGGAATCACCCAAAGAACAGGGAAAATAACGAGAATATTCACGACACTATGATTACAAAGGATGGATGCGCAAGAAGCAGAGTGTGGTGACATAGTAACGATTGCATGAATTCCATCTATTTTTGTGTGAGAGACAATTGGTGTTGGAGATGTTACACCGCTTCCAAGTATTGCTATTGATGAACCGACGTTGAAGATGGAATTTCTCGTAAATGATTCGCCGTTCGCTGGAAAAGAATGAAAATATATGACTACAAGAAATCTTGATGAGCGTCTGAAAAAAGAGTTGGAAACCAATGTGTGATTGAAATTAGAGATAGAAGAAGGGCGTTTTTTGGTCTCTTGAAGATGAGAATTACACTTGTCAGTTCTGGTGGAAACGATGCGTAGAGAAGGACGAGAGATCCAAGTTGGGCCACCACAGGTTATTTTCAAACATAATGAACAAGGGAAAAAACTGGAACCAATTGAACAACTCATTATCCACGTAGAAGACAATCTGGCTGGGACAATAATTCAAAATATTGCAAATCGCAAAGGAACATTGCAATCTATGTTTTCAGAAAATGGACTTACAACAATAGAGTTTTTGATTCCAACGCGTGGTCTATTGTGATTTTCAGGTGAGTTTGTTTTGCTAACAAGATGACAAGGATTGTGTTACTCTTCTTTTTCTCACTACGGAGAGTATGCTGGTGAGATAGAAAAACGCACTGTGTGATGTATGATCGCTGCGAAGTCAGGAATAACTATGGCATATAGTATTTTTAAATTACAAGATCGCGGACCTATTTTTGTAGAGCCCGCACAGCCGATTTATGAGTGAATGATCGTGGGTGAGCATCCTAAGTGAGGTGATCTCGTCATAAATCTCACCGTGAATAAACAGCAGACAAATGTCCGCAATTCTGGAAATGATGAAGCCATGCGTTTGGAACCTATCGTGCATTTTACATTAGAAGACGCCTTGGGATATATCGGACCAGACGAGCTCGTTGAAATCACGCCAAAAACAATCCGCATGAGAAAAAAATATCTAACAGATTCTGACAGAACAAATGCCAGAAAAGCAGGAAAAGCGTAAAAGACAGTTTTCATTGACCATCTCTCCTGTGCCAGTTTATCAAAAAAATATTTTTTTTGCAATTTTTTTACAACGAGAAAAACGATGTTATTTTGCATCCTATCGTCGCCTAGCTACCTAACCAACGTATGAGTGCAAACTGACCTTCGGTCAGAAAAAAGATATTGTAATGTGGTATAGAATCCCCATACAAAAAAACAGCTCTCAAATGGGCTGTTTTTCGTTTGATTATAGAAACTAGATTCATATTATGAAAAAATAAGACCATGCAGATTTCACAAGAAAAGAAGATAATTTATTTTTCATATACAAAAACATGGATAAAAAAATCGAAAAAGAACTAGAAGATTCGCTGAAAGTATTTGCCCCAATATCATTATCTCAATTAAATGCCTCTGTGAGTTTTCTGAAGAGGATTGATACCAAATATTTGGTACATGTAAAAGATCTAGCTAAGATCGTAGAAGAGCTAGAAAAAGATTATTTTGTCCTTGATATAAAAGGAGTTCGTATCTTTGACTATGACAATATTTACATGGACTCGAAGGCGCTTGATTTTTATTATGCGCACGAGCGTGGTGATGATGTGAGAGTTAAGGTGAGAACGAGATATTATGTTGACAGTGATCTATGTTTTTTTGAGTACAAACATAAAGAAGGTGATTTGGTTCGCAAGTTTAGATATCAAGAAGATCCTTCTTTGTTCGGGAAAATGGATCCAGAAGCAACTCGTTTCTTCACAACGTTGTATGGTAGCCTGATGGATGGTGCAGAAAAAATCACAATTAGCCCAACGATGAGAACAACATACAAAAGATTTACGCTCTGTTCAAAAGCAAATGATGAGAGAATTACGATAGATTTAGACCTATCATTTTCTGACCCAACAGACGTAAACTCAAAAGTTGTTGAACTACCTCACTTAGCAATTATTGAAGCGAAATCTAGCCAAAGAGAGTCTCGTAGTTCTGAGTTGATGAAAAAATTTGACATTGAAAGAGCATCTGGTTGTTCAAAATATTGTTTAGGACTCATCTATTTCGACAAAGTAACCTCTCATGAGAAATTTGACGAAACATTGGAAACGATTGAAAAACTAGGAGGTAAAGCTTCTATCTCGCGTGTTATAAAAAAACAAGACAAACAAATTGCTAAAAGCACATGAAAAGTAAATCTGCTCAAAGACACTATACAACATCCAGTTGCGAAAGAATCTACCAAAAAACCAATCAAGAAAAGGATTATTAAACCTACGAAAAGATCAGTCAAAGCAATTACAATCAAAAGAGAGGAGGTTTCTAAAGTACCACCGAAAAAAATAGTAAAAAAAGCAATCAAAGAGATCAAAGCAACCCGCAAATAAAGATATTTTAGGAGGTAAAAAGCGAAAACTAGGATTCCGGTTCTAGTTTTTTTTGGATCATAGGAAAATAAAAACAATGATTAATGTTTAATGGTTACTGGTCCTTTTTAATTAATCATTAATAATTCATAATTAATAATTAAATACGCACCGCTTTTTCTCTTTTCTTTCTGCAAGCAGATAAAAGAGTCTCGCTCAGAGGCATATTTTTGATTGTGAATTGTCAGAACTTCTCTACTTTATTTTCTCTTGCTCCTTCAGAGGAAAAAGGTACTATGATAGTAGATTTATCATTGAATATACTACATGGATATACAAAATCTTTGAGATTATGTCAGATGATGAGCTTTTCTTGAAGATACAGATAGTTTGCCATTTGACGCAATTTTGTGGGAAAAAATTCCTAAAGAGCTTTCAGGAACAAGCAAAAATACAAAAGGTAAAATTATTGAACATGAAACTTTTACGAGCCTTGGGTATGATATGAGACCACAAGGAAGTATTATCAATCGGATAAAAGACCATAAGCACGTGTTGTTGATTTTGGATGTTTTGGATACCAAAAGCATCGCTTCTTTTTTGCCTGCATTACCCGTTTCTACGATTGTATCGATCTGGAATATAGGTGTTGGTATCAGCTGAATAATCAATAAACACACTCTGGACAACCATGATATTCAGACGATGGATACGTATTTTGCTATTTACGAACCAGTTGATCTACACCATTTGCATCTCCTGATGCACCTTGAAACCAATGCATATATAAGGATTCCGCAAGATGAGTTGCCAAATAGAATTTTTGATGAGGCACACGAGAAATTATATACTCAACAGGTTATTTCGTTTCAAGAGTTTGGGTATACTGGCATCAAATGAATAGTTCTTACGTTACCGAGTTTACTTCCCACGGTCTCTCAAGCTTTACAATATCTCCAAACACAACAATGATGGGGTTATGATTTGAGTGTTTTGGCACAAATAGGTGAGAAGTTTTCTCCTCAAGCTGAATCAGAGTTGCTCCACGCAGATGATATATTTCTTATTCACGATCAACAAGATAATCTTGCGTTTGAAAAATGGGTGAGTACAATCATGAAACAGATGCCACGTCATGGAAAAATCAAATATTATCATCCAGATTATGCAAAATTGACTACACATATACCTGGATATATCCATACGCAGACAGATTTTGATGCGGAAGCAATCGCAAAACGGTTACACGCACACTCATAAATATATTTGATTTATCGTATAATCACTGGATGAAAAACACTTCTTACACAATCAGGAAAAAACTATTTACTTTTACACTTATAGAGGTTGTTATTGCAATTTCTATTTTTGGAGTAGGTGTTTTGGTCTGTTTACGTGCAGTTACATATTTTGTAGACATCGGTGGCCAAGTCCAAAAAAGAGCACAGGCGACATTGTTGGCAAAAGAAGCACTTGATAGCATATTTAACCAAAGAGATTCCAACAATCGCAAGTGAGTCAAATGGAATTGTGCAAATGTGATTATTGACGACACTAAAAATATGTGTGACTTAGAATTTGAATCAGGGAAAAATTATATCATATGATTTAATGGCGACCACAATTATACTATAAAACCATTTAATTGAAATGAATTGACCAAAGATGCCATCCTTTCGTTAATCCAAAAAAATAATACTACATTTTATACGCACAGCGGTTTCCTTTCCAATCCTACTATCGTTGAAAATCAAAGAAATAACTTTGCAAGGATCGTCATGTTCTCTAAGCTCAATGATAATGGCACTGACCTAGATGTAAACAAAGTATTAAAAGTAACAATACATGTATCATATCTTCCAAATAATTTTGACCGTAAAGTCATTTTAGAGTCATTTATATCAGCATGAGAAAAAACAGAGTAAAAAAAGCATTTACGCTTATAGAGATAGTTATAGTATTGATTGTGATTTCTATTTTGATAGGAGTGCTTTTTCAGGTATATTCAGCCATTGCGCAGGTTGCTGTGAGGATCCGTTTAGAGAAACAAGTCTGAATCAAAGTCGTTCATATGCAAACATTGTTACAAAATATTATAGATACAAACAGAGTTGATTATAATGAACTTGATACTGATGTTAATTGATGGACAACAACATTGCCATTGATAAATGCAGACCAAAAAACTGGCTCATTAAGCATCAATAGTTCATGACGACTTATCTACACAACCATGAGTTGAGAAACAAATGAAGAGACATCTCTCTTGGGTGATGAAATAGTTCTCACTGGCGCGAGCTTTGTTGTAACGCCACTGACAGATCCGAATGCTCCTTCAGATTCAGCTATTCAATGGGATATTGATGCAAGAAAAAAAGCTTTCCTTGCTATTCAACAACCTTGAGTATGGATGCTTGGAAGACTCACTCCCATTATAGAACCTAAAATCCAATTCCCGATCCAAACATTTTATACATTTATACAAAAATAGTTCATGAAAAGAGACAAATTTCGATTGTTTATTTTGTGATTGCTTCTTGGGTGACGGATTATCTGGTATGCCAAGCCATATATTCAAGATTATGCTTTCCAACATAATTTCGCTACAAAAGTAAACGCGCAAGATGAAAAAAAATATGTGGGTAGTATCCGTGAAATATATACTTTATTAGAAGAATGATATTTCGATAAAGAAAAACTCTCTCTTTCTGGTATGTGGGAGTGAGGTGTAAAGTGATTTGTTAGCGCTCTTGATGATCCATATACAGAGTATTTTACTACTGATGAGAATGCAGATTTTACTACATCACTCAAATGAGAAGAGGATTTTGAATGAATTGGAGCAGGGGTTGCGAAGAAAGAATGAGGGATAGAAATTCAAGAGGTATATAAGTGAACGCCTGCTGCAATGGTAGGTTTGCAACCATTGGATATGATCCTTGCAATCAGTGGTACCAAAACAGACAAACTCACACTTCAAGAAGCGGTTGATATGATTCGTGGTCCAAAAGGCACACAAGTGAAACTACTTATCTATCGCGCGGCACGTAAAGACGATGGGAAAAATGGTATATTTACCGTTGAACCGACACGTCAAAAAGTAGAGATACCGTCTGTCCTTTCAGAGAGTATCGCTCTGCCAAACAAAAAAGGGACTGCATGTTATATTTCGATTTCAGTTATTGGAGATACGACAGATAGCACATTGCAAAAAGAGTTGCTAGCCTGTCAAAAAGAGAATCCTCGTGGGTATATACTTGATCTAAGGGGAAATGGATGATGATACCTGCAAAAATGAGTAGATATCGCATCACACTTTTTGCCAAAAGAAAAGGTAATCGTTTCAACAAAATACACGACATATCCATCTGAGATATTTACAACGGCTTTTGATGGAACATATATAAACAAACCAATTGTGGTTTTGGTAGATGCATTGACTGCTTCTGCAGGCGAGATTATTGCTGGAGCTTTACAACAAAATGCACAAGCGAAAGTTGTTGGTACAACAACATTTGGAAAATGATCAATTCAAACTGTCGTAGATATTGGTTCAGGTGCGTGATTGAAATATACGATTGGAAAGCGATATCTACCTGACGATACAAATATTGATAAGATAGGTTTGAAGCCAGATGTAGAAGTTGAGTTTGATACAGCTGCGTATCAAAAAAATATGTACGACAATCAAAAACAGAAAGCGATTAGTGTGTTGGGAGAAATAATACAATAATTTTCCAAACAATCTGTCACATCTGAATAAAAATTATTTTAAATTATTTTTTTTACGTATGATATTAAACGCACAATCACATATTACAGTAAAAATACTCAATTCAAAATGAGAGCAACTTGTGCAATTTCCTGCAACTAAAAAAGGGAGTTTCACTGAAGATGCAGAAAAAGTTGGTTTTGAAATTCCGACGGCGTGTGGAGCGTGATCGTGTTTTTTTTGTGCAGGGCATGTGAAATCAGGCATGGAATATATCGATATTGGGAAATTGGGAGTTCCTTTGGTAGACCTCGAAAACGACGAAATCTTGATGTGTATA
Organism: uncultured Candidatus Peribacteria bacterium; assembly: GCA_964642385.1. Lineage (GTDB taxonomy): Bacteria > Patescibacteriota > Gracilibacteria > Absconditabacterales > Absconditicoccaceae > JBDHUW01. Next base: position 196,599 of record CAZXON010000002.1, read on the forward strand.
AGCGGTATCAAAGAAGAATGTTTTTTGGATTCTCAACCTCGTGAAGTGATTCTAGAAAAAGACATATAATCATCGCGAAATACTATGGTGTTTTGGTTGAGAACAATGAAGCACAATTTTTTTAGCAAAATGTGTAAAAAATCATGAGCAAACTTATAGATACAATAGTGCAGAAAGTTGGAATGGATGCAAAAATTGTTCAGGTCGTAATTGATCTTTTGGATCAAGGAAACACTGTTCCGTTTATTGCGCGTTATCGTAAAGAGTTAACAGATGGCGCGACAGATGAGCAACTTCGTGATTTCAATGATATCTATACGTACACCAAAAATCTGGAACAACGTAAATTAGATGTGATTCGTTTGATCGCTGAAAAGGGTTTGATGACGCCAGAGTTGGAAGCTCAGATTATGGCTGCAGAAACGCTTGCGAGAGTAGAGGACTTGTATAGACCATTTAAGGAAAAGAAAAATACCAAAGCGACGATTGCGAAGGCGAAATGATTGGATCCGCTTGCGGATATTTTGCGTGAGTGTGCAATTTCAAAGGAGGAATTTGAAGAGCTCGCTGCGTGATTTATAAAAGATACCGGTGAGAAAAAAACATCTGTTGCGAGTGTAGAAGAGGCGATTCAAGGTGCAAAAGATATCATTGCAGAAGAGGTGAGTGATGATGCGACATTGCGTGATGAGATCCGCACATATGAGGAAAACAATGCGGTGTTGGAAACAAAACCGACCAAAACCTTTGAAGAAAATGGTGTATACAAGATCTATGGAAGTTACTCTAAAAAAATTGTTGATATGCCATCTTATGCGTATTTGGCTATTTGTAGAGCTGAAGATGAAAAACAACTTTCTGTAAAATTACAATGTAATACGACAAAAATGTTGGAGCAAGCGAAGCTTGCATTTATACCCAAAACACACGGAACAGTAGTCGAATATCTTGCTCAGGCAATTGAGGATGGCTTACATAGGCTATTATTGCCGTCTATGGAAAGAGAAATTCATAGTAATAAAAAACGTCGATCAGATGAAGCAGCGATCAAAGTATTTGGTGATAATATGAAACATTTGCTTTTGACTCCACCAGTGAGAGGGATGAAAGTACTAGGTTTTGACCCATGATTTCGTACAGGATGTAAATTAGCTGTCGTTGATGAAACAGGAAAATTTTTGTTTAACGATGTGATTTATCCAACAAATGGAGACACACAAATCGGGCTTTCTGAAAAAAAATTGTCTGCAATGATCAAAGACTATGCGGTTGACCTCATCGTTATCGGAAATGGAACTGCATCGCGTGAATCTGAACGTTTTGTTAGTGAGTTTATCAAAAAAAATAATTTATCGACAAAATATTTGATCGCATCGGAAGCGGGCGCATCGGTTTATTCGGCATCTGAACTTGCACAAGAGGAGTACCCAGATCTCGATGTGACAGTGAGATGAGCGATTAGTATTGCCCATCGCGTACAAGATCCTCTTGCTGAACTCACCAAAATCACACCAAAATCGATAGGTGTAGGACAGTATCAGCACGATGTTGATCAAAAATTATTAGGAGAGAAACTGGACGAAAAAGTGCAAGATGTTGTAAATAAGGTTGGCGTAAATGTAAATACAGCGAGTTATACACTATTGCAATATGTCGCTTGATTGACGCTTGCTGTAGCCAAAAATATCGTTGCGTATCGTGATGAACATGGTGCATTTACAAGCAAAGCGCAACTGAAAAAAGTAAAATGACTCTGACCCAAAGCATACGAACAATGTATTTGATTTTTGCGTATTGTCGGATGAAAAGAGCCACTCGATGCGACTGGAATTCATCCCCAGGTGTATGATGTTATGTATGAAATCTTGGAAAAAGAGTTGGCAATCAAACCATCCAAAAAAGAACCATTGAAATTGCCAATGCCTGCGAGCACTTTCGCATGACGAAATGAGTCTAAAATATTGCAGCTTGCAGAAAAATACACTATTTGATTTGAAACATTGTTCGATAGTATACAAGAACTCCAGCGTCCATGATTAGATCCTCGTGAAAACATGGATCCACCTTCGTTTAAAGCAGATATCCTTGAGCTAAAAGATTTGCAAATATGAATGAAATTAGATGGTGTTGTGAGAAACGTGACTGATTTTGGTGCGTTCGTGGATATTTGATTACACAGTGATTGACTTTTGCATAAGTCACAATTGGCTGATCGTTATATCACTCATCCAGGTGATGTTGTTGCTGTGTGACAACAAGTTCTCGTGACTGTTGTGTGAATCGATGAGGAAAGAGAAAAGGTTTCTTTGAGTATGAAAGCCAATCCACAATCGTGAAATATCTGAGGCGATAAGGTTCGTGAGAGCACAGAAAAGAGAGAAAACACAGGTACCGATTGAGCAAAAAAACGTCTAGACGATGCTGGACGTTCTAGTAATAGTTCTGAAAGCACTATCAAAAATACTATCGTGCGAGGATAAAAATAATTTTTAAATTTATTCAACCACATCTACTAACACTGATTGTTTTGTGATTCTATATATTCACAATTTTTTCAAAAGAGAAAAGAGAATGATATTCATGGCACTGATAAAATAGAGCGTTATTCTCAGTACTGGTAACAATAAAATAAACAAAGAAAGCAACACCGATGTTACAAATCATGGCTTAGAATACAGATTTTTGACTTGGGTAATAATAACTTCGCAGGTTTGTCTGGTAACCTGTTTTTGGTTTATCATTGTGTCACTAATCATTTGTGAGATAGCTGATTTAAGGCCTCCTGATGTACTAAGTCAACTCACGATATCTGCTGCACTAGAAGAGGAGTTGCCAGATAATAAGTAATCTTGTGCCATTATAAGCATTTCTTCAGGCGAGATATTTTTCGTGCCACTATTCAGAATTGCTAATTTTTCTTGTAGTTCGGTATTGTTTTCTAACATAGTATTGATGTCTTCTAGAAGTCCTCAACTGCTATTTTCTATCGTTGATGGGGTATTTTTTTTTGTTATTTCAGAACCGGTGGTTTCTGTCGTTTCAGTGCCTGTGGTTTCTGTCGTTTCAGGAGTTGTACTTTCAGCAATTTCAGAACCTATTCCAACTCAAATAACTCCACCAATCAACTTGTTTGTCATTTGTTCTAATTCCACTTTTCCAAAATTAAATTTTTCTTGTGTATACGTGATGATTCTGGTTGATGCTCTCGTTATGTCGTCGCACGTGAGATTGAATTCTTGATTTCTTCCTACGAATGCAGCTATGAAACTGATCACGAAAAACACTGAAAAAAGCGCATCTCCAGCTCTAAAAAAAACGAGTGGGTTGAAATTGATGCGTGTCTTCAATGATCCTTCTAATGTGTGTAATGCTGATGATATCGCGATGTTTCGTGTAAGGAAACTCACTCACAGCCATATATTTTGTGTTTTGTAGGTGATAAATAATGTAGCAATCCAAATGATGAAAAACCAGGCTCGTTTAAATGCATGAGCTTGTTTGTATCGAGAGAGTGTTACATAGTGCATCAAAAGATACAATACTCCTGTCGAAATCATCCGATCAGATATTTCTACAAAAACATAGCCTACCAAAATCGCCCACACGTATGCGCAAAGTGCTATGGCAAGAAGAATAAGAGAAAAAACTCTATGTCTTGTTCGTTTTACTGGTTGTTCTGAGATAGGTTGTTCCATGGAAAAAGATTAAGGAGTAATTCTATTTGCGTATCTTGGGAATGGAATAGTTTCACGGATGTGATGTAGTCCACACAACCAACGCACGATTCTTTCTAGTCAATAACCAAATCATCCATGAGGCACACCTCCGTACTTCCTCAAATCTAAGTACCAATCAAAGAATTCAACTGGTAAGTTATGTTTTTTGATCCTTGCAAGAAGTTCATCATAATCACTGATACGTTGTGAACCACCGATGATTTCTCCACATCCTTCTGGAGCAAGAAGATCTGCACAAAGCGCATATCCAGGCATCTTGGGATCCTCAGGCATATAGAACGCTTTTATTTCAATCGGGAAGTGCGTCAAAAATATCGGTTGATCAATTTTTTCCATAAACTGCATTTCCATATCACTTCCAATATCATCACCTTGTTTTACATCAAATCCGGCTTTTTGTAACTCTTCTATGAATTGAACATGTGTCCAGCGTAAGAATGGTTTTTGAATCGCTTCTAAAGGTTTGGTGTCTCTTTCTAGTATCTCCAATTCTGCTTTGTTTTTCGTTAACACTTCTTGAATGATATAGTAGATCAAATCTTCTTGAATTTCTAAATTGTCTTCAAGTGTTGTGAATGCCATCTCCGCATCCATCATCCAAAACTCATTCAGATGTCTACGTGTTTTCGATTTTTCTGCACGGAATGTTGGACCGAAATCATACACGCGTCCATGTGCTGCAATTGCGGCTTCTAGATACAATTGTCATGATTGTGACAGATACATTTTTTCACCATTTACATGTTCTACTTCGTACAGTTCTGTTGTTCCCTCGCATGCACTTGGTGTGAATATTGGTGAATCGATTTTGGTGAAATCATGATCGCGCATTCGGTCATAGGTTGCATGGATGATAGTGTCACGCACGCGTTGAATAGCTCGTTGTGATTTTGCCCTCAAGTGCAAGTGTCTATTATCAAAAAGGAATTCTGGGTTGTGCTCTTTTTGTCCAAGAGGGTAATCTTTCGTGTCGCAGAACACTTCCAAATCGGAGATTTGGAGCTCAAAGAGCTCCTTTTTTGGATGCTTCGATATCGTTCCTGTTACGCGTAACGCCGATTCGATGTTGAGCGATTTCAATATATCAAATTTTTCTTGTCCCAAAACAGACTCTTCACCTACGCATTGCATAAATCCTGATCCATCACGAAGCTCGATAAATGCAACTTTACCACTTGCGCGCGCTTGTGAAATCCATCAATATAAAGATACTTCTTGACCTATCTGGTCGCCACTAATGTGTTTGATAAGGGTTTTCATGGTCGTTGTGAATATAAATAAGTTAAATGAATAATTATAAATTGTTAATGATTAATGATTAATGATTCGTCTCTTTCCTTTCTGCGAACAGACGAAAGAGCCTTGTTAAGATACATTTTTTTACTGATTTTGCAGGAAATAGCAACCAGTATATTGGTATTTAGTGAACCACTGTCAATTTATCGGTGTATATGTTAATCGAATTTTCAGGATATACATTGGTATCAAAGCAATTGAACTAAAAAGAGTTGAGAGGTGTAAAATAAAATATATCTTGTGAACGAGGCTCTTTTACCTATGCGTAGCGTAGAAGGGAAAAGAGACGAAGTGAAGAGCATAGTTAGATTATAGACACCATTATATTTTAATTTCCCTATAATCTAAAAAAAACTCACATCATACGAGCTGTGAGATTTGTTTTGGAAGGTATCTGATTCTCTTCTAGCAACAAAATTCCCACAGGAGTGAGTAATTATTGTTATTATTGTTTGTAGAAAGAGAAT
>CAZXON010000003.1:0-18068 GCA_964642385.1 uncultured Candidatus Peribacteria bacterium
AAAGCGTTAATATCGTCGGTCATTACATATATCTGAAATTATCAAAGCAGCTCACGAAAGGGCTGTTTTTTTTGTTATTTTGAAAATTGCTTAAGTATAAATATTTTTTTGCTTTATGAGGAGAAATCATTATAATTTTAATATATAGTTTATTTTACTTCTTTTCTAGCAAATATTATGGTAAATTCTTCTAATGAAAATAATCAATCTTCTCATAATGAGCAACTAGGTCAGATAATATTATCAAATTTTGATCCATCTAGTCTTGATACAACAACGCCTTCAGCGAAATTGGCTCTTTACTTAATTGAGAATGGTCGCGCACAAGAGGTACACGACAATTTTGATAATTACAAAAACATACTATCAGATGAAATCATATTCAAGCTTATTGATGCATTAGATAGCAATATAGCAAAAAGTAATGTCGCAAATTTAGATAATATTCCTCTTGATGTGTTTTCTCGTTATGCAAAATGGTGTATAGGAAAGGTAAAATCAAGCATACAACAGATAGAAGACAATAATCAATATGTCAATTATTTACTGAATGCTCCTAAATCTTGGAAGCAGACGTTTGCTACATTTTCACCAGAAGAACAAAAAAGATTATCTGAGTGTATAGAGTTTTATCCAGAAATGATAGCGGTAAAAACATCAATGAAGATTGAATGAGAACAGAAATCAGTCAAAATATATCTTGATAAGGACTATTTATCGGTTGATGAGAAGACTGCCCAACAAACAGATGAAGTAGAAATTATTGATGGGAATGTTTATATGACCATGCAATGAGCAAAGAGTTTAGTACCAGAAAATTTACAACTAAAGCCAAGCGTCTTTGTTGCAATATCGAATATATTTAATACTGGCGAATCATTTAAAGTAGCTGCAGATATGCGTTCTTTAAAGCTTGTAGGCGAACTTCTTGGAATAGAAAGAAGAGGTTGTATTCTTCATAAAGGAGATAAAAAAGTAAACTCCCGTGATGAAAGTGCTTTGTGCTTAACTATGGGAACATGAACGAATAATGGTATAAGTACAGGCAATCCAATAGTGTTATTCGTTTGAGAAAGTGTATGAACATTGAAACAAGTATATCCTGATTATATGACATTAGTGCGTAAGTTGGCTAAACCTATAGAGGTTTTGTCGTAGTTTGCCGAATTATTGTCATATTAATCCACTTTTGCTATTTTTATTTTTTTTTGGTTTCCCAAAATAGAGTAGGCCCGAATAATAGGGACAATATAATTTTTCTAATATGTTTTTTACTCTTTTATTCTGTGGATGTCTTGTTGGTTTGTAATATTGATTTGATAGTTTCTGTGTGAACAAAAAAGTGAATATAAAAAAACCCCGACGAAGCGGGGTTGAAAATGGTAGTCTATGTCTAATGCTTGTATACGTATGCAATATTAATGCGTATTTGTATGTAAGATTATTCTAGAACCTATTTTTCTTGAGAAAAAGCATTGAATTATTCAACGTCTTCTGCTGATCCAGCATTTCCTGTTCCTTCGAAAGCAACATTTACTGCCATAGGACCTTTTTTACCTTCTCCGATCTCGAAGCTAACAGCATCTCCTTCGTTAAGTGGTTGTTCTCCTTCAACAGCAGTGATGTGAACGAAAATCTCTTTTTCGCTTCCATCGTCTCCGAAGTACTTGATAAATCCGAAACCTTTCTCTTGGTTAAAGAATTTTACATTTCCTTGTAACATGGTATTTTGTGGGGTAATAATAAAACAGGAGATTAACTCCATTACATAATTATATACTAAATGATAGAGAATTGCAAGAGAAAAATTTGAATTATTGATTATGTGTTTTTTCAGCACAAAGAGAAAAAGAAGCCAATCCCTAATTTATCTTGTATTACAGCCGATCTTTGTTATCTTTGATTTTGAAAGAGTGGCTTATAGTAGTTTTTTTTGCTTAACCAAAAGAAATTTGTATAATAATAGTATAGAAAAAATCTGTTAACAAAATTTATTTATAATCAAAAGAGTATGTTGAAAGATATTGTGTTGTTCGGCGCACAAGGGTCAGGGAAGGGAACGCAGGCAAAGAAGCTTGTTGAGCACTTTATGTGACAGTATAAATACTTCGAGTCTGGTGCAATCTTACGCGCATTGGGATCAAATGAAAATGCAATTGGTGAGTACGTAGAAGCGTTTATGAGCAAAGGGAAAATGATTGATGATTCGCTTGTCGTAGCACTATTTGACGCATTTTCTGTTACGCTTCAAAAAGATCAAAAGATGATTGTAGACGGATTTCCTCGTGATATACCACAGATGCACTCGTTTTTGGATCGTATGTATCGCAACAACCGTGAAATATTGGGGGTTTGGATTGACGTTCCCAAAGATGTAGCTGTTGAACGTGCTATGTTGAGAGGTCGCGCGGACGACACGAAAGAATCTGTTGAAAAACGCATCAATACCTACTATGAACAAACTATGCCAATCATAGATTACATACAACACTTCGGAAAACTCATCAAGATTGATGGGACAAATACCGTAGAAAAAGTATTCGCAGATATTTTGCAAGCGTTGCGTGAAGATATTGATGGAAACGAAGAAAAATAATTTATTTTGTACAAAAAAACAATGGATCAAGCAAAACTTAATAACAAACTTGCAAAACGATGGGAACAAACAAGAAACATTTGACTTAAAAGATTTATTTTACAGTATGCTGTCCTGAGATCTTGAACCTCATTTGGAATTTTCTGTTTTCTTTTGGACTATGTCTATCAACAAACTTCTAGAGCGCATTGGGCAGATTTTTTGCTTTTGTGCGTGGCTGTTTTTGGGCTTGGTGCAGCTGTTCTTGGCGTGTGATTTTGGTATTTTATGGAAAACAATTACAAAAAATATCTTGTAGCATAAAAGATGATTTCAAACATATATTATTTGGAAGACAATAATTTTTATTTTGTGTGGAAGCCGGCTGGTCTTGCTACAAGTTTTGGTCTACAACACAGTTTTTTGGATCAAATTTTGGAACAGAAACCGCCGTTTTTTTTGGCTTTACAAGAGCAATTTGGCAAAGAAGAGGAGTTTGGCCTTGTAAACAGGTTAGACAACGACACACAATGATTCATCTATTTCGCCAAAACGCCAAAAATAAAATCCCAATATGAAAAACTACAAGACGAAAAAAAACTTGTAAAACAATATGTATGTGATGTAAGAGGGAAGGTAGATGTGCGTAGAACTACTGAAAAGATTGCGAAAACCGAGCTCGTGACCTGATTTTTGCCAGCTATCCAGATGCAAAATTTATTGTGAATGATGATGCAAAAATATCCTGATTTTGACGATAAAAAAAATAATTCTCGCTTGTGAAAAATAGATTTACCATCAGTATATACAGACTTGCAAACTGCTGAAATGCTCGCTGTATCGTTACCTATCATGCATAGCGCGTCGTCCGCAGAACGTATGGTTGCTATCCTTGATCAAAAAGATACTGTGCGTGGTCGTGGGAAACCTCATGATGTCAAAACATTTTTGTTACCATTGGAATATAACGAAGCAAAAAATACAACTCGCTGTATTGTCTTTATCCAACAGGGGATTAGGCATCAAATTCGTGTGCATCTTGCAAAAATTGGCTACTCAATTGTAGGCGATGTTTTGTATGGACACACACAAAACCCAATAGAAAAAGATAATTTTCTACACCTTTGGAGTGTGTGATTTGGCTATCCACAAGCGGAATTATCCACTTAATATTAAATAAATTTTTCTCTGTAATCGCACACAAAATATTTCACTTGTTGTAGGATTTTTTTTTACATATAGTTAGAGGTGGGTAAATTTTGAAACAATCTCGCATGTATTTTCTATCAATAAGCAATATTTGAACTATCATTTTTCTCTATAATTGCACACAAAATATTCTACTTAACGTAGGAAGTCTTTGTTTGTGCGCCGTTAGAGGTGGGTAAACATGATTACTATTTTTTTTGTATTTGTTGCAAATAAGCTATTACTTAAAATGAGTTTTTGGTTTATCTCCCAGTTAGATCCAATGAGATGCTCATAATACTTTAGATTTGCTCGGGGTCAAAAAAACACAAATGAAAGATTTTTTTCCGACGAAGTCGGATGCCCGTATCGTAGTGGGGTTGATTTGTTTACCTAGATTGGACGGGCAAATAATTAGAATAAATCACAACCTATAATTCTTTTTATTTCTTGTTGCATTTTCTTCATCGTTTGTTAAAAGTATAGTATAATAAATATTTTAGATTATAGGAAAATAAAAATAGAATCGTGCCTATAATCGATACTATGTTCTTCACTTCGTCTCTTTCCGTTCTACAAGCAGATAAAAGAGACTTGTACGGAGGCATATTTTATACTTTTTTCTACTCTCATGAGAGCAAAAGAAAACAATGAAACTACACAAACCAAAAAGGTTTCAAAAAGTTGATGGATGATTATTACCCTCTTAGCCGTAGCGGTTTTGATAGGGCTGATGGTATTCGTTGTCAAAAAAAATAATGTCTACAAAGCAGGACATGATACATTCCAAAGTATGGATGCAACTTTTGCAGTAGATTATCCTCGTACTCGGGAGGTGCAAGTTGGAAATAGAGGAGCGATAGAAGCGACATTTGTAAATAAAGATAAAATAGAAGTAGACTGAAAATACTCATATATTCATATTTCAAAGTGAGTTATCGGAAGCTCAAATGTAGAAGAAGCTTATGCAGAAGCAATGCAAAAGTATTCTCAACTATTCAAAAAAATGGAAATTGTTGCTGAGGAAAATAGAAAAGTTGATTGATCACCTGCGAAAATGGTTGTCTTTAATGGAACGTTAGGCGGGAAAAGTATGAGTTATGCGATAGTTGTCTTCGTAAAAGATGGAACAACATACGTAGCAACTGCGGCTTGAGATGCTGGCTGAACCAAAGAATTACAACAAAACTTGAATAGCATGTTGTCCTCGTGGAAATTCACCGGGACGCCAACAGCATCAACTCCCAAACAAGAGATAAATACTTGAGCGATAGAACAGACTGAGGTTGTCTCTTGAGAAGCAGGACAAGAAGAGTTAAACACAGAAATTAATACTGATGTTGAAATGCCAGTTAATACTGAAATGTCAACTGATCCTGAAATACCTGCTTCTACAGAGGCTAATTAGAAACTTCTTGCATATAGTATTCTAGATTTTTTACATAATTGTTGAATTCTCGGTTTAAAAGGCCGAGAATTTTCATTTTATAAATAGCTATTTTCGTCAACCATACAGATTGTTCTCGCGCTCGCGGGAAGTTCTTTTTCAGATATGTTTTTTTCTCTTGCTCAAAAGAGTTTTTTATCGTATATTGGATTGACTCTATTGCATAATTTGAATCATTTGATCAATAAAAAACTGCTCTACCGGTGGCTTGTTTGCGATCAAAAACATATCAAGTACTGTTTTTTGCTATCATTCAGACTATCGGCCCCTCAAGATAAATACTACTGGCATTGCCTAAATCAACAACTACTGCACCTGTATCCTTCCGAGAAATAAGTTGCCCAACGTATACAGGAAATGCTCTGTTGCAAACATCATTGATTGAGGGGAGTGATTTCGCGGTATATTCTATTTTTCAAAGGGAGAGAGAACTCGGTATTTTATCTTGTATACATTGAATAGTCGGAAATTTGGTTGCATAAAAAGCATCAAGTGTTGGACGAGCAGTATAGACTGGAATTACTCCAAAAAGAAATCCGATAAAAGTAATTATGCTTAACATCAACGCAAAGGTTCACATACCATCTTGTCTCCATCACATTCGCAATCCCAATGAAACAATAGTCAAAAAGCCGGATATGCTAACTCGCCATCAAACAAAAAGAAATTTTTGTGCAAAAAAAATCCATACTGCGCCAATGATTACTGATCGATAAAGAACTCTTTTTTGATAGACAGACATATAGGAAAGGCTAGGATTATATAAAATTATTTTTGTGTTTTGTGCGCGCTTTCAATCCACTTTTCATATGCTTCATCTACCTGTTCGGGCTTTAGAACAACTATCTCAGGCACCTCATATGGATGCTGTTTTTTGATATACGCGAGAAGTTTTTCTTTTTGTGTAGAAGAACACTTGATGAGAAGTATTTTTTCTTCTGCTTGCGTGAGTTTGTCGTCTCGCATATAGTACGATTTAGCATAATTTATCTTTTGTACACAAGCAGCAAATCATCACTTAATCATACCGATGATAAATTTTTTGCAATCTCTGGGTTTGTTTGGATAGGTGGTTAGTATAAGGTGCATTGATAGCATAAATAGATAAAGAATTTTTTTGTGATTTTTTTTATATCTGTTTATATGCATTTTTCATCTGTAATCAACAATCTGTTAATTATAATTCGAAATGCACCACCAAAAGAATAGTATAGGATTGCTTAATTCTTAATAATTCTATGATGGCACACACACAAAGAAACGGATTCAGATAGATAAAACAAGAGGAAAGATTCGAAATGCATGTTTTTTTGCTCTCTTGACTATACCTATCTAAAAAATATACTAGTTCAACCTTATTTCATCTAAAATCTAATGCTACAAAGCAAAAATAGAAGACGAATAAAGTTGTTGTTGCGTTTATTAAGACCTTGATTACACGCATTATTGCTGATTGGAATTTTCTTTGTTGCGTACTATCTACGTCAGAAAACAGATTTGCTACCAGGAATTCAACTAGCCATACCATATATTTATATTACAGACTTGATAATTTTCGCGGGAATAAGCGTATTGCTTTTCGCAATTTTTCAGTTCTCCACAAAAGCATATGTTTTGGATAAACCATTACACGGTTACTATCAACGTTTTTTCACAGGACGGGTTCTATGGTTTGTAAGTATGACCTTTTTAGCACTATTTGGAGAGTGATTTTTGTTTCTCCATGGTATTTCAAGATTCATTATTCTATTTGTGGCTTTTGCTACGTGACTTGTCATAACTGTTTTTGATGTGTTTTGGAACTCATGGAATTCAAGATTAGAAATGCTTGATCCATATAGAATACTTGCGTTGTACGATAATCCTGAACTTTTAGATCAGTTTGTAGATGAATTTGAAGACTATCCTATTTATGATATTAGATGAATACCACTAGAAGAGTACGACCGTGATAAAAATCGAGAAAAGGTAGATATTGTCGCTGTCTTGGGAACCCCAGAAAAAATTCTTTTGCAAGAAATCGCAGATCATGCGCGTTTACAAGATAAGCAATTATTCCACATTTCAGAAAATTATTTTTTGGATGATTTGTTAACAACTAGCTCTCGTTTGTGACCTATTATGGTGATGGAGTATAAACCATGACCGCTAGAATGATGGTCGCGCGTCTGGAAAAGATTGTTTGATATTGTGGTTTCAGCGGTATGATTGGTTATCCTTTCTCCATTGTTTGTGATTGTATGAATTGCAATATTGATAGATTCTCGAGGACCTATCTTTTTTATCCAAAAAAGAATTGGAAGAAAAGAAAAACCATTTTCGTTTATTAAATTCCGTAGTATGCATACGCAGTTTTCTACAGGTGATGCATATGGAGGGTTAAACGCAGAAAGATTATACAGGAAACTTATAAAAAAGAAAAACACAAGAGATGATATTTTACCGAAAATTGAAAATGATCCTCGCGTGACGAAAGTTGGTCGTTTCTTGCGCAAAACATCATTGGACGAACTTCCGAGTTTGATTTGTGTGCTTTTTGGTACTATGTCTCTGGTCGGTCCAAGGCCGCATTTGCCAAACGAAGTAGAAAAATATGAACCACGAATGCATAGATTATATTCGGTCAAACCTGGTATCACTGGGTATGCACAAATATTCGGAAGAGACAAAATCGGCGCTCGTGAAGAAGCATCGCTTGATCTATACTACATCCAAAACTGGTCGCTCGCTATGGATTTGCAAGTGATCCTGTCTACGATAAAAGTTGTTTTTGCGGGAAGATAGGAAATGAGATAAAGAAGAATTTTGGAAGAGTTGTAATGTTTAACTTGACAAAACGATCAAAAAAGATGTAGGGATGCTAAATCTCTCTTTTTTTTTACTTTTTTCGAAAAAGGAGGTAGAGTAGGAGTATGGTAAAACCTAATGTAGAATTAAATAAACAATCAAAAATAGAAACACCGTTGCAACGCGAAGTCGCAAAGGCTTTTCCAAGGTTGTGAATTGGATGGCAGAAGGAAATTGCAAAAAAATATGAAAAATTTACTAAAAAAGCTGATGTAAAAGAACTCTTTGCCGTAGCTAAAAAGTACGATAAAAAAGATATCCCTCAATCAATGATTGCTGTGTCGTTGCTCAACTACGCAGATAATCTACATGGCGCAGAGTTATCTCCTACTAACTTCGATGCATATCTACAATCACAATGGGAGGAATTTATAAAGATCCAAAAACTCCAAAAAGAATTTGACGCACACAAAACCGATAAAGAGTTCGCTGATTATAAAAACTTTGTTGCAAAAGCAAACAAGAAACAACCTGTAACAATAGAACAAATTAAGGAGACGAAATGATATTCGCAGAGTGCGTTTCTTTTTTCTCAATATTTGGAAAAGTCCTTCGCGACATCTACTAATAAGGAAGTTATACTTTGAAAACTATCGCAAGAATCAAAAGTCGCGTTTGTAGAATATACTGAATCAAATAATCGCTTGGCGACGATTGTGAAGTTACCACCTGAGTTTGTACGTTCTGTAAAATGAGAGCCAACCGCACCAGAGACATCATCTAATGGTTCTGCCGATCAGACGCAGAAAAAAAGTTTTTCAGAGGTAGATGCTGTTTTCGCTCGTGATCTATCGCGCGAGGATGGGCCAAAAAAAATACTGGAACAAGTAGACCAATCAGTTTTCTGAGAAACACGGCTTTCTGAGAGTGAGCTGGGTTCCTTTCGTGCTATGCTAAAAGATATTTCATTGGATAGATGGGTATTTTTTTTGGCCCAGTATCCAGATACAACACCACCAGCGTGAATAGACGCACAAGCAATGAAAGAGTACGTGGACACCGGGAGCGTTCCCAAAAATTTGTCTAAAGAGTCGCTTGAAGAGTGTTTCAACAAAATTGTTATGGCGTATTTTGTTGAAAATACCAAAAAACGCATGCAAGAAATTGTTTTGAAAGAGTATTTTTCACAGGTAGCTGGACTTTTGAAAGTGTGAGGGAACCACTTACATTTGGTCGAAAATCAACCGATTGTATACGAAACTGATGGCGTGATAACTATGAAATATGAAACAACAACTGGTTTGAATGGAAGCATCAAAATTGGCGCAGACGGAGTGTTGATTATTGAAACGCCAATGGGTTATGATCCACAACAGTGAAAAAATTTCAATATCCAACCAATGCAAAAATCGCTTGATGGTAGCTTGGTATCTATGGTTAGCATGATGGAACGTGGTGCAAAAAATAAGAGCTTCTTCTTTGAACAACGAAAAAATGATTTACAAAATTTTTCTGCATGAATTGACAGCGAGAAAAAAAACGATGCTGATGGTGGCGATACAATACAAATAATCCAAGAAATGATAACAACAGAAGATGAAATTGCTCGTAAAAATATCGAAGAACCTTTGAAAAAAGAGCTCTTGCTCATGCAATGTGCAGATAGAGTGGCGGCGTTGTTGAAACAAACGGCCAAGATACAATGAGTTGACCCTAAGGAAGATGTTTTTTTGCGCTATCTACAACAAACGAAAGATGGCACGACAAATAGCCCCTCTATTGCATTTTCTCAAAACCCCGCGTTACAGCCGTTTCTTCTCTTGCGTGAGAAGATTATGACATCGATTAATTGAAAAGCTGACGAGATCATGAGCTGATTAGAAAGTTTTCATGAATTGTACACAAATAGTTTATTTAAAAAAGAAAATTTTCCATTTTTGCTTGATGGGATGCTAAAGGGGAGTGATGAAAATACTCCTGATGAGAGAGGAACGCAAGGAGGGAAAAAAACGGTGCGATCTTTTTTATCGTTTTTCTGTGTAGGACAAACAAGTGTGATGAAATTTGATAGTGCATTGTTTCAAAGGACAATTGCACAGATGCAACAAGGGAAAAATGATATACAAATGTTGTGCGAGTTGCAACCAACGAAATTTGGAATACCATTGAATAGTTTGTATTATCGTAATAATCCCGAATTAGCAAAACAAACAGCGGAACTCATAGGCGCCACAAAAGGTGAACTCAATGTACTTGAGGATGAGATCTTAAATCCTGAGCGCGATATGGCGTAGTTGAGTAGCCAGACGAAATGATAATTTTGAGATGAAATATGAGAAGAGTAAATAATATTTTTTTGAAATATATGCGATGTCAGATTGCGTATTTTTTTTAAATATTTTTTTCACAAAAACACCATTAATATACAAAACATCTACAATGTCAACTGTTTGTATATATAAAAGCGTATTATGACTCTTTTATTTTGCCCCAAAAGATCAATTTGATTTCTAGAATTGTCCTAAATAACAAAATCACAGTATAATAGAGAAGTATTATTTTTTATATGGTACTTTTATAAAAATGACAGCAATCAACAACAATTCAAATTTATCTGAGACTGAGAAGAGATTAGAGACGACTCCTGCTAAAGGATCTATCGAAAAAGCTTTTGACCAAGCGGTAGAAACAATTCAAAAAAGGCTCGAAAAGTCACTAAACAAGATTGCGTCCAATGTTATGTCAGATGACAAGAAAAAGGCAATTCTTTGACTTATTGAAGATATACAAGATACGGATAATACTACATTGGAAGATGATCGTATAAATAAGATTAAATCGGTTTTAAGCGATAAAAATGTTCCTAATGATATTAAAGAACAGATCGCCTGGTTGTATGGGTACGCAAGAGAGATTAATGATCTAGAGAGCTCTTACAAAGCAGAGTTGTGAGCGTTGGTAACGTGAATTTCTACTGAAATAACGAGTTTATTCGCCAATTTCCCTGAAAATAACGCGAAAAAAATTTCTTCTAAATTTAAAGAGGTGAAGGCAGAGGGTGTTATTCTGCCAAATGGAATTGATGTTAATAAAATATGAGATGCGCTTTCTGAAACAATCTATGATGTAACAGCCCTAGACTCGAAAAGGAATATTGCATTTCATGAACTACAAAATCTAGCGAATTCAATGAGAGGTCTTGAAAAATCAAAATATGATGGCATTCTAAGAAGAGCGAAAGATGCAGACTCCAAAAAGGAGCAGACAACAAAAACATTTACTTCTAATGCACCAAGAGAAGCTCGTTCAACAGCCAAGATAGTTAGTGACTTCTTGCAAAAAGAAATTGATGAAGAAACAGATTATGCAACAAAACAAACCAAAATAAAAAAATTAGAAACATTTACAAGCGGTCTTTCTACAGTTTCAGATTTGTATAAACAGAATATGGATTTTGTAAGCGAGGCGAAAGTAAATGTAGAAAAATACGATGAAATTGATTCTTGAATAGCTGAGCTCAATGTGTTGAAAAAAGATCCATCTTGGGGAAAAATATTTAAAGTGATCAAGAAGACATATAATATTGACGAAAAAGACTTTTCAATATTGACGACAGCTGCAAAACATGTAAATCTTACTGATATATTCTCAATAGTTGGCACAAGTGGATCAAAGGCATTTGATAAAAAATTTCCAGAAGGATACAACAGAACAGGCGACTGATGAGGTCCATTCAGGTCAGAGTTGGGAATGGCAAGAGCTGCGGCAAAAGTATACGAAAAGTACACCACTAAAAATTCAGATGCTACTGCTAACAATAATGTACAAAAATTCCTTAATCAAGTAAGACCAATACTTGAAAATAATGATGTAACGAACTCAAAGGTCCTTTGGGAACAAATTGCTAGATTAACAACAGTAACCAATTCTGCAGAGAAAGTTAAAACAGATAAAAAATTAGCTTATATGTTATGAGATATAGATGCAAATGGTAAAGTGAACAAAGAAGATGGAGCGACTATAGCATGACTTGCTTTGTCTAATATGTATGAAAATGCAAAGGCGCAGCTTTCTGAAGCAGAGGTTGTACAGAACATTTTAGCATTCATGAATATGGGAAAAGAAAAAGATAAAATAATAACTCTTGCTTCAACGGAAGCTGCTCTTATGAACTATTTGATTTCAAATCCTGCTGAACTTCAATCATTGAGGAATAAGCTTTTTTTGATGGGAGAAGAAGCGATACTTATATTCAAAAAAGGCCAAAAGACAGGCGAAATAGCTACTTCCAGGTATATTGATAAAGAAGCGTTTTCTGGTGCTCTTGATGAGAAAGAAATAAGTAAACTTATAGACAAAAAGATGTGAAAATGATATTCTGAACTTTTAGCAAAGTTACAAGAATTAGCGAAAGATCCTGCTACCAAATCAGCAGAAGCAAAAAAATATCAAGATCTAATAGATGATTTGAAAAAAAATGAAATAGAAAATCTCAAAAACATTAAACTAGAAGCGATCTGAATTGGTACTATGTTTTTAAAGAACCAGTATTTGTTAGCTAGCGCAGCAGGACAGCTTACCAACAAGACGCTTAATGAGTGGTTGTCAGAAAACACCAAAGGTCTTCTTGAGAATTTATCTTTTGTACCAGGAGTGGCTCATTTAGGGCATAAGAAATTTTGAGTTGCACTTGGAATAAATCTATGATGAGATAAACAATGGTGAGAAATCATGACACATGGTGACCGCAGTGCAAGTTGGAATTTCTTCTCTGCGGTGAATGTCGGCCCTAGATTTACATTTGGTGTGGGTGGGAGATACTGAAGAGAGTGGCAAGTAAATGCAAACCAAATTAGAGAAAACTTTGAACAGACAACTGCAAAATATATAAATGCATGAATTTCAGCATACTATTCAGTAGATGGTGCGCATGTTGCATGAGATGTGGGATATCGTCGCGATCAACTTCGTGGTATTGAACAAAAGGGTGAGGTAATTCGTGTCGATGTTGACTTACAAAAACTTATTCAAGAAATATTGAAAAAATGATCAACAAAAAAAGAGGAGGTGTTGGAATCTTTGAAAAATGTCTTTCCAAAAACAAAACGAACTGCATGAATGGAAGCATTTGCACAAAAAATCATGAATGCCGTTGGAGCGTTCAAGTGAGTAGATAAATTGTCAGATCCTAAAGTTGCTGAAAATGTTGCAAAATCTATTGCAGAAAATTTAGCAAGATCGTACAACAACGAACAAGTACAAGGCATGGCAAAAGTGCAATTTTCCGGAACTCGTATGATTGTAGACTTCCCAGTTAGACCAGGTGCACCTGTCGATTTGGCTATTGAAACAGTCTTGCTTTCTGTCTTCTCAAGCGTGGGCTTCACAAAATATTGAAATACTAAATGGCTCGAAGATTTAGAAAGCGTACAACAAGCAAGCGATATACTTGCAAGTGGAGCGTGATTAGATGAAAATAACGAAATTGGCTCTCGATCTGAACAAACAGCTATTACGTATTTAAATAGCATTGCAAAATCAATACAACGCAAAGAAAATGCAACAACAACACGATTTTCAAAAGATAATATAAATGGAGCGCCATATATACTTATAGATAAGGTAGCATTTGAAAAAATGAATTTTGCTATTTTGCCGGTGTTGAAACAATATGTTTGAATTTATGAAAACAAAGTAGCAATACCAGCACTTCCATGAGTGTATACTGAATTAGCAAAGAGTACCTCTCTGATCCGCACATTAGTATTTGGATCGGTTGGAACTGGAAATACAGAACAACTTATGTTGAGTGACATACCAGATGTACTACCTGCATTTGATAAATCTATTTTGGTTACACCACATGCGGTAGCAGAGACTATAAAATTTTTACAAGAAGAAGACCAGCTACTCGCTCCATTGAAAGATAAAAATATAATAATAGATGAAAAAAATGGTACTGTCAAAATTACTGAAAAAGGCGAACCGGTTAAATTTGATTGACTTAAAGGTGTTCTTAAATTCTCTGAGCTAAATGGTGATGTTAGTGTAAAATTAGATACAACTGCCAATTTGGCAACTGAACCATTAAAGATAGAGTATGTAACGCAAAAAATCATGGATATTGAACTTGGGCAACCAAATGCAGAATGGCAATCATATCTAGATAAACCAGAAGTAGAAGCGAAAATTATACAATTGAAAAATCATGGATGAACTCCTGCACAAAAAGCTGCATACATACAATATAAGACAGCAAAACAAACCAATAATCCAAAAGCCGCTATCGATGCAGTGAAAAAAATGTGATTTAATCCTAATGAATTAGAAAACCAAGATCAAAGTATATCTATTGCGAATTTGAATTACTTGAGTGGAAAGTTTGCACTTACATCAGCTACATGGTCTAAAGATACAAGTTCTGATAATTATGATAAATTTATTAATACAGACAATAATAAGCTTAGAGGAACGCTATCAAGAGAAAGACAAAGCAAATTGAGAGATGTTCCTTTAACAGATCTTACTACCGCAAGGCGAAAATGAGGTACTTATCAATGATTAGGCGTAAATAGTCTACAAAAATTGATAGCAAAAGAAGAATATCTTAGTAATTGAAAAGCATCATTTGAAAACGCAAGAAAAATTACTGTTAGTATGATATGACAAGATGCTTTATATGGTTCTAAGGAATCTAAAAATGCAATTGCATTGGTATTTGGCTACGGCACAAGTTGAGTAGAAGAAAATTTTACTGGTCATCCAAAATTGGCGACCAAAAAAGACGGAGGAGGACTTTATGAAACATCAGTAAATGATACAAATCTGAAGAAATATTTTTTGGAAAATATGGGTACAAAAACGAACTATTTTGATCAATTAGCAATTGCTATCGCAGAGCAATATAATGCAGGATTGGCTAAAACAGATCAAGTTGATGCTAAATCAATCACTCCCGAACTTATTAAAAACGCGCTTTTGGCTCAAGATGACGCAGGTCGCATAATAACAATAGATGACAAAACAATCCCAATTTGAGCAGAGTTTTCATTCGCTTTTTATGCAGAGTGTTTCAACGAATCTCTTGTTATGAAAAATCTTACAGTAACAAAAGAGACAAAATCTGATGTAAAAATTGAAGATAAAGTATATGAGAACTTGGCAAATACAACACAAACAGCTACTAGAAATCAAATTGGGATAAATGCGTGAGTGTGACGTGTTATTAACAAGGGTCCCAAAAGTGAAACACATACAGACCAGTTAGAAATAACCAGTGAAACCACAACTTGACAAGTTGTAAAAAATGAAAATGGGGATCGAGTTTTTACGAATGGTAAAGAAGAATACCCTTTAATGCAACAAAATTGAAAATTATATCTTAATCAAGGCGGAAATCAGGTCTTTGTTGCAGATGTGCCAAATGAGGTTGTTGATATTTTTGGTTCAACTCAACAAACGACTGAGGTTTCCATTACTATTACAAAAAAACCAGTAAATGATATTCTTGAAAATACAATGAAAATAGAAACAACCGAATGATATTGGGAGATTCCTATCTATTTGCTTACTAACGGTTATTATGCAACAGATTCTAGGAAACCAAAATATACTCAAAAAAACGAAACTGATAAAACCGACTAAAATTAAACAGATCTCAAT
Source organism: uncultured Candidatus Peribacteria bacterium (assembly GCA_964642385.1). Lineage (GTDB taxonomy): Bacteria > Patescibacteriota > Gracilibacteria > Absconditabacterales > Absconditicoccaceae > JBDHUW01. The sequence goes on from CAZXON010000003.1 coordinate 15,660, forward strand.
AAAAGCATTGACATATCTGTTTATATTTATATAATTAATCCATATAAAATGAAAAAAAACACAATATACTGAATACTATTAATTATTCTTGTTATTGCTTGCTGATGGTATTTAGTTACACAAACTACTTTTCTGAAAATTAACACTAAACTGAATCAGGATACTAGAGTTGAATTGGAGCAGAGTGGGGCGGTGATTATACACGACGACTCGCTTGAAAGCGATCAGCAAGAATCTATTGATATATCTTCATGAGTTTCTCAAAGAAATGAATCAATTGTTATTAAGACGACTTGAGATGTGGTAGACTTATTCAAATAACATATCCATATTTACTCCTTTTTTAAAGAAAATGAGAACGAAACCTTTTATAAAAACATTGTGAATAGCTGCCGTTATGACGGGAGCATTCTTATTTAGTGGTATTTCCCATGCTGCCTCTTTCACATTGACAACAGCTCCAAGCATGTTGACTCCTAGCGTATGTCAAGATGGAGGTACTAAATATACTAATAAACGTTATTATCAGGGTACAACATTTATGCCTTATGATGTTTTCACCAGTACATCCCAATATAATTGGTTGATAACTGCAGATGCATCACAAAGTAACATATCACTGTATAATCCATATGGATGATTTACAATACAATGAGGTTCTGAAGCGTTTTCATTGATTTCAAATAGTAAACCATCAAATATCAGCTCAGTGATTGCAGCTATGAATATAGATGGAACCGTTGCTACTGTCTGATCGCAACCATCAGCTACTTCAATAGGATTGCAGATAGTATATTCAGTTGCGAGGTTTCCGTTGTTGGCATGAAATAGCAATAATCAAGGTGTTTATACAGAATATTTACCAAATTGATTATTCGGGACAGCAACAACTTGGCAAATCAAAAATTATGCTATTAATTTAAAAGATAAACAATCCTGAAACGAATGTGCAAACTATTATGTTTCTTGGTGTGGCGATGGAATCGTTGATAATGGAAGTGCATTGCCAGCATGAGTAGCAAAAACTGATGCATATGGATACAACATTTGGAATGGGACAACAAATTCTATGAATAAGGGTGAGCAATGTGATCTTGGAACACAAAATGGCAAACCGTGATCACTGTGTTCAGCAACTTGTACAACCATCATCAAACCTGTTATTCCTGATGTATCAATCGTGAAATCAGTCGTATGAAATGTAGCATGATATATCACAGGTGATGCAATCACATATAAACTTATTGTAAGGAATATTGGTTCTGGAACCGCTACAAATGTTATTGTCGCTGATCAACTTCCAGCCGGTGTTACATATACTGCTGGATCAACTAGGTTTTCTAATGGAACAGCAATAGAACCAACATACAATGCGACATCGAATACACTTCGTTGGAATATGGGGAATATGCCAGCAGGGTACTACAATGAAATTACATTTTCTGTAAAATTAAATATTGCTCCATATTGTGCGCCGTTCAAGAATGATGCAACGATAGCACCAGACGCAAAAGATGGTGAAATAAATACAACGAATAATAACTCAACAGCAACTTTCACCACATCGTGTGACAATCCTGATGTGCTTACAACCAAGAAAGTAGAGGCGATTTCAGGCTCATATATGCCTGGACAAACAGTGAAATATACGCTAACATACAAAAATCAAGGAGCTGGAACAGCGAATGGAGTAGTAGTTACTGATACACTTCCTACGCAAGTGACATACGTTGCAAATTCATCTCTTTCTAGTCCAGATATTGGACAACCAATTGTCAATGGAAATAAACTTACATGGAATATTGGAACGCTTGCACCAAATGCAGGTGGTACCATAACAATATATGTGAAAATTGGTGCTTCTACGCCAGTTTGTAGTGCACTCAAAATACATAATGATTTGACAATTTCTGCAACGAACGAGCCAAATACATTGCTAGAGAACAACCCTTCATGGGCAGAGTTTTACATGTGATGTGTTGATCTTCGATCAACAAAAGAAGTTGATAAAGCAGTTGCGGTGGCTGGAGATACTCTAACATATACGATAAACTATGGAAATAGTGGAACAGTTGCACGACCAGGAACAGTGACTGATACGCTTCCTGCAAAAACAGAGTATATAATCAACTCTGCAACATCTACACCGAATGTTGGACAACCAACTGTAAATGGTCAAACGCTTACATGGAATGTTGGAACATTGCAACCAGGTGCAAGATGAACTATCACAATCAAAGCCAAAATTCCTAGCACACTAGCAGCAAAAGAGGAATTCCTAAATAAAGTATGTATCACAGACGACAACAATTTCAATAATAATAATTGTGATGACGCCATCACGAAAACAAACTCATACTTCGATCTGTCAATCAACAAAACACCAAAGGAAAGAAATGTAGTAATAGG
>CAZXON010000003.1:18168-54895 GCA_964642385.1 uncultured Candidatus Peribacteria bacterium
ACAACGAAGACGACACATCAAATGGAGTTATCATACCACCGACAACGAAACCATACTTCGATCTGTCAATCAACAAAACACCAAAGGAAAGAAATGTAGTAATAGGTGATGAGTTTGATTACACACTAACTGTAACAAACAGTGGAACAGTAGGAGTAAATGGATTTACAGTAAAAGACTATCTACCAAAGGGACTAGAGTTTGTCTCTGCGAGCAATAACGGAACATATACAGCTACTACCAAAACGATAGTGTGGAACAATTTGAATATAGGCGCAGTAGGTTCATTTAACCTAACAGTGAAAGTGAAATACGTATGACCAATCTCAAACGGAAGAGAAACGAACTACACAGAAATATGTGACTACAATGGAGTAGGAGCAGGAAACGGACAAGACAGCACAAAACCGTATGACACAGACTCAAACCCATGTAACGGCACTGGCAACAACGAAGACGACACATCAAATGGAGTTATCATACCACCGACAACGAAACCATATTTTGATCTAAGCATCAACAAACTCGTGAATGGAAAAAAATCTATCCAAGCACATTCAGGAGATATTATAGATTTCTCTTTGGTTGTAACAAATGCATGACCAGATACAGCGACTAACTTCACAGTAAAAGACTATCTACCAGCTGGATTCGTTTTTGTACAAGCATCAGCAAATTCAAAATACGCTTCAAATACAGCAGGTGATGCTACTCCTGGCACATTAATATGGACAGGATTGACATTGAAATCGTGAGAAACAACGACTCTTACGTTCAAAGCGAGATATGTTGATGAGGTAACGAGAACAAACTATACTGAAATATGTGACTACAACGGCATGGGCCAAGATACGACAAAATCATATGACATAGATTCAATTCCATGTAATGGAACATGAAATAACGAAGATGATACATCAAACGCATCAGTGAATCCAGTAAATAATTATTTTGATCTTTCATTGGAAAAAACTATTAACAATCTAAAGACTCTTCCAAATGTGGTAAAGGGTACTGAGGTTATAATTACGCTTACTGTAACAAACAGTGGAACGGTAGGAGTAAATGGATTTTCAGTGAAAGATTATATGCCTGCAGATCTTGAGTATAAAGAAGGTTCGACACTCGTAAACTCATCGTTGACTAATGCAACAGCTGTGTACTCATGAAGTAATAGGCAATTGTTGATTAGCAATTTAACAATTCCTGCAAAGGGTTCATTGACTATAACATTCAAGGCAGTTTACAATGGAACCGTAGAAAGAACAAACTACGCTGAGATATGTGAATACAATGGTAAGGCTTCTGTTGGCGAGAATCCAAAAGATATAGATTCTGACCCATGTAATAAAGGAGCGAATCCATGAACTGAGGATGATGAAGCATCAGCAAAAATAACACCATATACTTCTGGTGGAGGATGTACTAGCAACTGTGGAGGATGAACTAATTTTTATTGTGGTGATGGAATTGTACATAGACCAAATAGTCAATGAGTATATGAAATTTGTGATGAATGAAATCTTTCTAATACGAGTGATCCATTTAGATTCGGTTCTGGCGCAGTTATTACTCAATGAGCGCTGAAAGGAAGATTCTGTTATTGACCTAAGTCAAACTATCCATGTCAAGTGAAAGCAGCACCTGAAAATGTAGATGCTCCGACTTGTGGATATATAGATCCTCCGTCAATACAGTCAAATGAATATTTGCCATTTTGGTGGGATATTGAGTCAAAATTAAGTGGAACAGATTTAGATAATACTGATTTTGTGCCTAGCTGTATCTCTTGAAATGCTGCATCTAACAAACTTCAAATTCTTAGAAATTCTGTACAGTGTGAATTTACAGTACAAAATGCAAAAAGCGATACCATTGAACAATTTACACAGAATTGCTTTAATACAAGGTCAAACACATTAGTAAATACGGCTTATGGTAGTATATTGAAATCAATGTGATACAATGTAAATGAGTATCTAACACCAGCATGATTTGATGCAAGAAAATTTAATTTTAAACCATCGGTGCTAGGAGAGCATTCTATAGATATGAAGATTATTTCTTATAGTACTTGTAATGTTAACTCTTCGTGAAATCTAGATGGTACATCAATACAAGTAACCACAAACACTATGGAAAGAGTTTGTCAAATGAACTTCGTCGTTACCAAACCATATATGGTTTCAAGAGGTGCGCTTGGTAACTTCGCAACAGATTCTCTTACATCATTCCTCCAATTCCCAAATGGTTCACCTGTATTCACAACATGAGTGCCTGCTTTAACAACGAATTATGATCCAGGTACCGAAGTATCAACAGCAGTTAATAAGCTTATAGCAGACTATCAAAAAATTGCTATGAAAGCTGATGGAGCAACATTTAAATCAAATGAAGGTTCGAATGTTACCGTTTACAAAGTACCTAATAAAGAGGTATATATATTCTCTGCAAATAATGACAATGCTACTATTACCGTTGGTCAAGCTGGAACATATCCAAACAAACCATTTACATTGATCATTACAAAAGGAAATTTGGTCGTAAAAGGCAATTTAACAAACAGTAATGGTATGTTTATCGTGCAAAATGGAGATATTCGCTTTTCAGCAGAAAATTGTAATACTCAACAAAAAGTAAATGGTATTTTCATCTCTCTGAAAGATATTACATCAGATGCTTGATTCGGTTCTAGAAGAAAATCAGCTCATAATACGAACCTTTCAGAAGAGTGGTGTAACGCATGAGATATTACTATAAATTGAGTTCTTATTGGTAAAAATATCCGCGAATCAGAGAATGCAGCAGATAGTCTCCTTGCAACCAGAAGATCAAATGCAAACGAATGGTTCAATGGAAATTCTGATAAACAACAATACTTGCTTGATCATGGGGCAGTTGTCCTCAAATACAATCCAGACATATTTAATAACCTCCCTCCAGGAGCAGACACATTAGCAGAAATATTGAACGTGTATAAAAAATAGTTCTCCTTATAGATAAATTTATCTAGCAGAACAAAAGAAAAACAGGTCGCGAATGGCCTGTTTTTTTGGATTAATTGATTAATTATAAATTGTTAATGATTAATGTTTAGTATTAATTTACAATTAATAATTAATAATTCGTCTCTTTTCTTTTTGCGACCAGTTGAAGTTGGCTTTTACAGAGGCATTATTTTGATCCGCCATCCTTTTGCACCTCTTCTTCAGCTGTGATAACTTTGTGTAAAATTCAGTTAATCAATTTAGGAGATCATTGGTCACCATATTTTTTCGCGAGCTCGATTGTCTCATTCAAAATTACTTCTTTTGGTGTTTTCATAAGTTTGAATTCCGCATATCACAAAAGAAAAATTACCCTATCCATGATATCCATATCTTCGTAACGGAATGTTGAAGCATACGCATTTATTAGATCGGGGAGTTTGTCTGCATATTTATCATAAGCAACAATCATCGTATCAATATAGTCAGCATCTATGCCGTTTTCAGATCATTTTTCAAAACAATTTTTCGCTATATATGTCATATCAGCATCATATCACTTCTGCGTAAATGTTTCATTAAGCGACTTTGCAAGCGTTTGTGTGTCCATCTCATCCTTTTGTTCCAAAGCGGAATTAGTGATATCAATATCACAGATCTCTTTGAGAATATGGTCGTTTTCAGCAATCGCGTGAGAGGTGTATTTCTCATACAGATAGGTGAGTACCATTTTCCTTGCTACAATACGAGCTTTGATATTCATTTTTGAAATGACGTATAAATACATTCACAGTACATAAATACTGTACAAAATCAACATAGAAAGGACAGATCGTATATTTCCGCTTTCGACGAACATGTCCGCCCCATCCGACACGAACAAGCCACCCGCATACGATGCGGACAACAACTTCGTTGTAAAACACAATCTAAAAAACCCCAATGTGTCTGGGGCTTTTGGTCGGTTGGGATATGTCAAATATTATAATTCTATTGACGAATTATGCTACTATGCTTCAAGAATTTTCTTACCACCCTTTGCCTTGATAGTAATTACTTGTTTCCCTTTGTAGTATCCACAATGGTGACAAACTCTATGAGAAAGGTGGTATTTACCACAATTACTACACTTTGTGAGTGCGTACGAATCAGATAGACTGTTTAAGTTCACTCTCAATCGAGTAGAGTGTCTCATGTTTTTTTTATGGATCGAGATTTTTTTTCTAGGAGTTGCCATGGTGGATTAGAACATTATGAAGTAAGTAATTATTTAGCTGTCTTTTTTGCAGGCGCTTTTTTAGCTACAGGAGCTTTCGCTGGTTTCTCAACCTTTACAACAGTTTCTTTTTTTGCAACTGGCGCTTTCGCTGGTTTTTCAGCTTTTGCAGGTGCTTCTTTTTTGGCAATTGGTGCTTTTTTAACAGCAGGAGCCTTCGTCGGTTTCTCAACCTTCGTAGCAGCATCTTTTAGAGCTTTGTTAGAAAGAACCTCTTCTGGAGTAAGTACTTCTACAACAGTTTTAAGATACTTTCTTCCATCGAACCTTGTGATATTTTTCTTTTTGAAGGTAACAATACCATCGATAAGAGCGTGGATAGTAAAATCATTACTCTTATAAGTATTTTTTCCTGCTTCGTATTTATCTCCTTTTTGTCTGAGAAGAATATTGCCTGCTACTGCAGGTTGTCCACCGAAGAGTTTGAGTCATCTAAACTTAGGTTTCGAGTCTCTGAGGTTTTTAGCCGACCCCGCGGCTTTCTTGTGTGCCATAGTAGTTTTATCGTACAAATAAACAGTATTGGTTTCTAAATTTGCTTGATACCTTATTTTCCCAGAAGGATACCAAGAATTATAGAAATAATTTTATGTATTTTTTCATAACCCTACGATTATAGGAATTCGTAGAGGTATTTCAAGGTTATTAGTGATTTTTACTCTTCTTCTATTGGTTCCTCAACAGCAGGAGCATATTGTTTACTTTCAGGGATATCCACTGCATCTACAAAACGATTTTCTAATTTTTGTTTAAATATCTCTCCAACTGGAAGTAGTCTACCGATTATCACATTTGATTTCAAGTCTGTAAGGTTATCAATAGATCCTTTCAGAGAGTTTTCTACCATCACACGAATAGTTTCTTGGAACGATGCAGAAGACAACCATGAATCACTTTCTTTCGCGATTTGTGTCAATCCCAGAGCCAATCTTTTCCCTTTCGCAGGCGATTTCTTCAATGATATGAGCCTTTCATTTTCCGCCATAAACTCTTCGTATTTGATTTGTGTTCCAGGTATGAATGTAGAGTCGCCTGCTTCTTCCAAAAATAATTTTGAGAAGAGTTGTTTAACGATAACTTCCATGTATTTATCATTAACATTTTGTCATTGAGAAGTATACACTTTTTTTACTTCCCTTACGATATGTTGTTCAGCAGCCAAATCTCAAACGATACTCTTGTAGTCATCAATATCCAATGATCAACCAGATAAGATCTGTCATTTAAATACATTTGCTCCGTTTTTCACTTTCAAACTTACATTTCCAGCAAGTGTTTTTTTGATTTTTTGGACAACTCCAACAGTGATGTATTCTTTCGTTACTTCAAGGATAATACCATCTTCTTTGATTTTAAGTTTACTCTTGCCACTGATAGCATAATCTTCTCATTTTTTCACTTGTTGATTTACTTTTACGATCACCTTGTAACCATCTTTCACGATATATGGTTTAGGTTCTGCTTCGCCAGTAATTTCCATTTCAATCTGTTTTCCAGATTCCATAAATTCTACTGAACCATCAAATGGTGCTACAATAGCCGCTTTTTTAGGTTTTCTAATCTCAAAGAGTTCTTCAATTCTTCTAATACCTTGTGTAATATCTGAATCCACATCCGCACTTAACGAGTGGAATGTACGAAGTGTTAACTGTGTACCAGGTTCTCCAATCGATTGTGATGAGATAATTCCAACAGGATTTCCTATCTCTACCATCTTTCTGGTAGATAAGTCCATACCAAAACATTTTTGACAAACACCGCTTGAAATGTGACAAGTAAGAGGAGATCTCACTTTAACCATTTCTATATTTGATGCGAGGATTGTCTTGAGTGCTTTTCTATCAAGAAGAGCATTAGCTTCAACTATTGCGTTTCAATGTTCGTCTATAATTTCTTCTTTTGTTACTCTACCGAAAAGAAGATCATCAAATTTTTCTTGTTTCAATTCTGCTTCGTCTTTGCTAATTGTAATATACTCACTTGTTCCACAATCTTCTGCCCTGATGATAACCTCTTGCGATGCATCACACAATCTTCTAGTAAGATATCCAGATTCTGCAGTTCTAAGAGCAGTATCCGCTTTACCTTTACGAGCACCATGCGCAGCAATAAAATATTCAATAGGCGAGAATCATTCAACTAATGATGATTGAATTGGTAGTTCAATAATATCTCCAGAAGGGGATTGTACCAACCCTTTCATTCCCGAAAGCTGTGTCATCTGTCACCGCGTACCTCTCGCTCCAGAGTCCACCATCGTATATGCAGGATTTCACGGTTTGTAACTTGTTTTTACAAAACCTTCGATATCTTTGATGATGTTTGACCAAATTTTGATTATCTGTCTGTGTTTTTCCTCTTCAGATATAAATCATTTGAACGCAAATCCATATATCTTGTTTACCTTATCATGTCATTCTTTCAAAAGTCCTTCTTTTTCTTCTGGAACTATAAGATCAAATACATTTACAGTTGTTGCTCAGATAGTCGCATATTTAAATCCATAATCTTTGATCGCGTCAGCAATCCTCACTGTTGTTTCAATATCATATTCGTCATATATCCTGTCAAGAATTGTTTTAAGATCTTTTTTAACTATTTTTTTATTGATAAATCTAATTCTTTCTGGTAGAATATTGTTAAAAAGAACTCTTCAAACTATCGTATCAACCCATTCTTCTCCAGAGTTAAATTTGATTGCATCTTTTACGCCAACCTCCTTTGCATAATAACGAGCTAACACTTCTTCATATGTGCTGAAATGTCCCATATATAAATTTTCGTTCTCCAAACGTTTTTCTGTATCATCAGTTAAGTAATAGATACCCAATACCATATCTTGTGAATGGAAAATTGTAGGTTCTCACGATGCAGGTTTCAATACGTTTTTGGTTGCAGCGATCATCTCTCTTGCTTCTGTTTGTGCCTCATCAGAAAGTGGAAGATGAACTGCCATTTGATCCCCATCGAAATCGGCATTAAACGCATCACATACCAATGGATGAAGTCTAATAGTCTTCCCTGGCATCAATCTTATCTTAAATGCTTCAATAGACAATCTATGCAAAGTTGGAGCACGATTCAAAAGAACGTATTTGTCTTTGATTACCTCTTCAAGAATTTTCAAAGATATTGGAGCTTGTTCCTTGATGATTTTTTCAGCTTGCTTTGGTGTATATGCTATCTTTCTTTCAATAAGTTTTCCAATAATAAATGGCGTGAAAATCTTAACTGCGATATAAATAGGCAATCCACATTCGTCAAGACTCAAGTCTGGACCTACAGTAATTACAGATCTACCAGAGTAATCAACACGTTTTCCAAGAAGATTTTTTCTAAATATACCTTCTTTTCCAGAAAGCATATCTGTAAGAGATTTGAATACTTTGACTCATGCGCCACCAACTCACTGATTTTTTTCTCAAACGATAAGGTTGTTTACTGACTCTTGCAAAAGTCTAATTTCATTTTTTTTCACAACATCAGGCATACCAACTTGAATCATTTTTCTCAATCTTATATTTCTCATGAGTACACGTCTATAGAACAGGTTCACGTCTGAGGAAGCGAATCTTCCACCATCAAGCTGTACTACTGGTCTTAAATCAGGTGGAATAACTGGTAAGTTTTTGATTACCATCCATTCTGGTTTCACCTCAGATATATATAGATTTATAAGCAATTTTAGCAACTTAAGCGCTTTATTTTTGTTCTCTCCTTTGAAAGAACCGAAATTTTTGATGAGTTTTTTGATCTCTACTTCTACATCTATCTGAGAAAGAAGTTTTTGTACTGATTCTGAACCAGATTTAAAATGAAGAATGTTGTCAAATCTATAGAAAATATTCCTATAATCGCTTTCCAAAATAGTTGCTCCTACTTTTAGATTAGCAACGATTGATTTGATTCTATTATACTCTTTTTCCAACATACTCTTGTTGTCTGCAACAAGTTTTTCTAAATCATTTTTATTTTTACCATCAGCCAATTCCGCTTCATATGCAGATTTGAGTTGATCAAGACTATTTTTGTAATCAGCCTCTAGTTGCGTAAAAACTTCTTTTTTCTCTGCTTCTGTTGGTGCAGTGATAAGAACATATTTTACATAGTAGAGTATTTTTTCTATCTCGTTAACAGAAAGTCATAACAAAAGACCTACTCTTGATGGAGTAGCTTTGATATACCAGATGTGTACGACTGGCGCCGCTAATTCAATATGCCCCATGCGCTCACGTCTTACTCTTGCAGAAGTAACTTCAACGCCACATCTTTCACAAACGATTCACTTATATCTCACTCACTTATACTTTCCACAGCTACATTCGTAGTTTTTCATAGGACCGAAAATTGACTCGCAGAAAAGACCTTTTTGCTTAGGTTTTCCTGTTCTATAGTTGATTGTATCTGGCACTTCAACAGATCAGAAAGACCATTTTGCAATGTTTTCTGGAGATGCGAGCGTTACCATTAGACCATCGAAATGTGTTTTTTCCATGAAGGGAAGTAGTAATAATAAAATTTTTTGTATCCTAGACAACGAAGTTGTTTGCCCGTCCTATCGTTGTGATTTAGCTAACCGTCGATAGTTCGGGCAATCCCCGCCAAAGGCGGGGGTGATTGAGTATTTTTCTTGATTGGTATTATTCTATATCACCATAATCTTCCATAGCTTCCATCACGTTTTCTATCATTTCTTTTTTGTCATCATTTATTGATTCTAACTCTTCGTTTGATTCATGTTCGTCTAGAATTTGTTTAGAAGCTATACCTTTGAGACCCAATTTCGTAATTTTCTCTATTCTATTTTTGTGAATCACTTCAATTTCGTCTTCATTCAATGGCTGAATGTTTTGACAAAGTCACTTGAATAAGTAGGTAACTAAATTAAACGACTCAGGGATACCAGATATTTTCAGCTTGTTACCTTTGATAATCGCATCGTATGTTCTGTTTCTACCTTGTACATCATCAGATTTGATAGTAAGCATTTCTTGCAATGTATATACAGCAGAGTATCATTCAAGCGCCCAAACTTCCATCTCTCAGAACCTTTGTCCACCATCTCTGGCTTTTCCACCAAGAGGTTGTTGTGTAATCAGAGAGTATGGTCCAACAGCTCTCGCATGAATTTTGTCTTCAACCATATGTGAAAGTTTTAACATGTGCATATAACCTACTGTTACACGGTTTGCAAATGGTTCGCCATTTCTACCATCGTACAATGTCATCTTTCCATCCTCTGGAAGTTCGCATTTTATGAGAAGATCCTTCAAGTCATTAACCTCAAATCATGAGAACAATGGTACTGCGAATTTCGCTCCCAATGTTTTTGCTATGAGTCCAAGTTGTACTTCAAATGCCTGTCAGTAGTTCATACGAGACGGCACACCTAGTGGGTTTAGAAGCACATCGATCGCTCTTCCATCTTCAGCAAATGGCATATCTTCTTCTGGTACGATACGAGCAATAATACCCTTATTTCCATGTCTACCAGCGAGTTTGTCGCCGACTTCAATTTTTCTTGTCATTGCTACATATACTTTGATTTTCTTTTTGATACCCGCCATCAAATTATCTCCTTTTTTTGCATCAAGAACGAGCACATCAATCACTTTTCCTTCGCTTCCAGAAGGAAGGTACAATGAAGTATCTTTCAGACTTTTTGATTTATCACCGAAAATTGCTTGAATAAGTTTTTCTTCAGGAGAAAGTTCACCTTCAGATTTTGGCGTGATTTTACCAACGAGAATATCTCATCATTTTACCGTTGCACCAATTCTAATAATTCCTTCTTCATCAAGATTTTTTAATTTATTGAGGTTCGCACCTGGGATATCGTTGGTAGTTTCTTCAGGGCCGAGTTTGGTCTCTGCAACCTCTATTTCGTGTTCTTCGATATGAATCGACGTTAGAGTATCATCTCTTACAAGCCTTTGTGAGAGGGTAATCGAATCTTCGTAATTGTATCACTCCCAAGGCATGAATGCTACCCTTAAGTTCTTTCAAAGAGCGATCTCTCCGCCGTCTACTGATGGTCATTCAGCAAGTACCTGACCAGCTTTTACCTTATCGCCGATAGATACACAAGTTCTTTGATTTATGATACTTTTTTGATTTGATCTTTTGAATGTGATAAGAGGATACTCTCTGGTTCCTTTTTTGTATTTTACTTTTACTCTTTTCCCATCCGCATAAATAACCTCTCCGTCTTCTTCTGCTGCAATAAGAGCATATGTCATGCTCGCAATATCATGTTCCAAACCAGTTCCCACGAGAGGAGACTCATTGTACAAAAGAGGCACTGCTTGCCTTTGCATGTTCGTTGCCATACCCGCACGTACTGCTTCATCATGATCAACGAATGGAATTAATGACGTATTAGGTGAAAATATTTGAGATGAGTTCACATCCATGTGTGTTATGTTATTTACATATGACATTTCCATATCCACGAAATGCCTAGCAGCAACACGTTTTTGTGTGATATTCATATCATCATCAATTTGTGTCGAAATATCCGCAATAACATATTTCTCATCACGCTCTGGAGAAATATACTCAATTTTGCCAGTAAGATATGGTCTTACAGAAATTTTGTCTCACTTTGTATATGCTTGTTGAATCGCTTTTGCTCCATCTTTTCCGATGTATGCATTATCTTTTGCCAAAACCTTTTTTGTCTTTGGGTGAAGGATATCTCCTTCAGCGATTCTGTTTGCTAATTTAGCATCGAATGCGTCTACTGTTTTCGCAACCTCTACGGCAGGAGTTTCCAAAAATCATTCTCTATTCACTTGCGAGAAAATAGATTGGTATACCACCAATCAAATGTTTTGTCCTTCAGGAGTTTCAATCGGACAAATTCTACCATAATGCGAAGGATGCACATCACGCACTTCAAACTTCGCGGTTTCTCTTTTGAGTCAACCGGGGCCGAGTGATGTAAGTCTTCTCTTATGTTCTATTTCAGCTAGAGGATTGATTTGGTCTAAGAATTGTGATAATTGCGATGTTGCAAAGAAACTTTTGATAGCATTGTCTATCATTTTGAAGTTAACCAAATCTGTAAGCTTGATTTGTTCTTCAGTATTCAGAATTGACAATTTTCCTTTTACGGATTTTGTAAATCTTCTCATCACAGGTTGCAATGTAGAGTACAGGATCTCTCCCATTGATCTAATACGCCTATTTGACAGGTGATCAATATCGTCAAGATAGTATCATTTTTTCTCGTTTGCTATATTGAACATATATTTCAATCCTTCTATGAGATCATCAGAATCAAAAATGTGTGAATAATCCTTATCCAAAGGTTTATCCATATTTAACTTTGCATTGATCTTTCTTCTCGCTACGTTTCCAATAAAGATGCGGTCTAATGACAAAAATTGATTTTTAATATAATCCAAAGCACTATCAGGATCGATGATTTCACCAGGTCTCATTTTACCATAGATTTGTACAGCAGCTGATTGCGCGTCATTTGAAGTGTCTTTCTTGAGAGCGTATTCTATGTAATTAAAATCTCATTCCTCCAAATCAAATGTATCTGAGAATGCTTGACGAATACTTTCATCTGTTTCGTATCCCAATGCTCTAAGAAGCGCAACAACAGAGAACTTTCTTGATTTGTTGATTCTTGCTACAACATTACCAGATTTTTCAATAATTACTTGCAACCGAGGACCTCTTTCAGGAATGAGTTTGAATGAGTATGTGAATTCTCTCTTGTCGAAACTAAAGAAAATACCGTATGATCTAACAAGTTGAGAAATAACAACCCTTTCAACGCCGTTTATGATATATGATCACCAGTGCGTCATAAGTGGCAAAATACCAATATTTGCACGTTTACTAAACAATATTTTTCCACTTTCCGTGTCAGTAAGTTTGATCTTACCTGAAATGATACCGCCATATGTCATTTCCTTTTTCTTGCACGTTTCAATTGGATCAAGTGCTTCAGAAACCTGAATGTCGTCTATCTCAAGAGTGTGTTTCTCTCCTGCGATATCGCGTATTGGATTTACTTCAGAAAAAAGCTTATGCATATAATGATGGATAAACTCGTCGAATCATTTCTCTTGCATTCAAAGAAGTTCAGGAAACGTTGCAAACTTTTTTGAATGTTTAAGGTATATTCTACCATCAATCTGCTCATATCCTTTAAGGATTTCTGCAGGTACAACAGATGTTTTTTGCGCATTTTTTTTTGAAGATGCCACCATGAAATTGAACTAGTAGGGGTAAAACGAAAAAACGCCAAGCGTTTATCTTGGATTATGGGTATTTAGAATATAATAGATAGAATGCGTGATTTTTGTGAACTCATATAAGAAAACGGATCAAACTAAAAAACCACAAAAGGATAATAGTTGTATTATCCCTTCTTTTGTGGAGTAAGTTGATGTCTTCCTTTGGCTCTTCTGGCATTTATAATCCTTTGTCCAGACTTGGTTTCCATCCTTGCGCGGAAGCCATGAGTGCCCAATCTTTTAGACCATTTAAATTTCCTTACTCTATTGAGTTTCGTTGTCATTTGGGTAGTTAGAGTATGTGATAAATATCGTACAAAATGTGTAAACTAATTTTTTGAATATTGTGCTAAACTATTTTGTATAAGCAACAACACCTAGTTCTCTTGCTCTTATAATCGCCTCTCTTACTTTCTTTTGTTGTCTTACAGTATTGCCCATGTAGCGTCTTGGTTTAATTTCGCCAAATCTGGTAATGTAGAACGTAAGAAGCCTTGTCGCTTTCCAAGAAAGTTCGCTTGCGTGAAGGGCTTTGTTGAAATATCATTTTCTTACAGCAAGCTCTTTTTTCTTTTTCGGAGCTCTTATAACTGGACTCTCTTTTGCTTGTGTTGTAACTTCACCATTTTCTCATTCAATAACCACTTCTTTGTTCTCATCTTCAAGAGCTGCTTCTTTCTTCTCTTCCTCTTCGATGAGTTTTTCAAATTTCTTATTTACATCTGCGTATGTGAAGAAAATATCCTTTGCTCACATAGAGAAAAACACATATCTCACAACACCTTTCGTGATACTAAGTTCTTTTTTGATAGACTCAAGTTTGCTTCCTTCAAGTTCACAGTGATACGAAATCATGTGCACTTGTGATAGTTTGTTTTTGCCAACTGGGTGTTCTAATTGCATCAATCCCATATCGTCTGTTTGTTTTTTACCATCAGAAAGGAGTGAATCAATTTTTGTATACAACATAGCAAGATCCTCTTTACTCGTTTGTGGGTGGAGGAGGACTACTAATTCATAGAATTTTTGCATGTGAGGGTATAATTAAGAATATAAGAGTATATATATGATTCAATTCATTTTGCAACAACAAAATTGGTTTTATGCACCAATTGCCATTCTTGCAAAGGAACTTATTTCAATAGCTTTTGATGCGTCTTTAATTTTTTGAGAGTCATCCCAGATCGCAGGTTGTTCCAATAGTACAGAGTCAGCAAATGCCTTTTCAAATTTACCAGCAACAATTTTTTCTATCATATCTGCTGGTTTGCCACTAGCTTTTACCTCTTCAGTAAGTTCTGCCAATAATTTCTCTTTTGCTTCAGTTGGGATTGTTTCTAATGAAAGATATTCTGGATTCATTGCTGCTATTTGTAGTGCAACTTGTTTTGCAATATGTTCTGCATTGTCAGAACTAGAAGAGTAGTATAGAATTGATACTATTTTGTCACCTGGATGTGTATATACAAAAATATTTTTGTCTGTTGTGTGGAGATATACATCAGCAAGTTTAGTGTTTTCACCTATCTTACCAACGAAATCATGTATAAGCTCATCACATTTTACTTTGATCTCTTCTGGTAGTTCATTGATAGATGCGATATTTTGCCCAGACGTACCAATTGTATCCAACAAGTCTTCTAGAAGTTTTGCAAAAAAGTCACTTTTTACCACAAAATCAGTTTCTGTTGCCATCTTAACAGCAATCACTGTATTTCCATTTACACGAACCTTAATCGCTCATTCTTTGGTCTCCCTATCAGCTTTTTTCGCAGCTTGTAATGCTCCTTTCTTTTTCAACCATTCGATTGCAGAGTCCAAATCTCAATTTGATTCAATAAGCGCATCTTTACAGTCTTTCAACGGAGCAAATGTTATTTCTCTCAATTTTTTGAGAAGTTCCATATCTACTGACATATGTATTTTTTCTAGAGGAAATAAATTATTGTTGAGGTGTAGTAGTATCGTTGTTTTCTGAAGTTGGAGTATTTATCGTTGTCGTATTGTTATTTTCTGGAGTAGGTGTACTTGTTACCGTCCCTGGTGTGGTTTGTTGATCCTCATTCGATTGTCTCCCGTCAGGGCTCAATTCCATATCAAAGATAGAGAGTACCCATTCTCCAAAACCAATAAATACTGGTAAAAAAGGTCTTTCTTTATCAAATGAAGTATATCTACCATTCCACGCCTGCAAAAAGAATATCACTCGAATTGCCAATAGTCCAACATAAGCCAAAAGTGGTAAAACTCTGATATATGGTACAAAAGAGAGTACCAGCGCTGGGATTAGAAGCAAAAATGCCATAGTCCATCGTCAAAGAGACTGCTTGAGATGAAATTGTTCATAACGAGATGCCTTGCCCTGAGAAAGAGAGAGGAGTATTCATCGGATGACATACATCATCAATGATTTTTTCCTTTCTAATTCGCTTGGAACGTAGTGTTCGCCAATGAGAACATCTATATCGTTACGTGCTTTTTCTTCCATAGCAAATATATTGGTTATGCACCTAAAATATGTCCAAGACCATTTTTTAAACTATTGTAGCCATTTACATTTAGCACTACAAGATTTTCTTCTTTCCATCGAGAATCAAAATTTGTTCCCGCTAAGACGATATTATCTAAGTCAAGTTTTTGGAGTTCTTTTGTGAATTTCATCATGGTTTTCCCATCTACTACGATCACAAGATCTGGTTTTTTCTTCAGATTTTTCACTCCTTTATATACTTGTTGTACTTTCTTAAGTTTTCTAAGAGCAGTAAGCTGTTCTTTTTTTGTAAGTTTGTGAAAATCTTCACTTTCTGTAAATGCTTGAAGTTGACTCATCCCCGCAATCCTTGTGATAAGTGTATCAAAGTTTGTAAGGAATCAAGCAGGCACTTTATAGTTTAAGTAGTGAAAATTATACTTTTCAGCAAGTGCAGGAATCTCATCAGCAAGAAGACTTTTTTCACACAGAAGCAGAACTTCTTTTCCATCTTTTTTTGCTGTCAAGAATTTTTCTCTTGCTACTTCTAATGCTGTAACAATCTTTTCAGGGTTTATAACGACAATTCCCTGAGACATCTCAAGCCAAAACGATCTCGTTTTTGTGCTTGCGAGTTTTTTTAGATTACCTACGTGCATATTAGAAGCAATCACTTCTTGTTGCGTAATTGCCATATGGAGTATCTAATAAAAAAGAGTAAATGGTGCTATTTTAGTGTAACTGTCGCTCCTGCTTCTTGGAGTTTGTTTTGAAGAGTTTCCCCCTCATCTTGTTTTACATTCTCCTTAACCATAACTGGAGCCTTTTCAACTAGGTCTTTAGCAGCCTTAAGATCGATATTAAGGATTTCTTTTACAACCTTAATTACTGCAATCTTTTGTTGACCAGCATCAGTAAGTTCAACATTTACTGAGTCTTTAGCAGCAGCACCGCCTTCATCACCACCTGTAGCACCACCAGCAACTACCATAGCTGCAGCAGTAACACCAAATTCTTCCTCAAGAGCTTTTACAAGTTCTGCTAATTCAACAGCTGTAAGTTCTTTCACTAGATCAAAGATCTTTTGTGCGTTGTTTGTTAATGTCATTGTGAATACAAAGATATAATAATATAAATGTGCAACGAATAATTAGTGTATCTAGATACTATGCTTGTTTTTTTGCAATAGCATCAAGAGTACCAACAAATTTTTGTACTGGATGTTTGAGTAAGAATAGTAGTTTTGCAACCAATTCTTCTTTTGTAGGAAGAGTAGCAAGAGTTGTAACATACTCACTGTCTTTCCATTGTTTATCAAACCGACCTCCAACATACTCAATAGAGTATTTTTTTTCAGTCTTCTTACCAGCTTTGATGAATTTTTGAATCTCTTTCATAGGAGCGTATTCATCTTCCATAGCATAGAGTGCTACGATCGCGCCATCAAGATCGTCGTGTTTTACAACTTCCAATCCCGCCTGTTCAATAGACCTCAAAAACAATCTTTTTCTTACAATAGATAATTTACCGTTTGCAGTTGCAAGGTTTTTTCTAAGCTCATTTCCGTCATTTACAGAAAGACCAGATTGTTTCACGATTACAACGTTTTTTGCTTTTGCGATCTCTTTCGCATATTCAGCAACGAGGTCGTGTTTTTTCTGTTTAGTAATTGCCATCCTGGCTTCATTGTGTCAAATATAAAAAAACTTTCCAAGGAGGAGAGTTTCATAGATGAAGTTTTTATGTGTTAGCGTGATGCGCTTTCATCATAAATTACTTCCAAAGAAGACTACTTACCTCAGCAGGGTTTACAAGAAATAGGTTTCTTCACCGGCTATCTTGGGTTATTCGCTGCAAAAATACTTCCACAGCAATGGAGTAAATATAGGGATCCGAAAACAAATTGCAAGTCGAAAAATTAAATTAATATATATTTGTATTTTGATTGATTCTCATTAAACTCGTACGGAAAAGAATATTTAGCTATTTATAATTATGATGGAGAATCACCAGTTAATCAAAAGCTTTCACCTGCTTTCTTTTGATCAAAAAAAAGAAAAAGTCATACAGCTTTTGAATTGATTAAAGGAATCAGATGTGATGTTTTTGAATGCTTTAAAATATATTAGAACGGTTGAGGTAGATGAGGCATATATTGATTCTATCTACATCAATATTATTGAATTTTGATCTGCTATCAAACTACAAAAAAACAACAAAAATAGAGAATTAACCCAAGAAAAAATAAAAAGCATTAAAGAAAAAGAAGCAAGCGAAAAATCCAAAGATGATTTAGATTTTTTAATTTTTTAGTTCGATCAACTATGGAAGACAATATAAATTATGAGAAAAAAGTAGATGCGTATCGTGCTGACATGTTGCCTGAAGAGCTCTTGATTTTAGATTCTATCAACGCTGAGCTAAAAATAAATAAATATTCTATTAGCTGAAAAACAGATAATGAGTTGTTAAGCATCCCAGATGGTTTTGATCTCTATGGCGCAGAATGAAAAGCTTTGTTTTGAAACGACATAAAAACGTTCTCAGATAAAGAAGTATGGGAGAAGTTTTATAAACTCAAATTTGATATAGAAAAAAGATATTTACTGCCAACTATTTTATGAGATTTCGAGGATCCCGAAAGAAAGCTTAGTCTAGACGCTGTTTTGAATCTAGATTATGAAGGGATAGATAAAATGCTCAACTCGGACGATGAAAATCAACAGAGGTTTTGTCTTAATTTTATAAAAGATGTTGCAACCTACACATGATTAACTACGGGCATGAGAATGGATTTAATGAAAAAAATCAATGATACATTGATAAAAAAAATAGCAACTCATACATGACTTGCAAAAGAAATAGAATGAGCTACGTCAGGCTTGTTTCTTCACTCAGACATGAATCAAGAAATGGTTAATCTAAGTTTTAGTTTTTTTGTTGGATTTTTTGAATGATTGCCCATGCATATTGCAAAAGAATTTAGCCCTTATAACTGGTTGGAGTCGTTAATGAAGAAACACAAAAACTTGCAACCACCAAATGATATAAACAACCTATCAAAATCTATCCAAGAAAAGTTCAATGTAGATATGCTTTTATATTTTTATGCAAATTTAACAAATTTTGAAATACCTGCGGTTTCTCTAGAAACAACTCTATCAAACATGGAATCAATGATAATAAATTCTTTTCCTAGTAATGTGTCTTGAGTGTTTTTTATCGACTGATTGTTGCTTTATTTACAAAAAAATAATCAAATAGAGGCATTTAAACAAATATTTTGAACTTTCAGTGAATCGAAGAGGGCAATTTTCATATATTCTTTTTTATTTTCTGCACAATACTACAATAGTGAAGAATGTTTCTCTCTTGTTGAAGAACTCATGTGATGAGATGATGGTATAAAAGATATTCTTAAGGCGCTCATAGCAAGATGAGAGTCTGAATGGGAATTACACAAAGCTTTGTATAATAGATACTTTCCATGATTCGAAACTAACCCTAATGATGAAGTACGAAAAAGCGTAGTAAGCAGAATCCAAGGCCAGATAGACCCTTACGCATATCAAGTATTGAGGCGTGTGTCGCTAGAAATTGCTAGGGTAAATGTTAAAGAAATAGTAACAAATTCAAAAAACATTTCCCAACAGATCAAGGCGTTAGAGGGAAAATCACTAACTGCCAATGATATAGATCGAATCAATGAACTGATACAACAACAGCCAACAGAGGAGCTGAAACAAAATATTCGATATGAATGTGTATTAAATAATCCAAATGAGTTCGTAGGTAAACTTACCAATTTTGATACGAACCAAATATTTTGATTTGATAAAGAGTTATTTGATGCGTTATTCGCAAATAGCCCTGATCGGCATGATCAGCAAAAGTTGAGAGATGATTTAATTAGAGGATCAGAACTCCTCAAAGAGACTGGGAATCTAAATATTATAAAAGACTTGTTTGAGGTCTATAATCTTACATGCTACAAAAGATATTCCAAAGAAATCCTGAAACAGATGGTGGAAAATAAAGATAAACCAACATGAAAGCCCGTATTCCCTATTTTTATGACAAAGAGAGACTATAATTGAGCTCTGGGTCGAGTATTAAATGATGGCTGAGAAGTAGCTAAAATGATGACAGAATTTGATATTAGAATTTTTGAACCAGGTGATAATAATGAAAAGTTTTTTGGACGTTCTGGAATATTGGACAGATTTTATACAGAATATATAGCCAAAGGATGAAAACGAGAAAATGTTAATTCTATGATAGGTATGCATTGAAATCAATTTAATATACTAAAGGTAAAGCCATTGAATCCTAAGGAAGATATTTCGTTTCAAGATAGAGATCTTTTTCTCGTATTATCAAAATATCTAAAATGATGAACTGTTTCCTTGCTTTCGTGTTCTACCTGATCAAATGATAATTGAGAGTCTAATGTCGCACAATCTGCTGCTAAATTTTTGGGTAGCAGAGTTATGGCACCACACAATGACAGTAATCTTGAAAGTATTGTGTATAATAAATCTTGATGAATAGAATTTACGAATTATTTTGGCAATACGTCTACCGTAATTTATGATGGGCGTGAAGATATAGAATCTACCGAAGATATCATAGACATAGATGAAGACAGTGGAAATGACATAGATATATTGGGAAATGATGGACTCTGAGCAGTTGATTTTGCCATACAGACATGATCTCTTTGAGATGTTTCAGTTGAAAAAACGGAAACTGAAAATAAATGGAAAATAAGCAAATGAACTGATGTTGTTTTTGTAGAAAAAAAACAAAATAATTGAAAATTCGTACTTTCGATTGATGCTACTTGAAGTGAGAGTGTGTCTTTAGAGTTACCATATACGGCATTTTCTAAGTGACTACCAAAGCGCATTGTGGATTTTGAATGAAATTCATCCCAAGAAGAGAATAATTTTAAAGTGGAGTCGGATTCAACCATCAAACTCAATATTGTAAAATCAGGAACCTGAGCGCAAGAGACCAGTTTAAATAAAGATCGCATCTATAATAAAGGCAAAAATATACTCATTGATATCCAAGAATATACTGATGTGAGCTGAATAAATATATATGACGTTGGTTGAAAATTAGTCAAGAATATCATGGGCGTTGATCACACACCAGTAGAAGTAGATATGAATTGAGTGCCCAGTGGTATGTACATCGTGACTATCAACAAATCTGGGTTGTCATCATCAACAAAAATTATTTTACCTTAGTGCGATCTCGTGTCATTTTCAATCAATAATTGTACTTCGAAATACCTGACGTGATTACATTAAAAAATATTTTTTTATTTAGCCCTATTCCGTTTCAGGCGAGCTGTTCGTGGGATTGGTATTTCCCTTTTTTATGTAGTTCATTCTGATGATGCTTTAGGTGTCTCAGGCGCGTCAGGCGTGTCAGTCGGGTTAGAACTCTCAGGCGTGGCTTTTTTTTGTTGTGAATCAGAAGCAAAAAGGACAGATCTTTCATTAATAGTTCACGTTAAGGCACTTCCTGTCAATTCTGCACTTACCACTTTGATGAACGCTTTTCCTAAATCTTCTGTTATGTTAAATAACTTATCGGCTTGATCTGGATTAAATTTTCTCAACGCTTGTTTTTCCGAGTCAGTCAAACCGTACGTTGTAGAATTGGAATTTATTTTTTTTATTAAATTAGGATTGTTTGATGCATATTTTGTAAGAAGGGTTTTGAGATTTGCTCAACTAGAAACTGTAATTTCTGTTTTACCTTGTTCTGCTGCCTTCTCCTTGATTGCACCCAAATATTCAGAAATGCTGTCTCCTTTAAAATTTCATAGTTCGGTTACTACTCCCTCTCCAATATCGTTTAATTTTCAAAAATCAACACCTAAGCCTTTTTCTATTAAGCTTCATACACCAGTTTCTCAAAATTTTCTTGCCAAAGTTTGTCTTTCATTAGTTTGCTTGTCTTGAAATTTACCTTTATACTTGTTCATCAGAGCTTGTGGCGCTCAAGCAAGTCATCACAGTGAAACCTTTTCACCCATTCATCACATAGGTATAACTTTTGCTCATGCGACAAGACTCTTTCCCAGTTTCATGATGCCATCATATGTTGATGATGCAATTTTAGATGTATTTGCCGTTATGCCGACTACTCATCGAAGAAGAAGGATACTCATTGTTACTAAGATAACATATCAAACCACACCTCAAGCAAAGTCTGCAATATCTTTAAATAGATCACCTTGGAGTATAACATTTGTGCCAGGAGCAGTAAACGAACTTGTATCTTCTGCTTCTCTTGCAATGCTTGCGCCTTGCCCAAGTGGCACCGACACTCTAGTTACTGGTTTCTTTTCATCTGTCACGTTTTTTGGAGCCCCACCTAAAACATAAAACATACTACTTGTTAGTATCAGCGTTATCGCCATCCCTGCAATAGTTAGAACCGGAGCAAATATCATTCCCACAACTTCTTTCAAAGAAAGCAGGTCGTTAATGCTATTTCATCCAACTTTCCCTTCGACTTTTGGCATTTTAGAGAGCCCCTTATCATTAAAAATAACCAAAAGGGGAGAAAAAATAATTATAATCCGCAAATACAGGACTCTTTTTAAGTTTATGACAAATAGGGCTATGATTGGAGCCAAAAACATTATAAGGATAAAAATTTTGATAATTCATGCTAAACTTAAATCACTTCGTGTAGACGTTTCTTCATCAAGAATATTAAATTCTTGAAGTCTAAATATACTCATTCACATAAATATAAGAGGGCCACTCATGTCATTAAAACGAGACCAAACTTGATCTAGCTTATAATCTCTGCCTTCTGTTTGATTTTTATTGACTGCAACAATGGGATTTTTACATTCTAATTGGACTCTAACTGTATCTTGAACAGTAGCAAGAAGTGATTTCATTTCCATTTCACTCTTTTTATTTGTTTTGAAAAATGCTTGTGGGATAGCACCAACAGCTGCGGTACCAATGTTAGAGAGATCAATTGCAGCTCCCATCACAAACCAACTCATATTTACAAGTACAGTAGAAACGAGCACTTTGGGAAGAAGCGCTTTGATATTAAATGCATCTTTTCCGATCACTCATCTAGCGATTTGATAAATAAGCAATCAAGCAATCGCAAAGTTAGCAATATTTTTCATATAGTTCCATAGTGTCCAGAGGGTTTTATCCAGACCGATTCCTGACGCATATACCCATTCATTACTCATCAATTGTCCTGCGAGAGTAGCAATTATTACCCATATCCACGATCATATCCTTACTACCACATCAAATATAACTCCAATTATGTCATTTGTTGTATCTAATGTGGAAATATCAACACAATCGGTTCAAGTAACTGCAGCAAAAACACTATCCCATGGGAGGAAGAATGCTAGGGCAAGGACTACTATCAGATAGAAATATTTTTTCTTCATGGTGTATGTAATCGGTCTAAATATTACTCACTATTTTTTTATGGATTTGTTGTTGTATTAGGGTTATTTGTTCATGATTGTGTAGTTGGAGTTGCTGTTGGATTGGTGTTGTTTGTTCATGATTGTGTAGTTGTTCATGATCAACTAGCTGGTTTAGTTTTATTAGTATTTTTTGCTCCATTGCTTGGTTTGTTTGTTTTAGTAGGACGTAAGACATTTTCAACATCTTGACGGGTAGTATCGCCAAATGTTTTTGTAATCCAATCACTTAATTCTTTTTCAGCCACTCATTTATTTTCATCACCTTCTGCTAGTTTTATTTTTTTAATATATTCATCATACTCACTTATCAGTGATTCTTTTTCTGTTTCTGATGCTTCTAATTCAATTCGTTTTTCTTTATCGTCATTTGGATTGATTTTGACAATTTTTTGTATTACCCCATTTGTACCAATTTTATACGTTTTTTTTGCTTTATTATTATTATCGATAATTTGTTGCAAGTAATCCTGTATATTTTTATCTACATCGCCGTTTGTTTTGTAGAAGAATTTCATATTACTGACGATCTCGGATCATTTTCCTTCGCCTAAATATGCATCTCCATAAGCAGCTAGATTAGTCAAGAATCTGGTTCATTTTGCAGATTTCGGATCATACACTTCGCTTGGTAAATCGAATTTGTCACTGCTACCCATTTTTGCATTTAATGCATTGAAATATCCAGTTAATCCTGCAATTTGTGATGCGTTTTCATTTAAATCCTTGAATAAAGAATCGTCTGTCACAATGCGATTTAACTCTCCAAGTGTCGTTTGCATGTTTGCGTCACTCTTCAGTGTTGCGTTAGTAGCTGCGCTAATTTGTTCTTCCAGTTTTCTATCTTTTCCTAGTAAGTTATTTCCAATTCAATCTATAATATCTGCCGTTTTTGATACTTGTTGTCCGGGAGCGTTGGTGATTTTTGAAGTAATTTCTTTGACTGCTCATGTGATACCTCATATGCTTCAATATCCGCCACCTGGCAATGGAATAAATTGAAGTCATCACGCAAATCATTTCGCTACTCATTCTATACTTTCTACTGTTTTCGCTGTTAGTTCATTTGTCTTGAGTGCAGCCATAACGACGAACCACATGAGACCAATTCCAAAGATATTCATAATAATCCAAGCAAAATAATCTGTTATTCCGGCTCAGAAATTTAATGACTTACTACTTATGCATAGGTTCGTGATTCATACATCGTAACATGACGCTCCGTCTATAACCTTTGAACGCACTCACACCGTCTCCAATGATCAATTTCTTGCAAATCATTCGCTCAAAGCACTTAACATTATTATAGACAAAGAGAGAGCAAACGTGACAACAACAGGCAAGAGAATAAGCGATAATATACTCTTTAGTGTAAACTTTTTGGTAAGTGGGTTGTCTTTAGGTAGTATGTCTCATGCTATACCCAGCGCTATCAATGGAGAAAAAGCAATTATAACCCACAAATATGCGACCCTCATGATCAGAACAACAACTAGTGCAATTAACGGAACCAAGAATCCAATCATAATTGCGATCTTCAACAATGTTTCTATCGTAAGAGTCGCTGTCGTTTGAGGAGCATCTAAATGAATACTAGATAACCCCAAAATTGATGCATACAAAGAAAAAAATGATCATTGTTTTCACATTCCCTTTCTAGCAAGATTTCACAAAAATGTACAATTTGATGTTTTGATGCGTTCTACATCCTCATCATATCATTTAGGATCGATCTTCACACCGCAACCCCTGTCTTTTACAAAGTCTATTCTAGAGTCTATAATCATTTTTTGCATAGCTTCACTTGCGGGTTCCATAGATGTGCCGTCTGGTGCTACATTTATAGTTAGAACGTCTTGTCAATAGACACAATATCCCTCATTGATTTCTTCTTTTTTCACTGTTAGAGGTAAAACCTTATCTTTACCTGCTTTTTCTGATTCTGGGGTAACATCTTCTGCTAGTTTATAAGCATCCATGAAATCTGTTCCCCATTTTATTTTTTTTTCTTCAATTAAGCACGGAAGAATGTATTTCTTTGGTAAGTTTGCTCATTCCCACGTATAAAGCATAACAAGATTGTCGTTTTTGGCCACCTTCGTATTTAGCTTTACTGATGTTTTTATTCCTAGTATAGGTCTACTCGCAACCGTTTCATCTATGATATTCAATGGTAGTGATCACAACCCAGCGGTAAGCACTATCGAAAGATCCACCAACGCTCACATAATAAACCAACTTGTTTGTACGCCAACACTGGAGAGCAATAATTTCGTGATTATTTTGGTCACATTTGTTGTGTCAGATTTTCATGATTTAATGTCAAAAATATATTTTAGCACTTGTCGCAAAAATATAAATCAAATGATGAAATTGGCGAAATTCCTTGCTATTTGCCAAAATTGCCAAAGCGCTTTATCTAATCAGAAGACTTCGCCGTAGACCAAAGAGTTATCCATTGCGATGCCGGCAATCCAGAGGAATGGCCATATAAATATATAAGCAGTTTTAAGAATACTCTGTAATAACTGCACGAAGTCCACATCGGCGCCTTTTTTAGCGGGATCTGTTTGTACTCATCCTGTTGTTCCGCCTGTAGCGAATGCAACCGTTTTTTGAAATGTATATGTTGCATCAAAAACGCTTTGAGAGTGTGTACTATCTATCTGGGAACTTTGATTGATAGCCACGGTACTTACTGTTTTGGTGGGACTCTCAGAGTGCGTTGGGTGTGAAAAAAAATTAGTGTACCCCAAAAGTACTGTGAGGAAAAGGACTGCTCCACCAATTGTTTTCATGAGCGTGGTTGTTTTACTTGTTCCCTTTTGTTTTGCTACTGTGTTCATGCAAAGATATGCAAAATAAAATACTATACCTTAGTATAAACACAAATGCTTGAAAAAGAAAAAAGTATCGATTAAAGAATATTTAATTCAGATAATAGCGTGCGATATTTCTCACTTTCAGTTCAATATCTTGACAAAATGTATTTTTTCACTAATTCCTTCCAATCTAGGAGTGATTGTTGGAGATTGTATTGAGAAATATCCAAAAGCTCGGTCATGTCTTCTTGCGTAGAAAGTTTTTGTTTGTATTGAATGTCGTGGATGGTCTCTCTGATCTCACTAGAGAGGAGTTGTTCTATGTCCGATATGTTTTTTTGTGTGTAAAAAATGAGTGATATGTCACTTGCATCGAACGTCGGGATTGCTCAAGGATCTATGTTTTCTCCAAACCAACTTATGTGGTTTTTGTAGACGTTTTGGTAAACAGCGGTTATCGTTTCGTTCGTGATTGATTGGTCGGTTGTTCAAACGCCTGTCGCATCAAGATCCAATGTCAAATATGGGTTTATATTGATTCCTTTTCCTGCTCGTAGATTTTTTTCTGGATCGTACTGCCAAAATCGCTTTTGTTGATCGCGCTCGGTGCTAGAGGAGTGCCATGTGCTTCCCACGCAAAAATAGTTTTTGTGGGTAAATGCTTTGTGGAGATGTCCAGAGATAACCGTAGGCACAACCTCCATTCGCAGATGATGCAAGGAAATATCTTTGTAGTCAAACTTCGCAAATTGTCATGGAAACGATGTGTTTGCGGTATAGTAATGATGCACAAGTATCGGTTTTTTTTCTGCTGTCGTGTCGGAAAAATATATCTCAAAAAGGGTCATATTTAACGCTCAGGATAGTTGTTCGTTGCTGTTTTTGGAAGCCAACAAACGGATGCTTTCGCTGAAAAGACTCGGCGCGTCTGCGAGCGATCAGGGGATACTGGTAGCATATTTTTCCAGAAAAGTTTCTTTTTGTGTGTGTAAAAATTCTTTGTTGAATGGCAAAAAGAAAAACTCTTTTCACTCTATAAGATAGGTGCTTGGCTCGGTTACAAAATGTATTTTATTTTCACTTGTGCGTGCATTGAGAATATCGGCGATTTTTTTTCATTCGTGATAGATGAAATGCTGATTGAGCCAGTCGTGATTGCCAGCCATAACATACACATTTTTGCCCTCATCCCAGAGCGAGAGAAAAAAATCAAACAAATCAGCAAGCGCCTGGCGATCGTAACTAAACATATACATATAATCACCCAAGAAAACTATATTTTTTTCTGCAGGAAAACCATCCACAAACTGGCGTAGTTCCTGGAGAATTTTGGCGCTTTGTTTCGCATTTATGTGCACATCTCAAACAAACAGCATAATGCTAGTATATATTTTCCATTTGGTTTTTGTAGGGGAGATTGAGACCGGTCTCACGGATGCATAAAATTGGCGGATGACAAGGGGACGGCTACCCTGTGCTTTACAATACTTACTGAAAGAGTTTTGAAAATTATGATATTTCTTCTAGTAGCTTATTTATATTTCTGATTTGTTTCTGTCATTTTTTGCTTGAGAGGTGCTTTTTGATTCCTGTATCAAATATATTTTCTAAAAGAACATCTTGTTGTATTTCTACTATTTTTGTATCGCTTATAAATTTGACAAGGAATAGTTTTATGATGAAATTTAAATTACTTCCTAAATCTTCAGCTTTTTTTTGAGCTTTGTCTTTGATTGTTGCAGGGATTCTCATATTTAATTGTGCTGTACTCATTTTGATTACAAAAAGGAATAAATGTTTGATATACAGAGTATAGCGATTCGCCAGAGAATTGCAATAGATTTTTTAGATTAGGGGATAAACAAAATAAAAAAATTCACCTTGCATATTCTTTATTTTACTGATAATTGATATTTGCTCTTAAAATATGATTTTACATTCATTAATTATATCGAAAAATTACTCATCTGTCCCTACAATTCCATTAACTTTTTCTTGCAACTCTTCTTTATTTGGTAAATATAGTTGATATTTGGAAACAAAAAGTTGATTCGTGATTCATCCAAGAGCATATTCAACCATAGCATGTTCCTTATCTTTTGCTAAGATTATACCGATTGGTTCATTGTCTCCTTCGGTCATTTCTTCTTTTTTAAAATAATTTAAGTACATGTTCATTTGCCCTATGTCTCAATGTTTGATTTTTTTCGTTTTCAAATCTATCAAAACAAAGCATTTCAAAATTCTATGATAAAAGACAAGGTCGATATAATAATGCGTATTATTGAGTGTTATTCTGTATTGTCTTGCAACAAAAGTGAATCATTTTCAAAGTTCCATTATGATTTTTTGTAAATTATCGATTATCTTTTGTTCCAGATTTGATTCCGAATAGATACTATTTTCACTGTATCACAAAAAATCCAGTATATATGGATCTTTCAGGATATCTTTACTCTCTTTAATTGTGATTCATTTCTTAGATAATTCCAAAACTCATTCTTTGTCTTTAGATAATGCTAGTCTTTGATATAACGAACTTTCAATTTGTCTTTTCATCTCTCTCGTACTTCGATTCTCATTTATCGTTTGTTGTTCATAGAAAGATCTTTCTAAGTCGTTTTCTATAATTAAAAGTTCTGCAAAATGAGTTCGTGTTAATTTTCCAGGCAGTGCTTGGAAAATTGGATATTTGATGTAAAACTGTCTAATCAAGTACAGATTACTTCTACTAAATCATTTTCCATATCATTTTTTTAGATCTTTTGCTAGTCTATCAAAAAGTTGTGACCCATATTCTGCTTTCTCTCTGCCATTTTGTTCATATTCAACAATATGTTTCCCTATTTCTCGATAGGTTTCTATCAAAATGGTATTAACTTGCTGGTAAGCAAAACTTCTCGCATGATTGAGTAAATTGCCAATAGTTGAAATTAGATCTGTATATTGGACTCATGATTTTGTGTTTAGCATGGAAGGACGTAAAAGATAAAATTGCCTTGTTTTCTATATAATGCGTGATAATTATTCTCATTTTCTTAGAAATGACTCTTAAAAAGAAGCGAGTGTGACTATCTCAAAAAAGAAATCTACTGACAAAACTATGAAAAAATAGTTGATAAGATCTGTCTGTCTTACGATATCTACCCTTTGCCGTCTTCCGTCCTATCGGTGCGCACCTAGACAATCACAACCTCTCGGAAGTTGCCCTTCGGGCAAACACACCTACTCACAACGGTTTCTCACTCGCCAACAGTTTCAAAAAAAACGCCGGCCACCGCGCAACCGTCGGTAAAAAAATCGCAAGGCGATTTTTTTATATATTCGTATAGATAGAAACTACTATCAATACGAGAAAATCCATCTTGCAATCGTTGCGAGATTCTATAATACAAACAATGATTAATAACTAACAATTTACCCTTAACCCCAACTGAATGACGAAATTTCAAACACAACGCAAATCTTTTACCCTTATAGAGATGCTTGTCGTAGTCGTGATCATCGGAATCCTCGCTGTCACTCTCGTTCCAAGACTCGTAGGAGCCAGAGAAAGAGCAAGTGATTCAGGTCGTATAGTAAAGATATGACAGATCTCAAGTGCAGTAGAACTGTACGCGCAGGAAAATGGATCAGGGACCTATCCAAAAGCACCACTATCAGACACGCCGACAAGCGTAGCTACGCCATCTGTATCATCACTGATCTCACCATACCTAACAACTATCCCTACAGACCCAGGGAAAGGAACAGTAGCAATATATAATGGAGGTGGTAACATCATGGTGACAGGAGACTCATTCGCATACTGGACAGATACGTGATGAACGGTCTACGCAATCACAGCACTAATGGAATCAAAGAAAGGAAACACAACAAATGCAATTTGAGTAATAGATAAAGATAAAGAAGGAGAATATCAAGTAGTAGGGAAGGGATTGATAACCTATATTTTAAAAGTTGGGATCACTCATGAATGAAATGATTTAATAGTATATGATGGAACTAATAAATATATTATTGCAGATAGAAATGTTGGTGCAACAGTAGCAGGAACTTGATCAGACTCATATGGACACATGTTCCAATGGTGAAATGATTTTTGATTTCCAAATACTGGTCATATTTCACTAACCAGAACAACTCAAGTAGATACCACTGGACAAACTTCTTATAGTAATAATGTATATGTAACATCTCCTCTAATAGGTTGATGGCAAGTTATATTTCGCGATTGGTCTAAATATCAAAACAACAATCTTCGACAATGAAGATGACCCTGTGATGAGTGATATCACATTCCCACAAAAGATGAGTGGTGATGACTCTATAACACATGGAAAGCTGCATTATCAGGAGAAATCCCAACAACTTCTCGAATGCATTGAAAACCATTTAGAGATACGCTTCTTTTACCACGGGTTGGAAGTCGCTCCTATGCTGGAACAAGTAATTTAGATAGTTGACAAGGATACAATGGTTCTTACTGGTCATCTACCCCTTATGCTGATCGCATATATATTCTTTTCTTTAGTGCATCTGTTTTAAATACAGCAGAAGGAAAATATCGCGCCAGTGCAATATCTCTACGCTGCTTTAAAGACAAATAGAAACCACTTCATCTTTTATAAAACACCTATACGAGTGGTACATGGATATATGAACCATTTTGAAATTTACCAAGAGGAGACTGGTCACTCAATCAGAACGATGATCTTCGACCAGCGGGAGGACAGTGACCATGTCCAAGTGGATATCATCTACCAACACGAACAGAGCGACAATGATTGTACAATACATGGGTAAAGATCTACTCAGGAGATGCAATGTATACAAGTAGTAAATGAAATCTCTTTAGAGATACTCTTAAATTGCCAATGGCAGGTGGCCGCAGTTACGGTTCAGCCGGGTCGGTCTTCTATCAGGGAGATTACGGCCGCTACTGGTCGTCTACTCCGAGCGACGCGCGCGCCTTTTACAAGGTCTTCAGTTCGTCCTACGTGGGTGATTCTTCCAACCGCAGTAATCGTGCAAGCGGTCTCTCTGTGCGTTGTTTCGAGAATTCCCCATAGTTTAACCCTTGACCCTTTCCCCTTGTCCCCTTGACCCTTTCGAGCTTGTAGCGAGCGAGAGGCCGACGAGAGAGGAGAATGACTAGCCATCCAAGGTGTTGAAAAAATCTTTCTTTAGATAGGTGTTTTTTTATATAGTAATTTTAGTGTATAGTGGTAGTATGCTGTTCTTTTGGTTGTACTTTTCAAATTAAAATTAACAACAAACACATATCTATTGCAAAAAAGATACAATAATATACTATTTATAGTATATAAAAACCATAAAGATTTTATATTCTTAAAAAGATTTGATGCAAAAAAACGGTCTTTTTGTACTCGTGTGAGGAGTAATTATTGTAGCGATGGGAATAGCATTTTGGGCTATAAACTATGATAAAAAAACAAGCATATCCACACAAAATATAGCCTCAAAAGTCGCGTGAAAAACAGTGACTAATTCATCGCACAACAATGGGATTGATCATAGGTATCTATTAGATGGGTTTCCAGTTGATATTGTTCCTTTGTATAAAGCGAAAAAAGTGACTTCAAATAAAATATTTGTTCGCACAGATAAGTATGGTTCATCGCCATTTGGAGATGCAAATTATACATATTATAATGTTGTTTTTGATTCCGATGCATCGCAACAAGATTTTTGGAAATATTATAGCGAATTGTTACAAGTTGAAAGTATAAACACATGAGAAAATGTTTCTGATCAAATTAAATGAACAGTATGAAATTATAAAGTAACAGTCAGTAATTACGAGAATGTGGGATACATAAAAGTTTTTCTCACTGATTATAAGAGCGAAGATGTAGAAAAATTTTTCTTATCAATGCCAAACATTATTGATGATACTGAGATGCTAATTAAACGCGAAAAAACATATTGATTACTCAATCAGGTATGAGGACAGATTGAATTTTCAGAATATTATGATATTGTAAACAGTGGTGATCAAGATGGTGATGGAAAAGACGATATTAATGAGTTGGAAGTGTTAAAACAACAATATCAAAAACAGCTTTGAGAAGAACAAAATTTTTTATTTGATGAGAGTACTGGCAGAATGACGCGGAAAGAGTGAGATGTCGACTTTACAATGACGGTCTCTTCAAGCCATAATAGGGTATATCTTATGATGAGAAAACCTATACCTTCCTCATAATATTTTTTTGAATATGCTTGACAGTATTTTTTCGTTTTTTCTGGTGTGATTTTGGTTATATTTTTTATAATGAATTGATCGTTGAAACACCTAAAATCTTATTTACCAAATTTCTGCACAATATTTCACTCACAAAAAACATCCGAATTGAATATATATTTACTTATAAAAAACATTACACCGATGGGAAGACGACATAGTATCGCCGGAAAAAAGGCCGCAGGAGATGCCGCTAAATCACAAACCTATGCAAAAATAGGGAAGCTTATTGAAATTGCTGCGCGTAATGGGGGAGATGATCCAACGATGAATCCTGCATTAGATATGATTTTACAAAAAGCGAGATATAATAGTTTACCAAAGGATGTGATTGATCATGCAATCAAAAAATGAGCTGGGAAACTTGAATGACAGGAACTTGCACAGGTTATGTATGAGTGATATGGTCCTGCGGGTTCTGCAATGTACATCAAATGCATTACCGCAAATACTAATAGATCAGCAGCGAATATTCGCTCTCTTCTCTCTAAAATGGGAGGAAATATAGCAGAACCATGAGCTGTGTCTTGGCAATTTAGCGAAAAAGGTGTCATCATTATAGATGGGAAGCTTCTTGTTGGGATCAAAAAATTAAATGAGGTAAAAGAGGTTGTTCCGTATGAAAAATCAGCATTGGAAGATGATTTATTGGGGTTGGATATAGATGATTTCGTGGGATCTGGCGCAACGCTAAATATCACTGCTCAAAAACTGAAATCACAGGGTATTGCAAAACGTATTTACGCTATATCTATCTTGGGAAATGTCGATACAAAATATGATGTGATTAGCGAGATTTAAATAGACAAGACAGGTCTCTGGCAATCTAGTCACACTCAGCCATCTTCCGTCCTACCTAGCACGACATTTTATACAACATATTTCACGCAATCTAGTAACACTCTGTGGTCTTCCGTTCTATCTATGCACACCTAGACAATCACAACCTCTCGGAAGTTGCCCTTCGGGCAAACCCGCCGGTCACCGCACAACCGTCGGTAAAAAAATCGCAAGGCGATTTTTTTATATTTCAGTATAGATAGGAAATACTATCAATACGAGAAATCTATCTTGCAATCGTTGCAAGATTCTATAATACAAACAATAACTAATGATTAATGATTAATGACTAATGTCATGAGCGAAGCTGGTGATATGAGGAGAGCCTTTTCTTACGGGCAATTGAACATAAAGAACTAGCACATATGTAGACCGAAGAGCCCCGGCGGGTCCGAATACGCCAGCGAGCGATTGTAACGATTAACAATTAAACATTAACAATTTATAATTAACTTTATTTTCATGTCCTACTTCACATCCAACCAACCAACGGTAAACAAACCTACTAAGGCTCGCAAACGCACCTTTACCCTGATAGAGATGCTGGTTGTCGTAGTGATCATCGGAATCCTCGCTGTCGCACTCATACCTAGATTAACAGGAGCAAAAGAAAGAGCAAGTGACTCTGCTCGTATCGTGAAGGTATGACAGATATCTAGTGCAGTAGAACTATACGCACAAGAAAAGGGTAGCACCTATCCACGAGCACCACTGACAGGCGCACCATGAATAAGTGTTGCAACACCAATAGTAGCAGATGCTATCTCACCATACCTAACAACTATCCCCACAGATCCAGGGAAGTGAACGGTAGCTATATCAACGGAACCAGGAGGAATACTAGCGACAGGAGACTCATTCGCATACTGGACAAACGATGCATGAACAGGATATGCAATTACTGCACTAATGGAATCCAAGAAAGGAAACACAACAAACGGTACGGGGGTAATAGACTCAGACAAACAAGGATCATATCAAAAAGTAGGAAAGTGACTAACAACCAATATCGTGCCAGGAGGGGGAACTGTAGACACAAGTGTACCATGAGTATATTTCGAATGAGGACATACTATCGTATCAGATGGAACAAATGTGTACACGATGATGGATAAAAACCTGTGAGCATCGGAAGTTGGAACAACATCTGCTTCGTATGGATACTACTATCAACGAGGGAATAACTATGGATTCTGGAATGGAACAGCATGAACCAATCAAGACTGAACTGCTACAATAGCAACAACAAGCACACTAGTGCCAAGCCCTACAGCACCATATACTGGTAGTACATTTGTTCTAGCACCAAATAGCCCATATGACTGGGCGACACCTCAGAATCCCAACCTACGATTACCAGGCGGACAGTGACCATGTCCTACAGGGTATCATATACCCACAAGCACAGAGCGACAATGATTGTATAATGCACGGGTAAAGATCTATTCGGGAGATGCTATATATGCAAGTAATAAATGATTTCTCTTGAGAGATACACTTAAATTACCTATGGCAGGTCGCCGCTACTACGCTAGCGCTGGTGTTGGCAATCAGGGATCGTACGGCCACTACTGGTCGTCTACTCCTAATGGTACGTACTCCTATTACTTGGCCTTCGGTTCGTCCGGTATTTACCCGGCTAATTTCTACAACCGTGCCTACGGTTTCTCTGCTCGTTGTTTCAAGAATTCCCCATAGTTTAACCCTTGACACTTGTCCCTTGTCCCCTTGACCCTTTCGCGATTGTAGCGAGCAAGGGAGTCGGAGGGTGGAGATGATTGTCTAGCCAACCGAGATATTTTTTTAGCAGATAGCGAGATTGAGTATTATGCTATCTAGTCGACGAGCGCTATAAACTCATCGTTCGTGGTGAGTTTTTTCTATTTGCCCAGTAGGGCAAGTTGCGAGGAATCAAGAGGGTGTGAAGGTGCGTAGATAGGACGCAACATTGCCGGTGAAAATTATCGATTCTTGTATTGCTTTTTAAATTATAATTAAGACGTATTTTTTCTGTTGCACCATCGTAAGGAAAAAATATACTCTCATCTATGAGTTCAGATAGTGAAAAGCTAACCCCAGCACAGAAACAATATACTGATATGAAGAAGCAACATTCTGATTGTATTCTTTTTTTTCGTATGGGAGATTTTTATGAGACGTTTAATGAAGACGCGAAAATTGCTGCCAAAGTGCTTGATTTGACTCTTACATCAAGAGATAGAACGAGTGAAAATCCAGCTCCAATGGCAGGCGTGCCATTCCATAGTGTAGATAAGTATATTGCTAGGTTGGTTGCTCATGGATATAAAGTTGCTATCGCTGAACAGATGAGTGAACCAAAAACTGGGCAGATTGTTGAACGTAAGGTAACGCAGATTATCACGCCTGCGACATTTATCGAAGAAAGCAAAAAAGAGTTTGTCTATTTGTCCGCGATTACCTATACGTGAGGCGATATGGACTCGTATCATTGTGCGTGGTGAGACGTGACCGTCGGCTCGTACTATACAAGAAGTTTCCATACATTTGAAGATCTCCTATGACACCTTTCTAGACTACAACCACGCGAAATTGTTGTTGATATAGACTTCCCACAGAATACAGAAATTCGCACATACGTCACATCACAGTGAACAGATATTTTAGTAAGTACCTACGATAAACCAGTTGATGTAGACCGTTTTTTGAGTTGATTGTTTGGTGTACAAACACTTTCTAGTTTCGGAAAAGCGCTTGAAGATGGCAGAGAGTACGCAATGTGACTCTTGTTGCATTATTTACAACACATTCAAGAAGGAGTAGCGAGGTCACTTCTTCGCATACAATATGACTCACAAACTGATGACGTGATGCTTGATGCTGTGACTATTCGCAACCTGGAAATTATTACATCGCAGTATGAATCTACCAAAAAATATAGTTTACTTGGTGTGATAGACCAGACTTCTACTGCTCTTTGAGCGAGGTTGATGAGGGAGATATTGTTACACCCGACACAACACACAGAAACAATCCAAACTCGTCAGGCGTGGATTTCGCATTATACTGATCATCTTTGAGAAGCAAAAAATATCCAAGAGATCTTACGTAGGATGGTCGATTTGCCAAAGATTGTCTCAACACTCTTGTATAAAAAAAACAATCCAATGACATTTGGAAAATTGAGATATGCGTTGGGATTGGTCCACAAAGACCTATGAGACCGGTCTTGGGTGGGTATAGATTCCACAGATGGTAATTCTTGATCTGTCGGCAACCCTTGATCTCTTGGCCTGAAACCTCTTGTTTCGCCACAAGCACTTGAAAAGACAAAAGAGTATTTTGTGTATCTGGAAAGTCTGCTCAAAGTTGAATGACTCAATGACGATATTGATTATATCCAAGATTGATACAGCACAGAGATTGACGAGCTCAGAAAAATAGCATATCACAGCGACAATCTGTTGCTCTCGTACCAACAAGAACTCGTACAGGCAACCTGAATTACAAACGTAAAAGTGAAGTATGTGTCAAATCAATGATATGTTTTGGAAGTTACACCCAAGGATGTTGATGCTTTTGAAGCCATGAGTATCAAAGGCGACCCGAAGCGCGAGATGATCCGTCGTCAAACATTGAAAACAGGGCAAAGATATACAAGTATATATTTAGATGAGTTGCAACGTAAGGTCTTGTCGGCCCAATTTCAGCTACGTTCCTCTGAACAAGCGTTGTTGGAAGATGCAAAAGCTTCGCTTTTGGCTGCTAGCGCAGCATTTCACGAACTCGCCGATGGTATCGCTTGGCTTGATTTGTATACTTCCCATGCACTTTTCGCAAAAGAAAAAAAATATGTGAAACCTGAAATGACAACTACATGATCCATACAAATTCTGGGTGGACGCCATCCAGTTATTGAAGCGTTTTTGCCACACGATCAACATTTTATTCCAAACGATTTATTGATTGGGAAACCTCGTGATACCGGCGGAATATTAGGTGAGAATTGATTTATACAATGATGAACTGCCGCAACAGAAATCTTTCAATCGGTGACCGACGGCTCGCAATCAACCAACAACATAAAACAGCAATCATTCACAGAGGTGTCACAACAACCATCGGCAGAAAAATCACTATCGTCAAATGACCAATGTAATGCTACTATCCCAGAAAATATGATAAGCGAGAATGCCTCTCCAAAAAATGCCATCGAAGATGGCTCTACGCCAAATGAGTTGGAGAACGATGACACAACGCTTGCTATCATTACTGGCCCAAACATGGGTGGTAAATCTACATATTTAAGACAAAATGCATTGATTATACTCATGGCGC
>CAZXON010000003.1:54995-57429 GCA_964642385.1 uncultured Candidatus Peribacteria bacterium
ATGGGTGGTAAATCTACATATTTAAGACAAAATGCATTGATTATACTCATGGCGCATTGTTGATTATTCGTGCCTGCACAGACGGCCCAAATATCGCTTGTAGATGGATTGTTTGCGCGTGTTGGGTCAGGGGATGTGATTGCGAAAAACCAGTCCACATTTATGACAGAGATGATTGAGATGTCCAATATTTTGCATAATGCAACGGAAAAATCATTTATCATCTTGGATGAGTTGGGGCGTGGCACATCAACCTATGATGGCATGGCGCTTGCGCAGGCGATAGTGCAATATGTCGTGCAATATATAGGTGCAAAAACGCTTTTCGCAACGCACTATCATGAACTCATTGAACTAGAAAAAAATCTTCCATGAGTGAAAAACTATTCTGTTGCGGTATACGAAACGCAAAAAGATGTCGTTTTTATGAAAAAAATTATTCGTTGAGGAGCAGATAAATCATACGGAATAGATGTAGCGAAGTTGGCTGGCATACCGAGCGTTATCACCGAGGCAGCCAAAAAATACTTACGTGTGTATGAAACCAAAAATAGTTGAAATACCTCTATCTCACAAGGTGATCAAAATAATGAGAAGATGCCGGATTCTATGCCTCTTTTCGCGATGAGTATCGATCAGGAATCAATAGAAGCCAAAAACACATTGGAGAAAATAAAAAGACTTTTGGGATCGCTTGATCCAAACAACATAACGCCGATGCAAGCGTTACAGATGATTGCAAGATTGAAAGATGACTTAGAAAAATAAATTTTACTATGTTGAAAATAGTATGAGTGTCATAGCAGTAGATTGTGATGAAGTTTTGATAAATAGTATGCAGGGGTTTAGCCAGTATGTCAAAGGAATGTATGGCTACAATTGGCCATATCATGATTACAAGTACTATAGATTAGAGGAAAATGAGCATATTGATTTCACCAGAGATGAAATAATGGATATGTTCAACGCTTATTTAGACTCCGACTATGCAAAAAATACTGAAGCTATCCCATGAGCGCTGGAAAAATTGCAACAATTCAAACATGATTGACATACAATGTACGTCGTAACTGCAAGGTGAGATGTTCAGCATGCAATTACAACATATCAGATAGAAAAGAATTTTCCATGATTGTTTGCAGAAATTTTGGCTGTGTGAGATGCGCGTGGGAATTATACTTCAAAGGCAGCAGTTTGTAAAAATATTGGTGCAACAATTTTGATAGAGGATAGCATGGACAACTGTCTGGAAGCGAGTAGAAGTAATATTTATTCTTTTCTCCTCCAAAGACCTCGAAATGAGTGGAGAGAAGAGCAACATCCGTATCTACAAAAAATACAACACTGGGCCCAGATAGATCTAGCAAAATGTGAGTAAAAAGGCTCTGAATCATCCTCTTTTGTATTTTTAATTTCGGCATAATAGAAAAACCGCCCTAAAATAGAGCGGTTGTACAGTTATTTTTGCATATTTGTTAGTTCATTTTTTAGTGCATTGATTTCATCATGTAGTTTTTGAACAATTGCATATTTTTCCGCTTTTTTCGCTTCAGAAAATTTTTTTTTGAGTTCGTACAGCTGCTTTTTGAGTTTGATTTTTCTGTCTTCCATGTACAGCCGCAGTCCTTCTTCTAGTTTCTCTTCTGCCAATTTTCTGGTTAGCAGATCTTTTTTCGGCAATAGTTTGGACAAAAATTTCATAATTTCAACCAATCTATCTTTGTATTCCTCAGCGTATTCGTCAAGCTCTGTAATTGACCCCAAAAAATTGTCTAATGTCGACTGAATCATCTCTCTACAAGAATAAATGATCGTGACTTTTTCATTTTGGGATTTGTCATACAGAAGTTTGAAAAAAAATTTTGAAATGGTTTCATATTCTTCCTCATCCAAACAAGAAACAAGTTTTTTAAATAAGCTTTCAAAAGAATGATGATAAAACAATTCTTCTTTTGTACGTATAGCAGAAAGGTCTGCTTTTCCGCAAAATATTGCCTCTTCACTTAAAATCGATTTTGCATCCTCGGGTTTCGGGTAGTAGACAAAATCAACATCTTTCATTTTGATGGTCAGCCCTTCTTCATCAATAAACACAGGCAATGAATACCCATCAAGCAAATTTTTATCTTTGATGAAATTTGTTGTGCTTGGCTCTATATAAACATCTCCATCTGTAAAGATAATTAGTGAGTTTTGTCTTATATAGATAGTATCAAACATAGGGAGTTCATCTGCAAGCGTAGGTAGAATGATTATTTTTCCTTCAATTTTTGCTTTCATAATGTTATGTTTTTTGAGCGTTTCCGGTTATCTTTATTATTGAATCTCTAATTTGACTAGCTCTTTCATAGTCTTCTTTTTCGAGTGCTTTTTTTAGTGCACGTTCAAGATCTTCTTTTTTCGGGAATTTTTCTTTTTTTGTGGGTTTCCTTTC
>CAZXON010000003.1:57529-59338 GCA_964642385.1 uncultured Candidatus Peribacteria bacterium
GGCATCATTTTGAAAAGATATGAGATGTCTTTCAAATCAATATCAATCCCATTATCTTGATCCAGATAAACAGGGATGAAATAGCCTTCTAAATTAATATTAGTTTTACCAGTTTCAATATTTTCAACGACACATAAACATTTTTTCTAGATTTTTAATTTATAAGTGTCGGAAATAAATATGCTTTCTGGACTAATAAAAACAAGAGCAGGTCCTTCAATTGTATCTAAGGTGGGGAGTGTTAATAAGGTCCCCCTTACAGATAAAATTCTTTTTGGTTTTGTTTGTTTGTTTTTCATAGCTTTATTTGGATTAAATTGTTAATGATCACATTTTTGTTGTGATGTGAGTATAGAAACACAAAATAGAAAGTCAATATATTTATAGATATTTCCTTGAAAAGAAAATCTTATACAGTATACTGTAAAAAAACAAATCTACTATAAACAACTAAAAATACAAATATTATGAGTAAACAAAAACAAAAAAAAGGTCATATCATCAGTGATTTAGACCGCATAGTAAGACGAAAAGAAAACCAACTTATTGAACAAATCAAATCACAAATACAAAAAGATGCAGAAAATGTCGAAATTGATATAAGTTCAATTTGGGAAATCGTTCCTGAGGTCGAGGACTTTCCACAGGCACTGAAAGGATTATCAAAACAGCTTGAAAAACTATTTCCCTATCTTGAATACGATATTAGTATAGAGTGGGAAAAAGACACAAAGCCTGTGAAGATAATTATAAAAGATGCTGAAAAGTATATCGCTTTTGCAGCTAAAAAACCAACTGCTCGCGTGAGAAGGATGCAAAAAAAACAGCATTTAAAAGACCACATCGCAGAAAAGAAAAGGAATCGCAAGAAAACAGATCTTGAAACAGAACCCCATTACTGAACAATGTTTTTAAAAGACCGCGGGTTTTCTGTGCGGTCTTTTTTTAGATTATAGTAAAATCAACACATAATGGTGCCTATAATCTATCTATGCTCTTCACTTCGTCTCTTTTCTTTCTGCAAGCAGATAAAAGCAACTCGTTCAGAGGCATTTTTTATAGTATTTCATTTGCAACTCAGATCAAATTGGGTATATATAAGCTGCATCAAATGTTTTCTTGTAGACGGAAATTCCTCTCATAAAAACCCTTCTTAGTTCATTTTATAAAAAATAATAGTATGACAAACGAAAAAGATATCTACAAAGCAGATCTCACCAATGCGAGCAAGGAAAATATTTTTTACTCGCTAGCAATGTTTCCATATCCTTCAGGAGCGGGATTGCACGTCGGGCATGGGATGAATTTTACTGCAAATGATATTGTGGCACGTTTCAAACGTATGCAATGATACACTGTGATTAACCCAATGGGGTGGGACTCTTTTGGTCTACCAACAGAAAACTACGCTATGAAACTTGGGAAACCAGCAGGCGAGGTAACCACAGAAAATATTGCAAACTACAAAAAGCAATGTGAATTGATGGACCGATCATATGACTGGGATCGTGAGGTGACAACATCGTCTCCCGAATATTATAAACGAACTCAATGGATTTTTGTCCAGTTATACAAAGCGTGACTTGTCTATAAAAAAGACGCATATGTAAATCGATGTCCTAGTTGTCAAACTGTGCTTGCAAACGATCAAGTCGTAGAAGGTAAGTGCGAGCGTTGTAGTACAGAGGCGCTCCAAAAAAAACATCCACAGTGGTTCATCAAAATTACCGATTATGCAGAAAAACTGATAGATGGATTGGATAGTATTGACTGGCCAGAGGAGACTAAAATTCAGCAAAAATATTGGAT
>CAZXON010000003.1:59438-90341 GCA_964642385.1 uncultured Candidatus Peribacteria bacterium
GATTGGATAGTATTGACTGGCCAGAGGAGACTAAAATTCAGCAAAAATATTGGATCGGAAAATCAGTTGGAGCAGAGATTGATTTCCAGGTTGAGCAAACATTGTTAAATAAGGTTGATCCTTCATCTGAGACAATTTTTATTATGCATGGAATGAAGAGGAAAACAGCAGCAAAAATAGACTGATGGCAATGACGATTGAAAGATGTATTTGAAAAGAAAGGATATAATGTTGTCGCTCCATTCCTAGAAAATAGCGCCACTGCATTTGCAAACGATCGATTACAAGCTGTTAATTCTTATAAAGACAATATTTGAGAGAATACTACTTTAGTTTGACATAGTACTTGAGCAGCAACATTAATTAGGTGGCTATGAGAAAACCCATCTATTATTGTAAAAAAAATAATTTTAGTTGCGCCTGGAAAAATACCAGCGTCTGAGGGAGAAAAAACAATTTCGTCACAAACAAGAGAACCACTCTCTAATGAGGATTATTCTTGAATGAAAGATCTATATGATTTTGAAATTGATAAAACTATTCATAATCGTGTAAGAGAGTGAATATATGTTCTTACATCTAATGATGAACAAAGACTTTTAGAGTCAGCTCAGGCATATGTAGAAGCATTATGAGCAAAATCTCTTGTTTTTGAGGGAAGAGAGCATTTTCAATCTTCATTATGAGAAATAAATCAAACATTTGAAGAATTAATACCATTAATAAACTGAAATAATACAGAAAAAATAACCGTCTTTACAACTCGTCCCGACACGCTTTTTGGAGTGACGGCAATTGTGTTAGCCCCTGAAAATGCATCTATCGATGCATATATTCCTGCGGAATATAAAAAGGAGTTAGACGAATATCGTTTTGCAACCGGTAAAAAAACTGCTATTGAAAGACAACAAGACGTTGAAACCAAATCTGGCGTGTTTTCATGAGTCTATGCAGTGCATCCGCTAACTAGTGAAAAAGTACCAGTTTGGTTTGCTGATTATGTGCTTCC
This sequence comes from uncultured Candidatus Peribacteria bacterium, assembly GCA_964642385.1. Lineage (GTDB taxonomy): Bacteria > Patescibacteriota > Gracilibacteria > Absconditabacterales > Absconditicoccaceae > JBDHUW01. Next base: position 60,448 of record CAZXON010000003.1, read on the forward strand.
AGACTACGCTACTGGTGCGGTGATGTTCGTGCCTGCACATGACGAAAGAGATTTTGCTTTTGCAAAGAAACACGACTTACCTATCAAACAAGTTATTTTAGGAAAAGAAATAGATAAAGAAAAACTAGAAAAATTATTTGCACTTCATCAAGAATTACAGAACAATGCAGAAAAATTATGAGTTGATGTGTATTGTGCATGATGATTATCTATCCCACTTAGAACGTGAGTCGTCTATAGGAATCATGGCGATTTAGATTATGTTCTAAAAACAGGAAGTGCGGAAGTGTTGTTGCAAAAGTTTTTAGATGAAAAAAGAATTACTGAAACAAAACAAAAAGAGCATGGAATAGTAGAGTATACTATTGATGGGATAGAAGTTGAATTCTTACCTACCGATAATGATAGTATGTGGATTCCACTCAAAGATGAATCATATGATCAGCACATATTTCAATTACGAAACAATATTGGTAAAACATACACATCGGAATTTATAAACACAATTAAAAAAGTTAGAAATGCATCAAAAGATCAACTTGATTTACAGTACCTTAACCAGTGAGCATTTACAGAGGCGTGAATCATTATCAACTCTTGAAAATTTGATTGATTAGATAGTACAGATGCCAAAAAGGCAATTATTACAGAACTAGAAACCCAGTGAGTCGGTCGCGCAAAAATTACATATAAATTGCGTGATTGGTCGGTATCTCGTCAAAGATATTGGGGTAGTCCAATACCTGTTTATTATACTTTTGCAGATCCGCAGTACGATGCTCACAATCCAGATCCAGATAAATCAAAGTGGATTCCTCACCTGATACCAGAAGATGAACTCCCAGTCATCTTGCCATTAGATTTAGGAAATTATAAACCCGCTGGAAAATCTCCGTTAGCAGATCATCCAACATTCCCATATTACAAAGCCAAAGATGGTAATATCTATCTTCGTGAATGTGATACCCTAGATACATTTATGTGTTCGTCGTTTTACTTTTTGCGCTTCGTTGATCCGCAGAATGAAAATGAACTAATTAGCAAGGAACTTGCTGCGAAAACGTTGCCGGTAGATTTCTATATCGGTGGAAAGGAGCATACCTATGGTCATCTTTTGTATAGTAGGTTTATCAATAGATTTTTGTTTGATCAATGATATATTCCAAATCCAGAACCATTTCAAAAATTATTTCATCAGGGGATGGTGCTTGGCCCAGACGGTCGCAAGATGTCAAAACGTTGGGGAAATGTCATAACCCCAGGAGATCTTGTTGAAAAATATGGACAAGAAAGAGGATCCGATGTGTTGAGAACATATACGATGTTTATGTGACCATTGGAGTTAGAAAAAGCATGGAATGACGGAGCAGTTGATGGTGTCAAAAGATTTTTGGATAGAGTAGAGCGTATGCAAGATTTTTTGAGTGACGCAGAAGATCCAAAAACTACAATACAACTTCACAAAACGATAAAAGGAGTTACCGATGATATAGAGAAACTGAAGTTCAATACTGCGGTTTCAAAGCTTATGATATTTGTAAATCATGTATATGATACGAAGCAAATTACCAAGTGACAATTTTTGCTCTTTTTGCAGTTGGTAGCTCCGTTTGCGACTAAGCTCACACAAGAGTTACGAGAGAAGTTGTGAGAGTCGAATAACATCCATCTATCAAAACGGCCAAGCTACGATGAGACATTGCTTGCTGATGATATGTTTTCGTTGCCAGTACAAATCAATGGAAAGATGAGGTGAAACGTAGAGGTGCCAGTTGGTATATCACAAGATGAAGTGGTCAATCTAATCACAACACATGAGAAATTTATACATCATTTCGAAAGCGCGACAATCAAAAAAATAATCTACGTACAGAATAAAATAGTAAACATAATTGTTAATTAATAATTGTTAATGTTTAATGATTAATTATATGCGCGAAGCTGGTGATATGAGGAGAGCCGTTTTTACACCGAGATGTCCGATGGAACAGGCAATACACACATTAGCATATATATACACCGAATACGCCAGCGATCGATTGTACTGATTCATTATTAATTCTTAATTGAAGAGTAGAAAACAATGTTTTATAATTCTACACAATAGCTTATGTTTTTCGTTCTAGAACAAACAGAAAAAGATTTAGTTGTGAGTTTGGTGGAATCGCTTCGCACATGAGCATGTATACTTTTCCCTTGTTGAGCACCACGAAATTGGGCTTTAGCTATTGATGCAACCAGCGATAATGCAGTTGAAAAAATCAAATCTATTAAGAAAAATTTTTTGCCCGGTAGTTGATTTGTTTTTGTGCAAGATGAAATAATGCATGAAAAGTTCATTTGTCGCATTCCTGAAGCAGTTAAAACATATTTTCGCAACCAAGAAGACAATCAAAACGCAGTTTTGTATTCCAAAATTGGGAGTATTTCAAAAAAACTAGTGAATGGTGATGGAGAAGTGTTGACATATTTGATGCCTTCTAAGGATAGTATCTGAATACAACTCTCACGTCATGTTTTGCGTTTATTTGGTAAACCGATATATGCCTGTCCAGCAATAATTGATGATGAATCAGAGCTATTTCCAACATCCAAAGAAACCATACATAGTCAAATACTACAAAAGTCAGATCATGTAACAAATCTTAAGTTTGAGTCTGGGGATATGCGGGCATTTACTACTATTTTGAGATATAATACAGATGGTACCATAAAAGTAGTGAAGAAAGTTTATTAAATCAGAATCGTCCAAAAAATACAAATAGATTTGTTTACTAAACACAAAACAGAAAAATCAAGGAGGAAAGATAATATGTATTTCAGCAAAACAATGATCCGTATAAGGCGCAAAAAACAACAGGATTAAAACACATATAGGATACTACGCTTTTGCTACGCGTAGAAAAACATACAGAAGCGTAAAACCTAATTTATTGTTGTTGATTTTGGTGATTATGAGTCTTTTATTGATATTTCAAAGAGAATGAACTCAACAGACTCTATGAGTTTTCATATAAATTTTAATACAGAAAATGATTAAGATGCGGTTGAAAACCTAAAATGATAAACAGATTCCTCTGAAAATAAATATCCAAAAAATTCTATTAGACCAACATGTTGAATGCAAATAAAAATAATTTTTTAAAACCTAAAAAAAATACCGTCCAATGCAGAACAGTATTTGTATGTTTAGATTGTTTTTTCAATTTCTTAAAGCTATTAAAATGGCAAATCCTCATTGTCATCGTGCGCTGGTTGTTTCCCATTTCAGCTAGATGCTTGTCAATTTCATTTTCCTACTATCTCAATTTTCCAGCCGTTCATTGAGTTGTATCGGCGCCCGTTGTACTCTTTCGCTCTAGGGTTGAAAAACACTTTTACAGTGTCACCGGTTCTAACATCGCTAATTAAACCGCATTTTTCACCAAAAAATTCTATCATGATGCTATCTTTGTATTGTTTATCGTTGTTTTCTTCCATGATAAGTGATTGTTTACTCAATCCTTGTGAACCGATAGATTCAATTGCTGTTTTGTTCAATACTTTGCCAATAAATTCCATGTTTACAATATGTGATGGGATAAAAATTGCAATAGAATAGCGCGTAGAACTTGTATCTTGTAGATTTTTCTTGCGAATTTTTTATTTTACGTTTTCATCTGTTCTCATTTCTCTATCCGTTCTACTATACTAAAACAAAATGTAGGTGCAACCCAATTTCTTTCAAATGTGTTTATAGCAAAAACCTAGTATCAAAGACACATCAATAAGCATTTAAACGCCTGTGTATGAGCTGACATAAATTAAACCTAATATATTTTTTTGAAGACTCCTTCATACATATAAGCAATTTTATAATAGCGTTGTTTTGTTTTTTTATCTACATTACCATTAAAAAAACTCCCTTTTGGATAAAAGAGAGCTTCTGTATTTGTATCTGAGTGAGAATATTATTGTGCGTAGTAGTATCTAAGTCAAGCGTCTCAATCCTTTAGGGTATTATTTGCAGCTGTATTTAGCACACTTTGGAGTCCGCTCATATTAGTTACACTACCAAATGAAACACCGCTTCCATTAGAACTACCTTTAATTTCAGTTCTCGCAGCTAACAATAAAATATCGCCACCATTTCCTGTATTAGTTCGCGCAGCATAGTTACCATTAGAAGTTGAAAAATCTCATGCTAGATTCCACGATGTCCCTTTAGGATCAGTTGGAAGGGATGCTAAATAACTTGGTACGAGTGCAGCTGAATTAGGGATAGGAGCGCTTATACCACTAGCATAAGTCCCGGCATCTTGTCTAAGGACACCCATACCTTGTCCGATTTGAGATAATCCAGTTTTTCTTTGAACATCTCTTGCTCTTCCTTGTACACCTTGGAGTCTAGGAATAAGAGCGGCAGCTAAAATACCGATGATTACAACAACAATCAACATTTCAATAAGCGTAAATGATTTTTTTGTAAGCGACATGAGGAAAAATTAATAGATAAATTATCTCTTATATACTATTTATCGAGTTATTTGCAAGAGTATATTCATTTATTGATTTGCCTTTTTTGCATTTGTATTTTAAATATATGTTTTATGCTTGTCTGCACGCATTCTCACCGTAATTTATTTTCTGAATGCTGGAGTAGTTCGTTTTCTATTCCAATTTATATTGCAACCATGTAACGAAATAATTTTGATGCAGATCATATATTTCTATTATTCCAGAAATAAAAAACCCTCTTTATCGTCAAAGAGGGGTTGGGTGTTTTAGATTATACGAAAATCTATTGTACGTAATAAAATCTTAGAGAAGGATCTCCATCTGGTATGCTCGAAGCAGGAGCGACAACTTTGGCTTGGACCTGGCTCATTGTTGTGGTTCCAGCAAATCAAGTCTTTGTCGCATTTGAACTTCCTCTAATTTCTGTGATTGCGGCGAGGACAAGGATACCTCCATCTGGCGTACTCCAAGCACCATATTGACCGGAATTTGTAACATATCAAAATTCAGTCGCATCAATCGATTTTTTGGATTTATCTTTTGGCAGTGCACTCAAGTACTCTGGAACAAGTTTGCTTTCAATAATCATACCGCTTAGGATAGCCCCACTATATATGCTCGCGTCCTGTCTGTACAATCACATAGCTTGTCCGATTTGAGCTAGATTAGCCTTTTTTTCTACATCTCTGGCTCTTCCTTGCACACTTTGAAGTCTAGGAATAAGAGCAGCAGCTAAAATACCGATGATCACAACGACAATTAACATTTCAATAAGTGTAAATGATTTTTTTTAAAAAGCCATGGACTAGTAATAAAAAATAATAGACTCTAATATTTACTATTTTAGGCACCCAATTGCAATAGATTTGTTGGTTTCTAATTTATGTATTTTTTCAATTATTTTTTACCATCAGATAACCTGCGCACACATAAGATAAATTACTATGTTTCATGGAATTGGTTTGTCTGCTACCACAAGAATAGATTGGTATCAGCTAGGAAACACTCATCTGCTACACCAACTCAAATTGTGTATTAAAAAACTCCCTTTCGATTGAAAGAGAGCTTCTATGTATATCTAAGATAGAAATATTATTGTGCGTAGTAGTATCTGAGACCAGTAGTTCCATCATTACCTGTAGCACCACCAGCCTTTATTAGACTAGACGCGGCACTCATGGTTAAAAGATGTCATCCAGTAATCGCTACTGCATCTCCATTAGAACTTCCTTTAATTTCTGTAAAGGCACCAAGTATTAGTATGTTTGTAGTATCAGATCATGTTGCCCCATATTGTCCAGCACTCACCGCTCCAAAATCAAAGTTAAGCGCTGGTCTTGTGCTATTAGGGTCAGAAGGAATAGATGCTAAATAATCTGGCACAAGAGCACTGCTAGCAGCAACACCACCAACTATAAGGCCAGAAAATGATTTGCTATCTTGTCTTGCAACTCCCATACCTTGTCCAATTTGAGATAAACCAGTTTTTCTTTGAACATCTCTTGCTCTTCCTTGTACACCTTGTAGTCTAGGAATAAGAGCAGCAGCTAAAATACCGATGATCACAACAACGATCAACATTTCAATAAGCGTAAACGTTTTTTTTCTAAGTGACATGTGGAAACATGTAAAAAAATAAAATGCTTCCATTATATAATGTAATCGTTCGTTTATGCAAGAGGATATTTAGATTTTCTTATAGTGTCCGATAGCAAAAAAAACCAAAAAATAGTAAACATATTGACATTAACATCCCATGTTCTTCTTTTTATTTAAAAAAAATATTTGAAAGATAATCTTTTGTTTGTGTGCATGAACCCAAAAATGAGCTTCAAAAGCCCACTTTGTAATTTCAATAATAATACATAGCCCGAAGAGCTACCAAAAAATATTGAGATTGATGTCATTAGTTTCCAGTGAAAAAATTATCACAACAAACAAATTGTTTCTATATGATGTGTGTGTGGAAACATATCAACAGGTTGTAGAATTTTTGCAGAAAAAACAACGCTCAGAAGCGCGATATCTCTGGCAAGAGTAACAGGATTACATGAGATATACAGAAGTTTGAAAGGATGATTTTTTCTTTGCTCGATGAGAAATGAAATGACATTTTTGTGCAAACCATCACGAGGTGGATCAACGATAATACATTCTGTTTGTTCACATGCCTGTGCGAAAGTTGCATCTGAATGGAGCAAATCTTCAGCTTTTCAAGCTAGGAAATATGCATTTTCTATTCAGTTTATTTTTGCATTATACTGTGCGTCGATGATCGCTTCTGGTACGATTTCAATTCCATACAGAGAGTCTCCAATGCCAAGTTTGTTGCATGCGATACCGATACTTCCTGTCCCGCAATATAGATCTATAAGTGGTCAGTGAACTTCGCCCAGAAATTGCACAGCTGTCCCGAATAGCAATTGCGCACCTAGTGTATTTGTTTGGAAAAAACTATTTGTTGATACTCTACATGGCACATCTATAATTTTTTGTTCTCAAGAATTTTTATTTTCTTCTCCGTATGTTGTGGTTCACTCCATGTTGTTTGCTTCGACCACGTCGGATTGTATACCGCGAAGCGAGAAGCGAAGCTTCTCAAATATAAAATCATCTCACCACAAAATAGTTTGTTTTGTATCTCTATTGTAAATGCTGTCGCCAAGACCATTATTAATTGAAATAATGAAACTCGTAACAGTGTTTTTCAGATACTCATCATCTTTTAATATTGCTTGGAGTGACTCTCGTTGTGTTTGCTGATCGCTCGTTAGCGTATTATCAGAAATACTTAGATTAAGCAAAAATTGACCTGTATTTTTTCACTCGCGAATCATAAGGTGTCTAAAAAATCACGTATGATGTATCTGATTGTGCGTGGGAAGTCATGAATCCACACATATTTTTTTAACGTATGAAAATAGTTTTCTTGATTCTGCAGAAACGAGCAAACACTCGTTGATATCTATGATTTGGGAAAACTGTCATTGTTTGTGGAATCCAAGCGCTCGAGTATTGTGCACTTCTCCGCGTTTGTAATCGCCGAAACTATATTCTATTTTGTTTCTATATCATCGGTGTTCTGGAGCAGGCAAAATATCTCTTATTTCTGCGGTTTCTAACTCTTTACGAACAGATCTAAAAGTATCGGCAATCATCTCCTGTTTCAGTTTGAGTTGTTTTGCATAATCAACTTGTTGTCGTTTGCACCCACCACATCAGATAGCATGTTCATTAATACTTGTCGTATCTTTGCTTCCAAAGCCGAAATAATGAGGGCATGGTGCTTCCATAGTTCCATATTCTTCAGCGATCTTGTGAATAAAAAAAACTCTTCCTTCAAAGAAATCTTTTTTAGTTTTGGTTACGATTACATCAATAATTGATCAGGGGAGTACGCCGCCATGTACCAATATTTTTTTCCCATCAGGCAAACGTCAGATACCAACACCGCTGTATCCTAGTTTTTCTATGGTTACATTTTGTAAGATCTTTGGTTTTTTGATGCGTTTTTGCATGTGAAATATGGTTTGAAGTAGACGTGTTTGCAGGTATGTACTTGGCGCATATCTCTTTATGCTATCTCACCAGTTTCTGTGTTGATACTAACCATATCTCACTCATTTTTGTGCAAAGGAACTTGTACTTCCATACCAGTTTCAATCGTCGCTGGTTTTTTACCAGCTTGTGCTCTGTCGCCTCTCACACCAGGTACAGTAGAAATTATTTTGTATTGGATAGTAATTGGAAGAAGTACATTCAGTACATTCTCTCAGTGTTTCTCCAAAAATAGATCAAGATTTTCTTTGAGATAAGGAGCAATATCTCCCACGATAGATTTGTCTAAATCGTGCATAATTCCAGTATCATTTTCCATGAACGAGTAGGTATCTCACGCACTGTATAAAAACGTCGCACTCATTTTGCTTACGTCAGCGAGATCAAGAACCGTACCAGATTTAAATGTCACACTTTGCACATTACCAGTGATGATATTTTGTGCTTTAAATGTGTATGATCCTTGTCTTTGTTGCATTTGCATGAAACTCAAGTCTAATACCTTCATAAGGTTCCCATCAAGATCAAGGATGGTGTTTTTCTTTACTTTTGCTACATCAATTTTCATAGGATTTATAGTAATTTTCTAAAAAATGGGATAAAAAAATAACCCCTGAAAGGCTATCTCACCAACACTATGAGTATAAAGATAGATATATAAAAATCAATGTTTTGTGCTACGCTGATTTTTACGCTTTTGGTTTGTAGTTACTCCTGATTTTTAAGAATTTTTATCAAAAAGTAACAGATCTTTTTCAATCGTTGGTAGTGGAATGTCGAGGGCGTATATGATCATAACCATCTATTTTTTTTGAAGTTCTGTTCACCTTTTTTTTAAAATTTTATATACAATTATTGTGGCGAATATTGTCACAAAAAGAAAAATTACAGGAACTAGAAGCAACCAAGGTGGCAAACATCACGCTCAAATACATCAATCATGGCTTGAACCATAATTTTTCATAAAAAAAATGTACGCTACCACACTAATCAACGCAATACCAAGTCCATATAATACCGAAAAAATAAATTTTCTCATATGTTTGTTAGAAAAAAATAAATTACTTTCCTCCGAATCAATTATCAGATGCCACTCACTGCTTGCAGAATCCTAATAATTGCATATGAAAATATGATAACAAGCACACCCACGATTGCATTGAGGATATCTTTTTTTCACGGATCTGATCATTTATATACCGCTGTCGCATATTTATATCCAGCCACGATAATCATAACCGCACCGATAAGAAGTCCTATTTGCAACAAAAACCTAATAATATAGGCAGCATATAATTTGATACTATTCCACGAAAAAATTCATGTAGCAAATTGTGTTCCTAGATCTAACTCCTTCTTGTCTTTTGTGAGTTCTTTGTTGTATCTACTCCATACGGTTCACTTATCACATCATGCTCCAACGCCAGCTACACATTCAACTAGCTTTCATGGATCAGTGTTTTCTGCTTTTGGAATTATCTCAATGTCGGTAGCAAATGTGTTTTGGCAAAAAGAGTAGCACAAAAACATTGTTGCAAAAACTGAAACAAGGATAACGATAGATTTTTTCATGTATAGTTGGATAGATAAGGGGATAGAGATATGTGATATTTCTTACTACTTCTTTGTTATAGACAAATTCTATTGTTTTGCAAATATATTATCAGTTTTCTAAAGGGGAGAATTGCTGCACAAAAAATACTATTTTTCGCTGATTAAAATATGTTGCAACTTCAAAGGATATCAATATCTATGAAACAATGTTTTCTCTTTCACACATCCTTCGCAAATCAGTTGCAAAAAAAAATCTAGCAACGCCATCATACATGGGCGTTATTTTACATATAATAGAGGAATTTGTAGGAGAGAAACCACAATCGGGTTTTATTAAGCATAGCGTTGTATATTTAAAAATCGCCGACCAAGGGAAAAAAATGAAGGTGTTTCAGGAAAAACCATATTGTTTGAAAAAGATACAACAAACCTTGAATGAGTATTGATATACCATAAAAATACTTGATATAAAGTTTATACAATAATTTGTTTTCGTTCGTTTTGGGACAATCAAATATTTTGTGTGGTTGTTTTCACAGAAGTGAAGTTTATCAATTTTTAGTTTTTTTATATTTCCCAATCACTTGTGAAATATTTTTTTTATAAAAAAATAATAGTCGCCTTTTGGTTTATGGTGTTTAAAAAAAATCAATACTCCATCCGTCACAACGCAAGATAACAAATTATTATAAATTATATTTAATGATTAATGATTAATGATTAATGATTAATGATTAATGATTAATGATTAATACTCCTTTTTTATTAACAATTAATAATTAACAATTAATAATTAAGGGTCTTTTCTTTCTACTTCTGCGAATAGGAAAAAGAACCTTGTTAAGATGTGGGTTTCGTCCCTTCTAACTCACTGTAAATAATTATTTTTATCTCACTCCAAAATCATTCTGCAGGAAATGATCAAGATTTGATAGACGAATCAAGCAATAAACACCTGTGGAATATGTTTGCAAAAGCGTTTTTTTTCTGACTTAAAAAATCAATATGTTTTAGATTTTTTATAATAGGAAAAAAGTGCATCCCAATTGCGGCGCTTATTTCTTTTGCTGATTTTACATCACGAGAATATAGATCAACAGTTTGTAACATGTGTTTCAATCCTCGATACAGAGTGCCTAAAAACTCTGGCCGAGCGGTTTCTGCTCACGAAACAGCATCGATAAGTTTTAGGGCTTTTTTCACTTCTCATGCTGTGAGCGCATCTAGTACTCCAAAAGAATTAGCTTCAATAGTTGTATAAATAATTGATTGTTTTTCTTCTTCAGAAAGTTGTTTTTGGTTCGTATACGTAAGATATTGCACAATTTTGTCGCATTCTTGTTCCATGCGAAATAGATCGTTTCCCACGAAAGAGAGGAGATATTCTCACAGATTTGCGTTGTGGTAGGTACCCAATTTCTCTTTAATAAAATCCATTATTTGTTTGTCGTTTAGCGCTGGGAACGATTTTACATGTGCTTTTTTCTCTAATATTTTATATAATCTCAATCTTTTATCAGGGTCAACAGAGACAAAAACAAGTATTACATCTGATGAAAAGGACTGTGTTTCTTTGTCTAATAGCTCTTCAAAGAAACTTGCTATTTGTTTTGAGGGTTTATCTCAGGTCGCTTTATCATCTGGAATACCTTTACAAATAATCAATTTTTTGGTTGCGAAAAGTCATCATCATTGTAATGATTCTTGTATAGCTTGGAGTGAAATAGTGTCATTCGTAAACACAAGGCAATTTTCATTACCAAATTTTTCTCAGAAAGATCATTGCCACTTGCGCAACTCTTGGCTTAGATAGTATCAATCTGGTCAGGTGAATAAGAACAATCACTCCTGCATTAGTTTTTCCTAGTAGTAAAATATTTTATGTATGATAATATTGCCATAAGAACAAAGAATCCAAGAGAACTAATTGCAATAGCATGCAGAATCGGATTTTCCCACAGTGTTGTTGCAAGATAAAATTTTTGCTTGGTTTTAAATATTGTTGTGTCTTTCAATTGCATGATAATGCGTTTTACAGATTCGTTTTTATCGTTACAAACTCGCCATTTACCTTTTGTCTGACTGGTGATGTAATCTAAACGTTTCACATTGCGTTCACTCATAATAGTTGCATCCACATAATCGACACCAATTGGATATCATATTTCACCTATTGAACAAACAAGTAGATCGATATTGTCCTTTTGTAAATAAGGAATAAATGTGTCAATCGTAAATCAAGTATTTGTATCGCCGTCTCCGATCAGAAGAATCGTTTTCCTCTCTGCTGGGATCTTAGAAAGCAAATCTCGCGCAAACCCTATCGCATTTCAAGGTGCGCTCCCCAAATATGATTCTGATACGTGATATGATCACAGAGTATAGTTGTTTAATACTTGTGTAATCCCAAAAGTATCTGTGGAAATAGGAGTGTGCAGGATTGGTACTCAACCAAAAGGGATGGTAAAATATGTTGCGTCAAACTTATTAAGCAATCCTCAAACAATTCCTAAAGCGTGTTCATATCTATTTGGCTCTATATCATCAGAGCTCATAGAAAGCGATGTATCCATAAGTATCGCAATTGCATTTTTTGGGGTTTTGTCTAATTCTTGTTTTTCCTTGATTGATAATAGTCATCCTCAAATCAAATACACCAAGCAGTATAAAAAAAGAATAGTAGAAATTATACTAATGACCTTGCCTCACATTGTTTTATGTTTTCGTGGGATGTTAGCTCGTGGGCGTCGAAATAAATTGCTCATAAAATATTTATGATAGTTATGATAAAAGATCATCAGATTTCGTGCGATTCTTTCCTATTTCTTCTACATCCAATGTTTTCTTTTCTTGTATCTGTGTATTTTCAAATTGTGCTTTGGATGACTCTATGACGACACGCAATGGATCAATTTTGGTTGTCGAGTTCTTTTGAAATTTTTTGTTTGTATCCAAAAAACGATTTCTAAAAATCTTTGTAAGGTAGGGGATTAGTGATAGTTCAGATACCTTAAAAAATGCAATAAATCAAAACACCAAAAGAATTGGTAACGCTAGTATTGTTGCAAGAGCTTTGCTGTTTGATCACTTTACAACTCCATTCCAAACCATAAGCGCCATTCAAGCACCAACCGCCAACAAAACCAGTTGGATTAGAGACACATTCAATGGCCCCAATTGGAAGTGCATATTAAACCATCACTTTTCAATATTCCTTGGAACAAATACTTTCATGATTATTGTGAGAAGAAATAGATATTAATATTTCAGATATGCAGGCATGTCTTTGCTTCAAGTCCGGACTTTCCCATTGTTTACCATATCATCACCTAGTATCACAGTGAGCGATGGTCAATCAGGTACAAATGGTCACTCTTGGATAACAAATGGGGGAAGTTGGCGTTTGATTTTTTCTAACGATGCTTCTCGACCTTTGCCATTTTTTATTACAGTCGTTTGGGAATAACTTTGAGGTGCATTTCCAACATCAAAGATGATAAATCATTCTTTTACAAAATCAACTGCAATATTATTTGCAAGTGGAAGGTTTCCAATTGATTTGTTTGTACCAGTGCTAAGTCAATTTAACACACGAATTGTAGCTTTTTCAGCTAGTGCATCAGTGTTCACGACTACATCTTTGATAAATGAATGGATGACAGAATAATTTGATGGATTGGATGGCGTCGCACCTACGGGCATCTGCGTTGATGCTCATCACATAGCTTCAAGCGGTGGCGTATAAAGCAAACATCAAGCTTGCGCCTTATCTCGTTGATTTGATCAACAAGCAGCAATTTGCCATGAAGATTTGTGATCTATTGATTTTGCAAATGGAAGCATCCAGAGTATTTCATCAAGCGTCGCATTCGTATGGACAAATTTAGTTATGTTGTTATATGCATCTTCAATTTTGCTAGGGGAAAATATCATTTTGGTGGTTATGATTTTGTCCATGACACCATCTATGATCTCCTGTTGTCTACGAGAGCGGGAAAAATCTGATGTTGAGTGTCTGCTTCTGGCATACATAAGTGCAGTAGCGCCATCTAATATTTGTTCGCCAGAGTCGATAGAAAATGTTATGTAAGAGTGGTTTTCTCATGGGTATTGTGAGTCATAGATCGGCTCTGGTACGTTAATATTGATTCACCCTATCGAATCGATAAATTCCTCAAATCAATCAAAATCCACAAAAGCATAATAGTGAATATCAATGTCAGTTATTTCAATAAGTTTTCCTAGGATATCAGGAGCAGACTTTTCATAGTCTTTTCAATTAGTGAAAAATCCATCTTGAAACACGCTGTTTATTTTTCCATAAGTGCCACTGGGTTTTTTCACTCGCAAATCTCTAGGGATGGAAAGCATCGACATAGTTCCTTTTTTGGTATTGATAGAGGCAATTATTATTGCGTCGGTGAGATATCATCCGTCGTGTTTTGCGCCACCGTAGCCCAGAATTGCAACATTGATATTGCCATATTTATCTGTTATGGCTTTTGTACCTATTGTATTCCCAATTACGGTCTTTGCAGTGTTGCTAATTGTTGATCAGAATCCTTCCAATGTGTTTTTGAAAAATGAAAAAATCCCACCTCGAGATCGACCAATCAAAAAACAACACACCAAAAACACAAAACTTTTGATTCGAAAAGCGCTTTTACCTTTTTTATAAGATATGTTTTTGGCTGATTTTCAAGTGTATTTGTTGTCATGTATATTTTCCTTGGTGGCAATCATCTCTACGTGATGAGTTGTATCTTTTGCGCTTTTTTCTTTGTGGTCATGTTGGTTATCTGACTTCTGGAAAATCTTTTCTCCGGTTTCGGTTTCAGTATTTTCAAATCATTTGGTTTGCGTGCCAGATAAATTCCCATCAGCAAAACTGTATGTAAGTGTCTCACTTTTTTTTAGATCTTTTTTTTCAAAACGCACCACTTTGGTGTCCAACTTCCTTTTCTTAATCATAGAATTATGTAGGCATTAAAAGTGTAAAAATTTTATTTTTGTAAATTCTAGATAACTCAAGATACGATACTCTTTACTCAGCCAATTCATTCACTGATTCCTGCATCTCTTTTGAATCACTTTCATTTTCTCATGTGGTTTCTTGTACTCAAAACAATCACATCAAAGCGCTGTATATCGATTGAAATGATTTGCTTTCTTTGATTGCGCTCGGATTGTATGAATCCAGCGGGATTAATTCCATAGTGCTTTGTATTTGTGCGTTGAATCATGACCCAATTATCTTTGCCAATATACTTTCTTGCGTGTTTGGAATTTCAATTATGATTTGCATTTCGTTTGTTGGAACATAAATGTTGATGATATTATTGTTATTAGCTCTTCCAATATTTCCAGTCAAAATCACTGGACCTTCTTTGGAATGTAATGCGAATGTTCCTCATTTTTTTGTAGATATATTTAAACTAATTGTTCAAGCGTCTTGTGATTGAAGTGAATCGATGCGAAGTCAAATATTGTTTTTGTCGTACACAATGATATAACCAGAAAGAGTAGATGTTAAAACATCCTGG
The DNA here is from genome assembly GCA_964642385.1 of uncultured Candidatus Peribacteria bacterium. Taxonomy (GTDB): domain Bacteria; phylum Patescibacteriota; class Gracilibacteria; order Absconditabacterales; family Absconditicoccaceae; genus JBDHUW01. The sequence goes on from CAZXON010000003.1 coordinate 75,600, forward strand.
ATTGCTTTTTCTATCTCGTCGCCAGATAGTTCAATGTTTTTTCCAATATTTTGTGTGATGTCTAAAATCTCGTTAATAAATCACGATACACCAGCAGGATTTCGTCCTATTTGATATGCTAATTTCCCATCAATTTGTGTTTTTGCAACTTCTTGAAATAAAGGATATGTTTTCAGTGCGCGTTGTGAAGCTATCAGGAGCTGTTTTATGTTTGCGGTATATGGAGCTATTGAAACTCAGCTTAAAATATTCATTCCTGAATTGCTCTCTGGAGAAAAATCAATTCGTTGTTTAGACAGAGTGTTGATGATAGGAGAGATGAATCCTAATCAAAGCATGTCATTTTGAGTTGCAGGGTCTGTTTTTAGATCAAACGCATCTACATATAAAAATAATTTTTCATTTATTGTTTGAGCTTTTCAAGAAAGAGTAGCACGTATTGTGGATTTCGCATCTGGGACGAACGCGTTACCCATAAAATTCAACCCTATTTCTGCATTTCCTGAAGCAATATCATAGATGCTATCGGTATTTATCACACCTGAAAATAATAATCAGTCTTCCATTGAAACTGTAATGTTGCTATTTGTTTTTTCAGAAATAGTTTTGTTTTGAAAAGTTTTATCCAAATATTCTTCTACTTTTTCTGGCACAAGTAAACTTTCGTATGCATCAGAAAAAGTCATATTTTGTCAAGAATTACTGCATCAGAAAAGCACTAATGAGAAAAGACTAACTCATAGCACAAAAAAATGTCTCATGTTTTTCATGTGATTTAATACAGGAAGTAAATAATATCTAATGTATAAAAAAAACGGACCAAAAAACAATGACAAAGTAAGAAAAAAACTAGGACAAAAACAAAAATAATTAAATTTTTGATCTAATGTAGACGCTGGTTATTATATTTGCGAAGCAAATTTCCCGATCGTATGCGATGGTCTATGTGAACAAAAATAGGAAGGGAAAAGCGTAATTGGTCTATCTAAACGCCGACTCTATAATATATTTCTTTTTCAACGAGTTCTTTTTTGCGACCTCGTCTGAGTGCTGAAATTTGTTTCATAATAGCAATTTTTTCTGGCGTATTTGTGTATGGCATAGTCCAGTATTTCGTAACATCAAGACTAAACGATTTCGTAGCTTGATTATTTATCGACATTTTAAAAACTGATTTGAAATTGTCCAGGTTCACGAGGTCGGTTTGAGAGAAATCAGGCGCAAATTCTTTTTCAATTTGTTCTGCATCTCATGATCATATTTTGTAAACAAGCCGGTTTCCGACATTCCCAAATATTGCTTTTGATAGGTCCAACGCTCATCCCAATCAATCTTTTTTAAGTTGGTCTATATATTGATGTGCCAGCACAACTCATAGTTTATATTTACGAGCTTCAGAAAGCACGCTTTCAATAGACTTGGAAACATAATTTTGACACTCGTCGATATACAGATAAAACGGCACTCTTTCTGATTCTGCCATTCCTGCGCGCCTCATTGCTGCAACTTGTATTTGCGTTACTATCATCCTTCCTATAAGCTCGCTGTTGATAGGGCCGAGTAACCCTTTCGATAAATTCACAAGTATTATTTTTTTCTGTTGCATTGCGTCACCTACGTCAAACGATGATTGAGGTTGTCCAATGATATTGCGGATAATACCATCTGTTGTGAACGGCCCGAACTTCGCTTGAAAATATGGAATCATCTCTGATTTTTCTCTATCTCACATTGCATTATATGTTTTTTCCCATCGAGAACGAACAACAGGATTAGTAACATTTTTCAATTTGATCTTTTGGAATGCGGGATCCACAAACAAACGCACGATCTCTGTTAGTGTTCCACCATCAGGTTGTTCCATTAGCGCAAGGACCGCATTACGGAAGTAATCTTGAATACGTGGACCAAATATTTCATTTCCATACATCTGCACAAACATTTCTACAAGATCACCAGTAATAATATTTCTTTCTTCTTCTGTGCGAGCAGATAGCACATTAAATCCAAGGGGATAGTCAAAATTTGAGGCATCAAAATATATCAGGTCATCGATTCTTTCCTTTGGGAAAAATTTCAAAATATCTTCACAGAGTTCGCCATGGGGATCTACAACACAAAATCCATTTCACATCTCCATATCCTGTTTGGCCATAAGTATTTGTGCTGAGGATTTACCAGTACCTGTTTGTCATAGAATATAGAAGTGACGAAGCCTATCTTTGAAAGGGACACGAATCTCTTTTTTGATACCAGCATATAAGTTATGTCCAAGGAATAATCACTCCGTTGGAAGATTGTCAGGAGCTGGTATTACTCTATACATTTGCCATTTTATACGAGGGGATTTGTTGAATCTATTGTGAGGGAAGTGGTATATAGAGGTTATCTCCTTTATGTTGAATAGTTGTTTTTTGTTCCTTGAGAAAATCCATTCGTTCTTATCAAATGATCTGAGAATGAAGCTTGTAAAAAATGTTTTTAGATCGTCGCCTTTCGCTTTAGAGAATTTGAAACTATTTAATCAAACATAATTGTATTGAGAAAGCGAACGAGAAAGGTCATTGAGTATGATGTCGATACGCTGTTTATTTGGCGAAATTGCTAATGCTCTGATATATATGTCGAAAAGTTCATCCTCTGTTTTTTTATCTAGATCGCCTTGTTGTTGCCCAGAATATTTTGATTTTTTCTTGTCTTCATCTGGCTTGTCTTCTTTGCCTTTTGCGCCTGCTGCGAATGTGGTAAATAGAGACTTTATAAATGAACCAAATGTCACACCCTTTTTATCATCTTTTATATCTTCAATCTTTTTTCTCATTTTCGCTTGTTCTTTCTCATCTACTGGGGCAACTAGCATTTGGAAGGATAGTTTTTCGTCTACATCTACTCTAGAAAAAGAAGAGAGGATACTCTCCATCGGATCCGCCTCAAACGACTCATATGTTTTCAGTGGAAATGGATCTGGTTTTGTGTAAGCAAAAGAACCGCCACCAAAGTATTTTCCAGCGTCAAGAAGTTTCGGTTGCTCAATATAATCTACTACAGAGCCGGCATAAAATGATGATATAACTTTTTCTAATGTTTCGACATAATCCTTTGGAATACCCATTATGAACTTGATGATTTCTTTTTCTACCAACATTTCCAAGGAAATATAATTTTGCAGTCTTTTATCAGCCCCGGTTTTTCCATAGATAGCATAGACATTTTTTATAATCTGATTCATAATTTCAATGTTTTGCTTCATTGTTTGGATATGATCTTCTGGGTTTCATTGATCTTTTGCACTATTTTTGATAGGAATTTTAATCTGCAAAAAACGTAATTGCTCAGCTTTCTTTTGGATTTCTTTGTTTTTTAATGACAAAATGAGCGTTCTATACGCCACAAATCAAACAACGAGCATTATTATCATTCAAAGTAGTTGTTCCATAGTTAGAGTATAGTGTTTTACCGACATTTTGCAAAATAATACTTATTGCTTTCACAGAGTTGAACCCACTTTAAAATGTTTTTGTTGTTTCGTATTGACTTTTCATTTGAGTAGAATATAGTATCAAAATCGTGGTTTTTCTTCGTGTTGTTAAACGCTAACGATCTAAGAACCACAAATACAAAAATAAACAACATAAAAAGGAGGAAAAATGAAAAACGAACAAAAAAATTTTTCGAGATCATTAAAAGAAGTAATTTACCAACTCTATGAAATGGCTCATGAAGAGTCGTTTGCTCTAAAAAAAGAAATGATTCCTGAACTGATCCAGGAACTTGAAGAAAAAATCTTTCTTGGTGCGGAAATGGAGTATGTGGATTTTGTACGCCTAAAAAACGTTCGTGCTGTTTTGGAAAGATCTGTGGCATTTTGGTCGACAGAGATCCAAAAAATTCTGACCTCTTTGAGAAGCAAACCGGAATACAAAAAGATGGTTACAGCTCACAAAGGAGTATTGCGAATTAGCTCAAGCAATCTATTTACCAATATTTTGTTGGATAGATTTACGAGCCCAGAAGCCTTTATTCTTCGGGATTGTCAGATTGATATTTCTGTGCTTCCAGGAGAAGAAAATGGTGAACAGAAAAAAGGAGATTGGTATAAGCTTGTGGAAAACCAGGCAGTTCGACATGTGCCAAAATCCAATGAACAAGGAGTTTTTCAAAGACGCGATGGTGATTATACTATTTGCATCGAAATAAAAAAACTCTAAAAAACAAACAAATAAAAAAAAGAAAGGAGCAGTATGAGAAAAAATTATCTTAAAGATGCTATTGTAGTTTCGCAAAATACTGAGATATAAAGGACAAAAATGACATACCAGGTTGCTTTTCTATCGTATATGGGTCGTCAACGAACTGCATAATTTGTATCAAGCGATCTCTATCGCCACTTTTGATGTTTTCAAAAGTGATTTCGACCGCTAAAGCCTCTTCCTCTAAAACTTTTAGCCGTTTGAGAAAGGATTTTTTTAATCTTTTTTGTTGTTACAACCTCGTTGGGTCGCTCATGCTTGGCAAATCGGCTATAGCAAATACCATATCTACTCACGTTCGATAGACTAAAATTATCGCTTGCAAACGATTCGAGCAAGCGATTTATGCTCTTGCAATGAAGAAAGCATAAAAAATATTGATTTTTTACTCTCAGCCATCAGCGGTGGAGATGAGAGAAAACGATATTTTGCTTTAAACTCAAAGAGAATCCTTCGTTGTATACGGGGGATTTTTTTATATATAGGAAAAATATAATAATGATTAATTATAAATTGTTAATGTTTAATGGTCATTTACTATTTACAATTAATAATTCGTCCCTTTCCTTCCTAAGAGCAGATAAAAGCGACTCATTCAGAGTAATTATTATTTAGATAAAGATTGGCAGGTGAGAAAAATGAATATCCATTGAAAAACATTGTAATATAAATATCATCACATAAACAAATCATTTACTTCTATTTTTTATCAATGTCAGTTATATCAATTCCAACCGATATTTATGAATCTCCCAGAGAAATAGTTGTTCTTATTCCATTATGATGAGTGGATAAACAAAGCATAGAGCTGTTTTGCGAAGATTATAAACTACAAATTAAATGAATTAGAGCAAAACCAACACTCAAAGAAGATTTTGTATTACAACAAGATGAATGCTATTGGGGAGAATTTCAGCAAGAAGTACAACTCCCACCCTATGTGTATTTTGAGCACATTCATAGTTTGGTCACGATAGATAATATTCTGATAGTGACAATCCCAAAATCATTACAACCAGGTGGAAAATTAAAAATAAATGTTGAACTACCAAAAGAGGCGAAATGAACTGCCAAACCCAAGATTCAAAAAACATCCCCGGTTAAACGTGGAAGACCTAGCAAGAAATAATAGTACATAAACTCTTTTATGAAAAAAACATTAGCGATAGAAACCAGTTGCGACGATACTTCTTTGGCGCTTGTTACGTACAAGGATGGGGGTTTTTTGGTTGAAAAAATCAAAGCGTATAGTCAAATTGATGACCATCAAAAATATGGAGGAGTAGTTCCAGAGATCGCGTTTAGATTGCATAGTGAGCAAATTTTGGCGCTAGTGCAATATTTCTTGGATGATATACCAACAGTTGATTCTATTTCCGTAACGACGAATCCCGGGCTGGTGGGGTCTTTGCTTGTGTGAAAAACAGTTGCACATATGCTTTCTCAACAGTTCCAGAAACCATTGGTCCCGATCCACCATATTTACGGGCACATTTTTTCTTTGCTGGTCGATAGAAATATTTCAGAATTAGCTTTCCCATGGGTTGTCTTGACCGCCTCAGGAGGACACAATGAAATCTATGTTGTGGATAAAAATATAGTAAGTGATTGAAAAGATAGGGGAGAGTTTCCTTTTCTTTTGGAAGATCTTGAAATAACGAAACTTTGAAAAACACTTGATGATGCATCAGGCGAGTGCTTTGATAAGGTAGCGCGTATGTTATGATGACCATATCCTTGAGGTGCGCGAATTGGTCAACAAGCGCTCAAGGGGGAAAGGAATTTTGATTATGTTTTCAAAAAACCTATGATGAGTGATCATGATAATCCTTATGATTTTAGTTTTTCATGAATGAAATCACAGGCGTATACATTTCTTCAAAAATTAGAAAAAAGCTGAACACAGATAACAGAACAAATCGTTGCCGATATTTCATACATGTTTCAAGAAGCAGTGGTGGAAACTCTTTGAAAAAAATTGTTACTTGCAGGTCGTACATACAATGCAAAAACGATAGGTATAACCTGATGAGTTTCAGCAAATGATAGATTGTTTGAAGTTGTCTCAAAAATGATAGAAGATGAATTTTTGATACCATCAATCGACAAAACTATTCCAGCACTTATTCGTCCAGCACAAAAACTTTATTCAACAGACAATGCTGCGATGATATGAGTCGTGGGGTTGCTATCTAATTAATTTTTAGCGTATCAATAAAAAATATTTTGGATTTTGGGAAAATCGAAACAATGATTAATCGTTAATACTGCTTTTTATTAATAATTAATAATTAACACCACTGCTTCGCTCTTTTTTTCTGCAGCATAGAAAGCATATTCCATTGATGATCTATTTAAAATTGTTATCTAATTTTTTTTGTAACATTAAATTTTTTCATCGGTTTGCCAAACAGAATTCCGATTTGCGTATGAAGCGCAGGGAATCAAGAAAATATCACCAATGACGGTCATACAAAAATAAAAAATCATATCGCAAATCATCCAAGGATTTCTATTTTTTCTCGCAGTGATTTGTGTTTTAATCTGTCAAAAGGAAAAATCGCAATAGAAAGCAAAAGGGAAGTGATGGTTAGCGTAAATGCTATTTTCGTAAAAATAGAAATAGTTGCGCCCAAACTGATATAGTTTGAAAGTGGGATGTCTTTGAAAAAAGAAAAGACCAATCATGCCAAAAGCACAATGTGGAGAGTTGACCGAAGAATAATCCCTTCTAAAGATCTTCCGAACTCAAAAATAACTCTTCCTTTGTTTATGCTCTTTCGTTGATCAAGCATTTGTGATCGAATGTAAGGGATATCTTGTGCGCCATGAGACCGCCTTCTCATTTGATTATATTGTGCTTTTATGGTCTTCCAAAGTGTCTCATCTAGATTGCAATCTTGAAAGATTTTTGCATATACAGGAACGCATTCGTAGTTGCTTTTAAATCCAAAAAAACTTCTTCGATATTGGTGACCATCTTCAACAATAGTTTGTTTGGACCAAAATCATAAATCAATAAGTGCATCAAGAGGTTGTGCGTGTGATGAAAAATTTCTTGGTCAAAACTTTTTTGTAAAATTAAAAAGGATCCAAAAAGTATTGAATAATCACACTATTTTAGAAAAAAATGGCGCTTGCCAAAAATTATTAAAAAAGAAAACAACGGGTTGATATGACGCATATTTTCTATTTGGAGTCGTAAGGTACGTGTAACTCAAAACTGAAAAATAATTTTGATCTGGTATGTTATCAGCGTCAAGTGTAGTTACCAAAACGTTGTCTGCAGTTGTATTGAAATGACTTAGGATCGTAGGATATAATTCTTTGGCTCCGTATGTGATATTTGCTCATTTTCAAGCGGTTTCGTCTGGTTGGAGTACGTGCAATGAATGTCAAAAATATCAGAAATCTTTTGTCAGAGGTTCAACATATTTGAGGGTGGCATAAAAATTTTCTTCTTTTGCTGCTTCTCATTGTATCGTTACAGCGATGTGAGAAAGATCGTAATTCGCATCGCGAATTGCCTTAATCGTTTCATAAAGAATGTCTGGTCATTCATTGTACATTGGTATCATACACCAATGGATGATCTGTTTGACGCTTTTATCAGTGGGCAATTTTTGAAAAAAAAGTTTTTCTTCTGAGGTTAATTGTTGTTTTTCAAAAAGTATATTTTCAAAAGAAATTTTTTCGTGTTTTTTTAGTTGGAAGAGAGCACTTAACGTCGCAACAATATACTCACATCATCTGATGAGCCACCAGAGGAAATACACCAAAATTATCGTCCCTATGACAAACATAGCTCCTTGTATCTCGTAAATAAGGAACAACATATATCAGATTAAAATTCACAAAACAAGAACAAGAGCAATTCAACCAGGCACACCCATCCGTAATTTGTATCGAAATGGATACTTCTTTTGTATATCAAAAATCTCTAATGGTTGGTGTGTTTTCATCCAAACAATTTAAAATATAATAGTAAAGTTTGAAACATTTGAATTTTCTTTCACTGGTTTTTTTATCTGAAAACGAACTGTATAGTTGTTTATAGTTCACACCGCATCTAGTGTATAAAATCTATCTGGCATTGGGATTGGTCAATTCTCATCAGCACCGAAGTACCATTCTAAAAAAGGGTATGTCTGGTTTTCTTTCGTTTTCATCAGGTTTGTTATTGAAAAAGAGAGAGTTAATCAGTTAATATCATAAGATGCATTTCTAAGAATGTATCCAAAATTCGTTAACGCAACAGAAGAATTAAGTGGAAGAATATTGTGTTTATCGATGTCGCTTCCAATGGAACTATCAGCGAGGAATGAGAACCCTTCTATGCTTGAGCTATCAATCAAATTAGAAGCATCACTCGTTGCATCGTTTATGATGGTTTCTCTAATCGCATTATCATAATTATATTCAGGTTTTCAATCATTGAAACTGTTTTTTATTGTCGGCTGAATAGTAAACTTTTCATCATTACTATATCATTCAACTCATCGTTGGAGAATAATGTCATCATCTATGCCATCCTCATCGATGTCCCCAGTTCAGTTGGTGTTATTGCCAATGCCATCGTCTAATAGTCCTTCAAATGCTCATCATCCTCATTGCGTTATGAATGCAGTACGAACGCCTGCAGGCAATCTAAACGTTCATATAATCTTAGCATTTACTGAGTCACCAAATAAAGATTCTGTAGTGCCAGCTGTATAATATTCACCTGTATTAGAAGTCGTATCTTTATATAGAGGGATATATATTGTCTCATTATATCAAAGAACGTTGTAATTCTTGCTATCTGTTCAGGCATAAAGTGGTTCTACATTACCTTTTCCTAATTCAGGGCTTCTTGATACAATTGAACTTATCTTCCAGTAACCATCTGAAGTTGGCGCTGTAAATTTTCAAAAATTTAAAGTGTTCACTAAGACGTCTGAATTATGACCAGATTTGATCCCTGATTGTCACTCGAACCCTGCATCGTGATATCTCAATGCGAGAAGTCACCTTTCTGCACTCATTGCAGCCGCGTAGTATGCAGTATTGTAATTTGTTACGTCACCGAGTTTTTCAACAAAAGGATTTAGCGTAGAAAAAAGATTGCCTACGATCCCTAATCCAAAAACCAAGAGAATCATTATAATAACGAGTGCCATCTGTTTTTTAAAACGCTAAAGATAATTTATTGTAGTATAGGATTGATTATAATTTATTCAAGAGAGATTCTTGTGACGTCCCAAGGCCTCCATGAGATATTGTTTTGTATATTGGTAGTGCTATTTGAAAGAGATTGCCCTTGTGTTAGGTTGTGCATAAAATTATATTTTTTTTGTAATACGGTTGATCACGCTGCTCGTTGTTTAAATACCTCATTATGCCATATATACATCGTGAACGCTTCTGCAAAATCTTCATAAGGAGAGCTCATAGCATACCCTCAGACGAAATCCAAATATGAAGCACTTGCCAGTCTCGTTGTGCTATTTTCCCAAGAGAGTTGGTAAAAAGAAAGTGAAGGGTCGTCCGAAGAAAAGTATGTGTTTTCGGAAATAGTAAAGTTTGTATCTTTGGATTCGCTTTTGCCCGTTAGCATTCCTAAATCAATAATATGTGCTAATTCGTGCGTTAGGACCTCGCGAAATTCTTGTAACGTCGTCATGTTTTTGGTTTGCAAAAGAATCGTTTTGCTTCCCCCTCGTCATCTTCTTTCATTGTTTGTATTATCAGGAGTTAGGGTTATTGAAAAGAGTGTGCTTGTTAAACTTGGCGATTGTGGAAGTATAGTAGTAAGTGAACTTAGTATTTGTAACAGTGCGTTGTAATATTTGATTTTTTGGGAATTCGTATAAGTATCAGAAAAGTGAATTTTTTGGCATACGTTAATCTGAGCACAAGAAATATTTTGTTTTTTTATAACTGTGTTTTTCACCGCTCATCCAGTAACCGTATTCGGAACTTTGTTGCCAGTTGAAATTGATGATTTTTGTCCACTTCTATTCCGTGTATTTACTGCTCCAATTATACTAACAGAGAATTTGTTGCTAGCTACGGCTGTTTTTGGTGCACTTGAAAAAGTTGAGAGTAGTTCTTCACTTCCTCATTTTTGAGGGAATGCCAAAAGTATACTGCTCATTAGAACAATGTAGAGTATTGTCAAACCTACTCTTCTTTGCATCTTTTTTTTATTCATTCTTGACGGCCACGTAATATTTTAAATCAGTGAAAGGGTTAATCCTCTCTGTATTTATTATATCCAAAGCGCCGATAGAGTCAAATTTTATGCCATTTGCTACACATTGTATGCAAAAATTGTATGATCCTATGAGAATATACGCATCTTTTCCTAGTGTTTGCTGAATTATTTTCCCAGCCCCTCCAGTTACTTGCTCTCCAGCGAGAAAATATGATTCGTATACCTTACTTTTATGAAGAGAGAGGAGGAGTTGTTGTGCCGCCGCTTTCCCTGGAGCGATGATGCAAACTTTTTCTCCAGCAGTAAGTGATATCTCCTTTCGTTTACGAATTGTCGCTTCTTGAATATCTTTTGGCAAAAATTCTCCATCTAGTTTTGTTATGGCTGGGATTCTATTGTCTAATACAGAAAAAATACGAAGTTGATATGTCTCAAAAAAATGGTAAAACTCATCTGTTTCTACGTATGTATCTACTGGTTGTACCGTAAACCGTGTGTGGTATGCAGATCGTTTGCGGGTAAGGGTAAGTGGGTTTGATAGGATTGCGTCTATCTTATGCGTCTCTTTTTCCAAATTGCTCATATCGTCGGGAGCAAGAGAAGAAACACAACTTGTTATATACGTGTGGATTTTTTCTCGAATGAGTCTGCTCCTGAAAAAATACGTATTTTTGGAAAAATCATCTACTGGAATATCCAGATTTTGCTCTCCCTTTGGTTGTTCTGTTGTGGGCTTTTTAGAGGAATTCTTTTGAGTTTGAGGGTGAACATCCTGATACAGTTTATCGCTTTCTTCAGAAAAAAATCCAATAAATATGAGGAACGCTGAAGATAATTTTTCTAGTGCGTGAATATCCTTCTGCAATAATGTGTACTTGTAGATGATTGCATCTAACAATGTTGCAAACGTGTATAGGTCATACGGTTTGTGTTTCCATCTTCTTCGATTGTCAAAAAGCCATTCTTTGTCAAAAAGGGTAATCGTTTGATCTCTACTAATATTCCCATTTTCTATTGCATCAAAAAGATCGAAGTGGGTAAATATTTTTTTTCTCATATTGCGACTTGAGGGGAGACGGCATGCTTGCAAAAAAAGCGCATCTGTTGGATTAGCAACATGAAAGGTACTATGATTTTCCCTAGCATGTAAAAAATATTTTGTTGCACAAAACGCTTCTCGAGTGTGAAATGATTTTTTGGTAAAGAAACGTCAAAGAAGGTCTGAGTCGAAAGATGTTTGCTCATACAGAGCAGTTAAAACACCAAATTTAGCGTATGTTTTCTGAGCGAGGAGCGCTTTGGGGTGATGTGAAAATCCTAAACAATTATTTTCAATTGGTATATGGCGGAGCACTGTTTCTAGCGAAGTTTCACCAACATATCAAGTTCACAAGGCTATGTCGTTATCTTTTTTTACTACTTTTTTATGTGAGACAGAGGCACTAAGAATTGGTACTTCTTTTAGGAGAAATTGTTGATCTTGTTTATAAAAAAGGCATTTACCGATACCGCTTTCAGTGCGTTTATAAATTTCTCGAAGATACGGGTAGCTATACAACAATCATTCTAGCTTTTTCAATAACGTAAAAAATAAGAGTCATGTTGCAAACACATCCGTAAGTGCATCGTGGAAACTGTGATTATCATTTGTCGACAAATCATCTACATCTAGAATATTGGCAGTAATAATCTCAAGTGCGTAGCTAGGTTGGTATGGGAAAAGTGCTTGTGTAAAGGGGAGTGTGTCTATCGTTGTTAAATATATTGGGGAACAGTAGCGTTCTAAAAAAGCCATATCAAAACCTATAGAGTGCCCAATAATGACGGTATTCTCTCAAAAAAATCATTCTATCTGTGGTCGGATAGCATCTCGCGTTGGAGCATTTTCAAGTGTTTCAATATTGATCCCTGTGATCATACTAACAACATCTTGAATTTTTGTCGCAGTAGGTCTAACATATGAAGAAAATCTACGCAACTCTTTTCAGTCGGGGTTATATTCCACGATGGCAATTTGCGTTATTTCATCATGTTTTTTGTCAAGTCCTGTTGTTTCCGTATCCAGAACAATGTATTTTATATTTTCACGTAAAAGCATACATCTACCATACATTTTACCCTTGTTTTTGCAAGAGAAAGCAGAATATCTCTGGCTAGAAGGGAAGCATTTTTGATTTTTTTGAATTTTGGGAAAATAAAAACAATGATTAATGATTAATAATTTGCCTCTTTTCTTTCTGCCAGCAAAGAATTGATCCTCGTTCAGAGAAATATTTTGTTCTGAGGCATCTATTTTCTTGCAAAAGTTTTCTGAATACGTACACTTGTGAATATGGCAATAGAACTCTTACCTGATTATATAATTAATAAACTCAAAGCAGGAGAAATTGTAGAAAGACCTGCAAGTATCTGTAAAGAACTTATTGAGAACTCGCTGGATGCGGACGCTTCGCATATTGTTTTGCATATTGCGGGTGGTGGAAAAGAACGTATTCAAGTAGACGATGATGGGAAATGAATTCCTGGTCATGATATGAATATGGTTTTGACAAGATACGCAACAAGCAAAATTTCAAAAGAAGACGATCTGTATGATTTAGCGACATATTGATTTCGTGGCGAAGCATTAGCAAGTATTGCAGAAGTGTCACACACAACAGTGATTTCCAAAACCAATGCAGATATTGTGGCAACCAAACTGTCAAATGAGACAGGTAGTGTTTCAATGGTTCCACAACCAGTTGCATGATTACATGGAACGACTGTTATTATAGAAAACCTTTTTTACAACACGCCAGTTCGTCAAAAATTTTTGAAGTCATCACAAACTGAATATTTTTATTGTTATGATATTTTCCTAGGCTATGCAATTATGCATCGGGATAAACATCGAGAGTTATACAAAGACAACAAGTTGGTATTTGATTTGCCAGCCTGTTCAGACTTTCTTGATAGATTTTGACAGCTATTTAAACCAGAGCGAATAGAGCATTTGCGTATTTTGGATTTTGATGATAGTGCGTTGAGATTGTATGGGGTTTTTTCTGACCCAACGATAACATTTGGATCACCAGAGCACATCAAAATATTTGTTAATCAACGTCCAGTCCAAGACAGAGTATTGAGAAAAGCAATTATACAAGCGTACGATAGGCAATTATCAAATGGTTTGTATCCATTGGCGTTTCTGTTTGTTGATATAGCAGGAGATGCGGTAGATGTGAATGTTCATCCAAGAAAACAAGAAGTGCGTTTTGCAGATCCAAATTCTTTGTATCAGTGTGTGTTACAAGCGGTGCGTCAATCGCTAGGAGAACAAAAAATTATGCAAGTAGATAGCCAACAACTGGCAAATTTATGATGATCATCGTTTGTCCATTCTTCTTTATATTCACAGGGAGAATTTTCTTCTGATAATTGATTTTCGTGAGGTTCAAATTCTATGGATTTCCAATCTCGTGGATCAACTACTATGACCTCTTTCTCAACACAAGCGAATTTACTCTTTGCTCGTGCGGGTTCTGAAGTTCTGATAGATTCTTCAATTGCAGAAGAAGAAACGCTTGTCGAGCATTTTGAATGATGAGCAGATCTACCTGTGCAGTGGAAAATTATAGGGCAGTTATGGGATATGTATATTTTGTTGGAAGATAATGATGCGTTTTATATGGTTGATCAACATGCGCTTGCAGAGAGAATCGCATATGAAACAATGAAAATTCGCGCGAAAGAAGATACAGTTAGACATACATTATTGCAACCGGTTCCTGTGAGTGTGTCGCCGTGATTTTTGGTCTCTCAGTACGAGGAGACGATGCAATGATTGTGATTTGACGTTGCAGCACTATCAGACTCGCAGATTGCGGTCTATGCAATACCCACTTTTTTCACCTCATATATCGATGATCTCGCACAGATCGTACGCATTATTATGAGCATAGACGATCCAAACTACGACACCATAGCTGATATGTTGTATGCAGAAAAAGCCTGTAAAACATCAATCAAAGCATGACAGCGTCTTCATCCACAAGAGATGCAATCGCTCTTGCAACAATGATTGCAAACTATTCCATGAATGTTTGTTTGCCAGCACGGAAGGCCATTTATGCGACGTTTTGAAAAATGAGAAATGGATAAACTTTTTGATAGAAAATAGATTAATTATAAATTGTTAATGATTAATGGTTAGCACACCTTTTTTATTAATAATTCATAATCTATAATTTATTAACACTCATCATTTCGTTTTTTTCTGCGAGCAAAAAATAGAGCCTCGTTCAGGGGTGAATTTAT